>NZ_FNGA01000004.1:0-300000 GCF_900101105.1 Maridesulfovibrio ferrireducens
TCCGCATTGGCAAGCAGCATCTCTTTAGTGATGATGATATCGGTATCTTCATTTGTGGAGACAGCAACCGGAGCGCTGGTCGGCGCATCGTTAACTGCATCAACAGTAACAGTTCCTGTCACCTGTGTGATGTTATTCTCTGCCGCACCGTCATTGATCTCAAAGTTGAACTTTACTTCACCGTTAAAGTTTTCATTAGGTGAGAAAGTCCATGTGCCGTCTGCGTTTTCGGTAATTGTTCCGTCCGCACCGACAGGAGCTAAATTCTGAACAGTGAGCAGGGCGTTATCAGTGTCGACATCGTCCGCATTGGCAAGCAGCATCTCTTTAGTGATGATGATATCGGTATCTTCATTTGTGGAGACAGCAACCGGATCGCTGGTCGGCGCATGGTTTACTGCTCCGGCCTGACCCTCGTCAGTGCCGCCAGTGCCGACGCCTTCGCTTTCTTCTGCTTCTCTATTGGCATTAAAGGCTGCATCGGCTGTGTCGAAAGAGTCTTCCGGTGTATCTCTTCTGGCGAAATCCATTTCGTCACGTGGGGTTTCTTCCTGTCCTTGGAGAGACTCTTGGCTGTCGAAGAGTTGTCCTTGCATATCAGCATATTCACCAGCTCCACTTCCACTGGTTCCGGTATTGGCTGCAGTCTCTATTTCGTTAGAGTCTTGAGAAAAAGCGAAAAGATATACGTTGCCGGGTATTTCTTCTCCATCTTCGAGCACAAAAGCAGGCACCAGCTCTTCTTTAGCAAGCGGTAGGTATCCTTCAAGGATGATGACTCCATTATCTTCAGATGAGATAACGAGGTCGCCACCGTTCCCAGTAAATGTTGCGTCTGAATAATTGAATCCAAAATTGAAGGCAGTGGTTTCGTCAACTTTGTATATTACAGACTCGCCTTTGCCAGGAAGATTTATTGTTTTATGGATAATATTTTCAGGATTCATATTTTTCTCATTTTTTTGCTGATATTGTCCGAAGCTCTTGTGGTATTCTGTAAGGTAGCTGCGAACTAAAATTTTTATATTTCAATTACTATGTGTTCGTAATTATGTATAAAAAAAAGACAATGGGTGTTTTTTTCTATCCTTCACACAGCATGTTTTGCGCGAGTGAAAGCGAAACACTTTTATTGTTGAATAGATTGCTCGCATGCACAGAAGCATCTCGGCAATTTTCTTTTCGGCTTTATTATGGATTTGAGCAGGATTATTGAGCACAGCATAATGCCAGAATTGCAGCGTAATTCATTCATAAAGACCCCTTTTTTAAATTCCCCTTACCCAAATAATTATAATGATAGTAATGTTGAGTCAATATCAATTGTGTTATTTTTTTAAGGATTTAAAGAAGATTGTCTTTAAAATGTTGATAATATATTTTGAACTATTTTAAACTTAATTATTTTAGGCAGTTAACTTTTCCATGGCAGCCTTAATGATATGGTCGTGTGTAACAATCATACCCGGCTCATATTTATCCGTCAGCCCCCATATGTCAGGTTCGATTTCTTCAAGAACCCCGTAGCAACACAGATATTTATTAGCGTGATAAATTCTACATTCCAGTTTAGTTTGGTGCGTCCTGCCTGGATTATTCAAATATTTAGCCGCTTTTTCAGTAAGATAAAGGTGGTTAACGATATGTTCTGTTATTTCCAAAATGTTAGCTGAACCGCCAAGCGATTCAAGTACTCTCAACACTGGAGTCATTAAGTCATAAAATTTGGGAGTATTTATCATAAATCACCTGAGTTATTATTTGGATAAATACAAATACAGTATTTTAAAAATATTTCAAGCGTAAAATGAATTTTGTCCTAAAAATGTGATGACAGTCCAGAACTATAGGATTCGTGTCCATGAGGGGTATAAATGTAGGTTTTTTGAAAAAAAACGCCCCCCTTGCCGTAAAGCCAGGGGGGAGAAGGGGGGCGTGGTGCTGCCGTAAATAGGGTATAAATTACGCAGCCAGAGCTGTCAGTACAACTTCCTTTTTGTCACTGAATGTCAGTGAAAAATCTTTACCGTGTTTAGTCAGAAAGTCTTTTTCGGCAACAAACGGAACTTCATTTATTTCAATCTGTACGTCTTCATCTTCATCAGCTTCATCAATGCCCAGACCGAGCACTATTTTAGCGTGTCAGCCTCCGCCTAGTTTGTATTCGCGCAGTCTCACACAGCTGTCGTCATCTTCATCTTCAAGCATGGCCTGAAGCTTTACTAGCATTTCGTCCGGTACGGTAACGGTAAACATATTTATCTCTCTATTATGGTTATTGTTAGACCATGACGGGCTGCAGCCCGTGCTTGGCAAATCTTTCCAGAACTATGTCCAGTTCTTCCGGCGTGTATTGTGATACCTGCGGAAGAGGTTTGCTAAGTGCTACATATTTGCTTTGTCCAAAGGCATGACACGGCATAATTTCAATTTCGTTTCGGTCGAATTCCTTTAAAAAGTCTGCCATGGCAGCGATATTTTCATCCGAATCGTTCATATTCGGCATCAGTGGCATACGTAGATGTACTTCTTTGCCGGAACTCAGAGCTGCGTGAAGATTGCGCAGGATTAATACATTATCCTGCCCGGTTAATTTCCGGTGCTGTTCCGGGTCCATGTGTTTACAGTCAAACAAAAACAGATCTGCAAGTTCGATGGTTTTGTCGAAACGTTCTGCCGGGCAGAATCCGCAAGTATCCACAGTTACATGGAAACCCTCGTCATGCACGGCTTGCACCATCTCCAGAAAGAATTCTCCACCGGAAGTAGGTTCGCCGCCGCCGAAAGTTACACCGCCGCCGGAGTTCTCATAGAACAGGGAATCCTTGCGTACGGTATTCATCACTTCGTCTACAGACATCATTTTGCCGGACATTTCGCGGGCCTTGCCGGAACATGATTCGGTACATAGACCGCAGTGAGTACACTTTTCTATGTCGCGTCCGAATTTTCCGTCTAAAGGAATTACGGCTCCGTTGGGACAGACATCTGCACAGATGCCGCAGCCGGTACACTGTTTTTCAAAAAACATCATTTGCGGCGTTGTTTTTTGTGATTCCGGGTTACTGCACCACAGACAGGTCAGCGGGCAGCCTTTAAGAAAAATAGTGGTACGCAGTCCCGGTCCGTCATGAACGGACATGCGCTGTATGTTGTAAATCATTCCCTGATTCATCGTATCTCCGCGGGTATTTTTGGGGGTGAAATCGCACAGAGATAAGGAGGGGGTCTCTGTGCGATTTCAAATGGTCGGTTTGATCTTTAAGTTTTTATGATGCGTATTCTGTACGTTTAATGATTTCGTTCTGTACGCCGCAATCCAGTCTGGTGAAGTAGGCACTGAAACCGGCAACACGTACAACCAGATCAGAGTAATCTGTTGGATCGACCTGTGCGGCTTTGAGGGTTTCGGAACTTACGCAGTTGAACTGGATGTGTGAGCCGCCGAAATCGCAATAGGTCTTGATCAGGGAAATCAAGGTGCGGGTTCCGTTGGGGCCGTCCAGTACTGCTGGGGAGAATTTCACGTTGAAGTGGTTTGCGCCGTAGCGGACTGTGTCGATGGCTTCTGCGCCGGACTTGATGAGGGAGGTAATTCCTTCATGGTCGGTGCCTGGCATTGCGGAAACACTACCGTCGGTCAGAGCGACTCCGGCTTTACGTCCGTTAGGCAGAGCACCCATGAGTGCGCCGAAGTAGTTGTGGTATGACAAGGAATATGCATCCAGCGGAGTCCTGTAGCCGAAGCAGTCGGGGCCCTGAGCGTGGTGTATTGAGTCTACATCTCTGTAGTACTGCTGAACAAATTCCTGTACTTCCAGAACGTCGTTGCCGTGTTTTGGAGCTTCGAAGCACATTTTACGGATATCTTCACAGCCTTCAAAGTTTGATTTGATAGCGTCAAGCAACTGCTGCATGGTCAGTTGTTTTGTTTCGAAGACCAGATATCTGATAGCGAGCAAGGAGTTCGCCGCATCAATACCTGCTGTCATAATGGGGTTGACCTGAGGGTAGCGGGTGCCGCCTGCTTCTTCGCAGATACCTTTTTCAATGCAACCGTCGTACATGGCGGAGCGGAAAACGCTTGGAACAACCTGAACACGTGCCATCTGGCTCAGGTCAGAATGTTTTCTGGACATGTTGAAGAGATGATCGAGCTGTATCTTGTATGCGTTGTACACGTCATCGAAGGTTTCGAATTCAGCAGGATTTCCGCTTTCTACGCCGACTTTTTTCTTGGTGACGGGGCATTTTCCGTTGTTGAGCATCAGTTCGACAACTTTAGCTAGGCAAGGCTGATCTTCCTGAGTGATAAAGCTGCCTTTGCCGCATACGCCTGTGGAAACACAACCGTAGTTACCGCAGTTTCTGGCGTCTTCCAGAGTGATGCCTTCATCATACTGAGCGAAACGAGCCAGTGTGCGCTGAATAACTGCATTGTTGTTCAGAATCTGAGGCTGACCGGAACCGCCGCGGATACATTCTGATACTTTTTTGAGATAAGAATCTTTCATTTTAGGATGATAGAGCAGGGTCAGCGTAGGCTGAATGTTCTTCATCTGAATCTGAGTTTCAAGGAGCAGTTCTTCCAACTCGGTGCTGGCATCGTTGCCGTCTTTGTCCACGCCGCCGATGGTGATGGACTGACCAGTGTGACCGGAAAGGGTCAGTGCGTATGAGTTACCCTGATATTCTGCCAGTTCAAGGTGTTTGATCCACTGGAATTTGAGGAGAGTCAGTACCTGTTCGCGGGTAAGGTTGCCTTCGTCGATATCTTTCTTGAAGAAAGGATACATGTACTGACCATAGCGACCGGGGGAAGTTGCACAGGCCATCTGTTCGATTTCAATTGCAAGGTGGATGAACCAGAAAGACTGGATAGCTTCACGGAAGTTGCGTGCTGGGTGTTCAGGGACGCGGCGACAGATTTCAGCAATTTCCAGCAGTTCAGCTTTGGCTTTAGGATCGTTTTCTTCAACGGCGGTCTTTTCAGCCAGATCAGCATAACGGTGGGAGTGGGCAATGACTGCTTCAAAAGTGACGAGCATAGCACGGTACAGGTCATGCTTTTCTTTGTTCTGCAAGGTGGTAGGGCAGTTTTCAAAGCGGGATTTTACATCATTGATGAGCCAGCGCAGACCTTTGTTCAGCATCAGAGGGTAGTCGGCAATACCAGATCCACTGGCAACGCTGACGTTTTCATAATACATGCCGCACTTGGCAAAGTTTTTAGGATTGATGCCGTATTTATCTTTGAACATTTTGTTGTTCAGATCGATACAGGTGCGTCCTTTCCAACTTTTATATGTTTTTTCGAGTAGTTCTTTAGTTTCGCTGGGGATTTTCATCTCACCGAGAGAGGCCATTTTAGCCATCTGCATTTCTTCTTTGATCCATGCAACATTCCATTCAGGGTATGCGTATACACCGGCACGAACACCGGTCAGTGTGCCGACAATGGGGTTGCCGTCGAGGAAGATATTTTTTTTGGTAAGAACACGCTCAAAAAGTTTAGCGCGGATATAGAAAGTGGATTCACCACGGAATTCTTCATAAACTTCATTCAGAAATTGCAGACGTTCGGGGTCCATGACCTGAGGAGCGGACATCAAAAAATCTTTGAGTTCTTTAACTCGTGGTTCCGCTGTATTCCAGTCAATGCCGTAACCTTTAGGGGTAGCAGTCTGGTTTTCTGAGTTTGTTTTTGCAGAAAGTGTATTCATTTCTATCTCCTATCCTTGTTGTAAATTTTTTTCTGAAGCAGGGTGAAAGATGGAATTCGTTCGTTTGTTACTTTTCTCACTAGCACGGGGTGTGCCAGATTTAGAGATATGCGGTATTTTTCAATTAAACCCCTGTAAATATTGATTTTCTAGTTTTTTAGTGAGTTTGCAAATAGTTTAAGGAAAGAACTTTTTCGATAAAAATTTTTCATTTGATAAAAATTTCTTTTCAGTCTAGATAGCGAAAGAACAGCTTAAGGCGTCGAAAGACCCCGCCAACACTCAAATAGTCGAGGTTGTGAAATTTGTATTTCAATAAAGAAAAATTTTTTGATATCAGCCGTAAAGACGTGTTGAATCCTTCCATGACCGCTATCTGGGATGACATGGGGATTGGTGTCGCAGTGGTGAATGGTGACGGTATTTGCGAATATATGAACCCTATTCAGCGCAAAGCTGACAGTTTCAGACTCATTGATGTTGTAGGTGAACACATTACAAAGCTGTACGTGCCGTATGAGCTGGAGTGTATTCCTACCATTGAATGCTTGCGTAAGGCTGAGCCTGTTCTGAAGAAGTCTTATTTCTATAAAACCACGAATAATTTTCGCGCCAGCACTGTTTCGGATTTTTTTCCGCTGTTTGAACGCGGCAAAAAAGATGGAGTCATCGCTTTTACCATCTGGACTGGTACATCTCCTTTGGTGGAGCATAAGCCCCGTCCCGCAAAATCAGCTGCGCCCATAAAAAAAACTTATGATTATTATACATTCGACAGCCTTGTGGGCGAAGACGAAGCTTTACTCGACGTTTTAGCTGAAGCTCGTGCTGCGGCTAAGTCCCCTTCACATGTGATGATCTGGGGAGAAAGCGGAACCGGTAAGGAAGTTTTTGCTCAGGCCATTCATGCCGAGAGCGCGCGGCGTAACCAGCCACTTATTGCTGAAAATTGTGCCGCTATTCCTGAAAATCTGCTTGAAGCTATTTTATTCGGTACGGCTAAAGGTGCTTACACAGACGCTGGTGACAGGCCCGGTCTTTTTGAAGAGGCCGACGGCGGCACATTGCTTCTGGACGAACTTAATTCCATGCCGCTTGGGTTGCAGGCGAAGCTGTTGCGAGTGCTTCAGGAAAAGCGGGTGCGTCGTTTAGGTTCGCGTACTGAAATTCCTGTGGACGTGCGGGTTATCAGTATTTTGAACGAATCTCCTCTCAATGCTGTGGGACAGGGAATTTTGCGTAGTGACCTATTTTATCGTCTTGCGGTTGTGGGTATTGCTGTGCCTCCGCTTCGTCATCGTAAAAAGGATATTCCGCTATTGATGCGTACTTTTATCGAGAGTTCTGACCAGAATCAGGGCGGCAGGCCGATAGGGGTAGACCCCGAAATTTTACAGATGTTTTTTGATTACGATTGGCCGGGAAATATCCGCGAATTATTGCATGTTATTGAGGGTAGTCTGGCTTTGCTCGGGGACCGGTCTTCCATTGAACGGGGTTGTCTGCCGCTTCATTTTCGCGAAGCCTGTAAAAATGTAGATTCCGCACAGGGGCCGAAGCAGATGCAATCTTTGCAGAGGGTGGGAGAAACTTTTCTAACGGGGAAAGATTATTTTGATTACTCCGGGATTAAGAGAAACAGTGTGGTTCCGCTTAAAAATTGTATGCAGGAATATGAGGCACAATGCATCCGTAATGTGCTGGAGGTTACTGGAGGCAATGTGGCGAAAGCTGCCCGTATCCTGCAAATTACCGGAGCCGGTTTGCGTTATAAAATAAAATTGCTTGATGTAGAAATAGATTAGTACTGTTGTAATCGGTAAATTTAAAAAAATCAGGTCTGATGCGTATTTTATGCATATCAGACCTGGTTTTTTTTGATATTTTCCCAAATGGAGGGAGATTACAGCATGGAACGTAGAATGCAAACTGAACCTGCCAACACGATGATGCACATTAGCACGCGTCTGAAGGTTGCAAGGTTTATGTGTTTTACAACTGGAAATGCACAAAGAGTCCCGATTATGGTGGCAGGCACTCCGTACATGGCATATTCCAGTACATGCGGAGTATATAATCCTGCTCCGAATTGCAGGGCGCAGGTCATGGTGCCTCTGATAACGAAGAATACCCCGAGTGTTCCTAGAAATACTCGAGGTTGCCAGCCGACATACAGCCCGTATGCCCCAATGGGGGGGCCGTCGAATGATATAGCTGTTCCAAGGAGTCCAGCGCCGAATCCGGCTGCTCCGCCGCGCGACCATGATTCTTTTCGTGCTTCTTTCACTTTATATGTGTGCTGCCAATAGACGTAGTAGAGCAGCAATGCACCAACTCCCCCTTGTAATATAGCTCCTGAAACATATTGAAGGATAAACAGTCCGGCAAAAGCTCCGGGCAGAGACCCGACCAGCATGGGCCACAACGCAGACACGCGACAGTAGCGGAAATGCATACAGGCGATACAGCCGTCCATGACAACATTCAATATGCAGCTGAGCGGGATAAGCTCATGCATGGGGATGAAGATGGAAGCGATCGGTACTGCGACCATTGCTCCGCCTATGCCGCTGACGCCGGAAACAAACCCGCCGATAAGCCACGCGAAGAAAACAAAAATAGATATGGAATCAGGCATCTGACATTTTCTCCATGCTAGGCGGCTAGCGTGCTGTCAGTTTTGTTTCACAATCCTGCAACGAAGCGTAGCCCAGTTTGCGCATCAGCAGTTCGTAGCGTTCACGAACAAGATTGCGGAGTTCCTGTTGCGCTGATTTCATGTAGTCGTAGTACTCGATTATTGTAGCGGCGGAGTAAGTCTGGAGTTCACAGCCTAGATAACGGCAGAAACTTTCATGTCCATCGGGCTGAACACTTCTGGGAAATTGAGCCGCGACTTCTTTGCGCCATTCACTTTCAATTTGAACAATCTCTTTTATTTGAGGGGAGTTGCTGATGGTCGGAATTAATGATTCCATTAGGGCATATTTTTCGGTCATAAAATTACGGCCCTCTTTTTCCGCTTGTTTGAGATCATATTTGTAGGAGTTTAGAAAGGAGTTCGGCAGCACTCCGTGAGTCATTTCCCGCATGATGCGGAAAGATTCTGGGAGTTCCTGACATTGCGATGTGCCTCCGCGGTTTTTTACTGCCAGAAACATGTTCAGCTCGCGGTCGATAATTTCATTGATAAGAGTTTCGCGGTATTTATTGGTCATAATGTCCTCCCGGATTATTATGAAATATTGTGAGTGCGGTATTAGTAGTCATTGTCCGGTTTGTTCAAATGAAAAAAAGAACTTGCGGGCGCTGTGCAAAGCCGGTGCCGTTTAAGCTTTTAGTTTCATCTATAAGGTAGGAGATTTCTTTTATTTCGTATTTGTCTAATATAATTGATAAATATCATGTGTGTGTTTTTTTGTTTTTTTTGGTACCAACTACTGTGTCTGTTTCGTACAAAAAAAAAGAATCAAAAAAGAAAAATTTTTTAAGAAAAAGATACATATTTTTTAACTATACATTTGTACTTTTAGGTTCAGTTATAAAAAACTCTTTATTTTTAATGAGATATGGCAATGGTGAATAAATTCACTAACTGGCATCCTATTTGCTTTATATCGAGGCAGTAGCTGGCAAAGCTGCTTTCAACTGAAGTGCTGAAGGGTGCAGAGGTTTCGTTCACCTCTCTACAGTCAAAGAAAGGTCAGTTGCCGCATGGTGTGGTTGCTTGGAGGAGTATGACCTTTTGATGTCTCGACGTAATAAGGGATAACGCCATATGGCAGAAGGGTTGTAGAAAAGCATCATTGCTCTGAAATATAGGAGTGAGTGCTTTCTGTAAGTCTGTCCGGGAAATCCGGGGATATCTGCCTAGAATTCATTAAATAAAAGAGAAAGGTAATGTCAAAAGAACAGTTGAAATTGAATAAATCGCTTTCGCCGTCACAGGTTTGGGCACTGGCTTTGGGGTCCATTGTCGGGTGGGGATGTTTTGTGCTGCCCGGAGACATGTTTTTGCCGCAGGCCGGTATTCTCGGCACCTTGATCGGTTTTGTCGTAGGTGCAATTCTCATTTGTTTTGTGGCTGTTTGTTATAGTTATATGATTAAATACGCCCCTGTTGCCGGTGGAGCTTTTGCCTATGCCTATGTGGGGTATGGACCCACGGCTGCTTTTGTCTGTGGTTGGGCTCTTGTTCTTGGATATGTTGCCATCATTGGTATTGATGTAGCTGCATTGGCACTTATCTTTCGTTTTCTTTTCCCGGGTGTTTTTGAATTCGGATCGCTTTACTTCATCGCCGGATGGGAAGTTTATACGGGTGAGGTTCTCCTCATGACTACAGCAACCCTCCTATTCGGATGGATGAACTACCGCGGCACCAGTTTTGCCGGTAAATTTCAGGTTGTTCTCACCGTGTTGCTCACCCTCGGCATTGTAGCCTTGTTCACTGGGTCGGCTTCGCTTGAGACTGCTCAAATTGGTAATTTGTATCCGCTGTTCGCAGAACACCGCACTACATTATCCTGTGTCCTTACTATTTTTGCTATTTCCCCCTTCCTTTTTGCTGGTTTCGATACAGTCCCGCAGGCTGCCGAAGAATTTACATTTAAACCGGAGCGTGCGCGTAACATAATGATCGTCGCTATTCTCTGCGGTGTTGTTCTCTACAGTCTTGTTACTCTTGCTGTCGGTATTGCCATTCCTTATCCTGAAATGCTTGCAAAGATGGATGTCATGCGCGCCAGCGGTGGTACTGCATGGGCAACTGGTGAAGTAGCATCTATGGCCTTCGGTAAAATGGGTGCTGTCGTGCTTGCCTGCGCTGTTATGGGAGCTGTCTGTACTGGAATCAATGGTTTTTATATCGCCACTTCCCGTTTACTTCTCAGCATGGCTCGCGGTCGCATTCTGCCTGCATGGTTCGGTGATATTCATCCCGTATACCGTTCACCTTACAAAGCGATTCTGTTCACTATCGCTATTGTTTTGCTGACTCCTTTTGCCGGTCGCTCTGTGGTTGTCTGGATTGTTGATATGAGTTCCGTGGGAACAGGTATCGGTTATCTTTTCTCCTGTCTCGCAGCCCGTCGCGTTCTGCTCGGCAGTCCTGCCGTGGAAGATAGATCCATGCGCATGTTCTGTTGTATAATGGGAACAATTACCGCTTTGCTGTGTATTGGTCTGTTGCTTATTCCCGGTTCTCCAGCTTGTATCGGTGAAGCTTCCCGCTGGTGCATGGTGGCTTGGACTGGTATGGGCGTGTTCTTTTATTTCTCTAACAAGTCCGAATGGGCAAAGCTGCCTGAAGCTGAGCTTCGTGCCAACATCTTGGGCCGTACAGATATTCCCGTATTCTTTAAAACTAAAGAACCACAGGGGCTGGTCCAAACAGAAGGTGCTTCCGATTAGCATTTATGCAAATCCGGAATACTTGATCAATAATGAAACCCCGCTTCTTTTAGGAGCGGGGTTTTACTTTTTTTAATTGGAATGAAAAAAGCGCAAAAAAAAGGTCCTACGATGATTAATCGTAAGACCTTAAAATTTCTTGGTCGGGATGAGAGGATTTGAACCTCCGACCCCTTGAACCCCATTCAAGTGCGCTACCAGGCTGCGCTACATCCCGACTCGGAGAAAAATAATTATTGAATACTTTCGTATAAGTCAACGTTTTTATGAAGAAGGTTGATTAACTGTGTTATATTTTAATTAATTATAAAGTTTGAGATTAGTTGGGGGATGGAATGGTAATTTCTGTTTGAGGGGTACATTGCGAATCTTCTAAAGCAAGGCTGACAATATCGGCCGGTAATGTTTTTTTGGGTTTTACGCCAAGTTCTTTCAGAAGCTCAGTTTGCCTAATGATATTTCCTTTCCCCGAAGTCAGTTTGTTGAAAGCGTTATCGTATGCATTTTGCGCTTGATTTAAACGCTCTCCAACCTTTGTAAGATCTTCTACAAAACCGACAAATTTATTATATAGTTCAGCTCCCCGGTGGGCAATTTCCTGAGCGTTCCGGCTTTGCTGCTCCTGCCGCCACAAGTGCGCGACAGTGCGGATAACGAAGAGCAGAGTGCTTGGGCTGACGATCAGTACGTTTTTATTCCACGCGTCCTGCCATAAGGTTGCATCCTGAGTGCTGCCGAGAATGAAAGCCGATTCAATCGGTACAAACATTATCACAAAATCCAAGGATTCCAAGCCGTATAGTAACTGATAGTTTTTGCCTGATAATCCTTTGATGTGAGAGCGCATGGATTCCAGATGACGTTTAACAGCGTCCTTTCGTTTGTTGTCATCTTCAGCGTTAACGTAATCATTGTAGGCATTGAGTGATACTTTTGCATCAACTATGAGATGTCTGCTGTCGGGCAGGTGAATAACAACATCAGGTTGTGCCCGTGAACCGTCATTTCTGGTGTGGTTTTCCTGAACATCATATTCCTGTCCTTTACGCAGTCCCGACATTTCGAGGACTCGTTCTAAAATCAGTTCACCCCAGTTTCCCTGCGTTTTGGACTGTCCTTTCAGGGCTTTGGTCAAGTTATGAGCGTCCGATGACAGTTGACGGTTAAGATCCATCAATTGTTTTACCTGTTCAGACAGGGCACTTCGGTCTTTACTTTCCTGAAAATAGACTTCTTCAACTTTACCCTGAAAATCACCAAGCTTTGTTTTCAAAGGAGTTAGAAGCTGGGTTAGATTTGTCTGATTTTGTTCAGTGAATTTTTTGGATTTTTCTTCGAGAATTTCATTTGCGAGAGTTTTGAACTGGTTGGAAAGTTCTTCTTTCGCTTCGGTTAACAGAATGAGTTTTTCACTGCTTTGCTTCCGTTCATTATCAAGTTCGGTTTTAATTTTTGTAAGTCTACTTAAAAGTATTTGTCTGTCTTCAGAAAATTTGTTTCGTTCAACTCTAAGATCTTCAATAGATTTATCTGCTCTGCTGATTTGGAGCAGCTGTGCGCTGATTGTTGATCCGGTTGATCCGTTTTTTTCACGCAGATCTGCAAGATCATGGTTAAGCTCAGATATTTCGTCTTGAGCTTCAGCTAATTCCAGACTCAGTTCTGGGATACGTTTCAGCCGTTCTTCCAGTTGAGCCTGCTGGTTTTGAGCGCGGAGGTTAGCCAGTGTCATCCGGTGAGAATGAACAAGCATTGCTATGATGGTGCCGACAATTAATCCAGCTAAAAACAGAAAGGGTTCTACAGGCAAAGTATATATGTATTCGATCACAGCGTTTTTCCTTGAATATTAGTCATGTTGCTTTTCAGGGTTTAGGTCGCTGTTCTATAATTTTTGATGTGGATTAACAAGCGTGTGTAAGAAGTGGATTTTTTTGTATTGAGAATGAACGGTATAAGCTTTAAAAATTTTTGTCCGTATAATCATTTTCCGCAAACGCGTAGCCGTTTTTCCCGGTCTTTTTAATCGAGTACATGGCTTCGTCAGCTTGTTTGATGAGTTTTTCAACATCATTTTTTGCACAGGATGCAGAGCATACTGCGATTCCTACACTGGCGCCGACGGTGACTTGTTTGTCTTCGTGAACAAACGGCATTGCAATGGATTTAACTATTTTTTCAGCAATCTGTTCCATGTCGTTTTTTGAGTTCAACTCATTTAATACGATCAGAAATTCATCTCCGCCGATTCGAGCTACTGTATCAACCTTTCGTACGCAGGAAAGTAATCTCGTCGCTGTTTCTTTCAGAACCATATCACCCGCATCATGCCCCAGTGTGTCGTTGACATTTTTAAAGCCGTCGAGGTCCACGAACATTACAGCCGTCATCAATTCCTTGCGTGTCGCTATGGCAAAGGCCATTCCAACGCGGTCTTTGGCTAGTTTTAAGGTTGGCAACCCAGTCAAAACATCGTGTGTTGCCATGTGGCGTATTTGTTCTTCAGTATTTTTCTGATCAGTTACGTCCCAGTTTACCCCGGTCATTCGTAAGGGATTATTTTTTGCGTCGCGCTCAGCCTTTGCGGCGGCATGAATATATTTGATTCCTCCGTCGGAAGTAATGATTCGGAACTCGGTATCGAAAGTACCCTTTCCTTCGACGGCAGCCTTAAGTTTGGCTTCGGCTTCTTCTGCGTCCTCGGTGTGAAGAGCGCTGCTCCATGTTTCATAACTTGGGTTGATGTCCGTTGGAACATCATACAGCTCATACATTCGCTCATTCCATGTTAGCGTATTTGTTGTGACATCCCATTCCCATATACCTATCTTTCCGGCTTTTGCAGCCAGAGTAAGGCGGGCAGATGCGTGTTGAAGATTTCTTGTTGTTTTTTCATGATTTTGAATTTCGAATTTCAGTGTTTTTTGAGTGGAATAAGTTCTCCACGCCTCTGATGATGTTTTTTGAAATAGATGAACAATGAATGAAATTAAAATTGTTAAGATAGAGCCAACCAATAGTGCGATTGCTGGGTGAAGATTGTTGTGGTGATCAAAGAAAAATTGAGTAGGGCGGCATGAGATTGTTACTTTGTGTCCCATAACAATGGTCGATGTGGTTGCATCGAAGGGGGTAGCCTGCAACATGTCCCACCCTTTTTGACTGTAAACAGTAGTACCGTCTATATCGACGCATATTTTGAAATCACTAAGGTCATTGGGTGTATCGTCTGTTAGGAAAACGTGATTTAACCACGGTTTGATTCGAAAAACGACCGAGAGGAATCCATCGAAATTTTGTTTAATATAAATAGGAAAATAGATGATAAAACCTTTGCCGCCTTGTACTAAATCAAGAGATTTAGACATTGTAGGCGTTCTCGCGTTTTTAGCTTGTTCAAGTGCAGTTCTCCGATTTTTTTCAAAACCTAGATCTATGCCCACAGCCTTCTCGTTTCCTGCTAAAGGAACGATCCATTTTACATGCAGGGTTTTGTCGACCCATCCAATAGCCTGAAAGCCCGGCCAATCGTTAATATAATGTCCTGCATCATTAATAAAACTGGCTTCAGGTGTTCCCCCGCTGAATTCCCATCGATTAACAATGCGTTGCAAAGCAGGAACTCGGGAACGAATATCAGCTTGAATATTTGCCGAAAGTTTTTCGGTATATTGCATAACCATATTATGCTGATTAGATAAATCTTCCTCTCTGAGTGTCCACCAGAAAACAAGAACTAGAGAAAAAAGGAGTACGCCGATAAGTATGGGCAGCCATAGGGTATTGATTCGCGGTTCGGTGGCGTGTGTATTGTCTATTTCTGTATCCATAACTTATTATGTTTAACCTGTTTAAAAGGTAATATCTTGCAAAAAACGGGCTCGCATCATCACTTGTTGATGTATGAACAACTTTTTTATCCTTTTATATTTAATCATAACTTTCGATGTGGGTCTAGACTTGTCTATATATTGAGCCGTTGCTTTTAGTTTAGGTAATTAATGCCGCTTCGAAGACTCAGTTAGACATGTCAGAAGATGTTTGCGGTGAAATATTTGAGTTTTTAAATTTTAATTAACCGTAAAGATAAATCCGTATTTTTGATTAAAATATAATGATAGCAGGGTGTTCTCATTTGATGTGAGACACCCTTTTTTTACGCTTAAATCTCGCTTTATTTTTCTTAACTTTTCTTAACAAAATGTGGGGCATATATTGCTGAACTCTTGTTCATGGAAAAGTATGGAGCTTTTTTCCCGTACTTCATCTTCAAACATGAGCAAGGAGGACGGACATGAGTATTTCTGGTGTTGGTAGCTATATGAATTCGAGTATGTCGCCCGATATGATGGCCCAGATGCGGGGAACGCGTGAGGGCGGGAGTAAGGAAGATTTTGTAAGCTCGGTATTTGAAAAAAAAGACAGTGACGGAAACGGTTTGCTTAGTCTGGAAGAAACCGGAATGAACGAAGATATGTTTACCTCTGTTGATACAGATGGTGACAGCAATGTTTCAGAAGAAGAAGTTTTAGCTGATATGCAAAAGCGCCATGAAGAAAAGGCGCGGATGGGCGAACTCAGCACGATGATGCAGGGCGGTGGCAAAGATCAGGGCGGGCAGGAAAATTTATTAGATTCGTTTATGGATGAGCTGGATCTTGATGGTGATAGCCAGATAAGCATGGAAGAAAGTGGTTTAACTGAAGATCTGTTCAATGTGCTTGATAGTGATAGCGACGGTAATATTTCCGGTGAAGAACTAAAATCTGCCATGAGTCCTCCTGAGGGAATGGAAGCAATGGTTTCTGCCGCATCTGGAGGCTCAGGAGGTGCTGAAAGCTCCTCTTCAAGTGAGGATGATGTTGAATATGACGAATACGATTTGAATCAAGATGGTGTCGTTTCTACTGAAGAATTGCGACAGGCTTTCAAAAATGGTGATCAGAGTCTTGCAAGTGTTTTTGGTCAAAATGAAGGTCAAGGTTTAGGCGGTCGGGGCGCTGGGGGTGAAAGAGGGGGCATAGATGCACAGTCTTCGCTGACAAGAATGGCAATGCGTGCGTATCAGGAGCAGAATAGCGAAACATACACAGGATCTCAGGGAGTAGTTATTTAGTTTACTTCATTAAGTAGACTGCTCTTCGTTATTGCAAAAAAGTAAAAAGCTCACAAATATTACATCTGTGAGCTTTTTGTTTTTTGGTTAAGCGAGTGAAAGTGAATTATATTTTTTTTGGGGGGGGGCAGGGTCTAGAATAGATATGTTAAATTGACTTAAGAGTTGTTCGTGTTGTTATAAATAATCGTTTGATGCAGGAATGCAATTTCCACATTTTTCACATTTAACGGATCTGTTTTTATCTGCCGGTTTGATTGTCTGTCTGTGACCGCATTTACAACACTTACGCTTGCGGTGGATGACGGCTTTAATAGCTGAGTAGATTCCCCACATAATGTATACATCCTTCTTGATAGTCTGTTCCTGCGAGGGAAAGTCTTTTTGATTGTTGTTTTGTGAAGTTGATAAATAGTGCTGAATCCAACAGTTAAAATGTATACGTCTTGATGGGGAATGACAACGTATACCGTAAAAGAAAAAGGCTTACGCCGAGTTAATGGTGTAAGCCTTTGAATTAATTGTTTGTGGTGTAGATATGTTTAAATAGGGAGCTATTATCTGTTTTATTCGTTTTTTTGTCCGGGCTCCGTGACATATAATGCTACCTCTTTACTTTTCATTAAATCCTGAAAAGCCATAGAAGGTTTTTTATCAGTAAATATAGCGTCTATTTCGGATAAATCAGCTATGCGGACCATGGCATTGCGGTTGAATTTAGTGTGGTCTGTGACCAGAAAAATATTTCTGGCGTTGTTGATAATCTCGCGGGCGACCCGAACCTCGTGATAGTCGTAGTCGAGCAGGGTGCCGTCTTCGTCTATGCCTGAAACCCCGATGATTCCGTAGTCCACCTTAAACTGTTTGATGAACTCCACCGTCGCTTCCCCTGTAATCCCTTTATCACGCTGTCTTACCATGCCGCCTGCAACAATGACTTCACAGTCGTTATTGCTCATTATTAAAGCAACATTGAGATTGTTTGTGATCACTTTGAGTCCCTTGTGATCGGAAAGAGTCTTAGCAACCTCTTCCGTAGTCGTCCCAAGGTTTATGAACAGTGAAGCGCGATCTGGAATATGTTTGGCAACCATTTCCGCAATCAGTCTTTTTTCCTGATATAGGATATTTCTTCGATCACTATAGTCAACGTTTTCAACGCTTGATGATCTTCCTGCGCCTCCGTGAAAGCGCTGTAGAAGCTGGTGTTCACAAAGTTTATTTATGTCGCGCCTGATTGTCTGGGGTGTAACTTCGAATTGCTGCGCCAGTGATTCAATGGGCGCAAAGCCCTGATCACTGACAATATCTAAAATTTCACGTTGTCTTTTTGATAATGAGTTCAAGTTAAATTTCAAGTTCTTACGCTTTTTTGTTTTAAGTGTATCAGGCAAAATAACCGTCTCCTTCTTTTCAAATATGAACAGAGCGCTTGCAATGTGTGATAAATATTATGGTTTTGAGGAGTGCTGTTGCAAAAAAATATATTAAATTATCCTAGTTTTTAGCAATTGAACTTAGTGTAGGCAAGGTAAATTTCCCTTTTTTGTATGACGATTGAAAGTGAACATGTACTGCTCATATGTTTGTTTAAAATGTGCTCATTTGTCAGAGTAATGAGGCTTTATTTAGGGTGATTTGAGTCTCTTTAAATGTGCTTTTGAGTTTTTGATGGGTATAAGTATGGCGTTTTGTCTGTATAAGGGTTCGTTTTCTTTCTGTTTTTAATAATCTTTTCAAAATAAAAACATTTTCTTGTATAATTGTTTTCAATATGTCACATTTTGATCAGAAACGAAAACAATCAGATTCTAATTTGCTGTAAAAAATTTCAAACTTTTATCCGGTGACGATTGGCCGGACCAAAAAAATGGGTGTTGTATGAAACGTGCAGATTTTATTCAACAGATGGAAGACAGTTCCAAGGTATGGGATTTCATCATCATCGGGGGCGGGGCAACCGGTCTTGGTGCCGGTCTGGATGCGGCGGCAAGAGGATATTCCGTACTCCTGCTCGAACAAGGTGATTTCGCTGAGGCAACCTCCAGTCGTAGTACTAAAATGGTACACGGCGGAGTGAGATACCTTGCTCAGGGTAATATTTCTCTGGTTATGGGTGCCTTGCGTGAACGTGGCATTCTGCGCCAGAACGCTCCTCACATGTGCTACAATCAGAAATTTGTAGTGCCGGATTATAAGTGGTGGGGCCTTCCTTATTATGGAATCGGCCTGAAAGCCTATGACATGCTTGCCGGAAAATACAGCTTCGGTTCCTCCCGGATTCTTTCTCCAAATAAAGTCAAAAAAGAAATTCCCGGCGTTCTGTCTAATAAGCTCAAGGGCGGCGTGACCTATCACGACGGTCAATTTGATGATGCCCGCCTTGCTCTGACAATCGCGCGGACAATGGCTGATATGGGCGGTTGTCCGTTGAATTATGCCCGCGTCACCAATCTGGTCAAAAATTCTGCCGGATATGTTTGCGGAGTTCAGGCTGAGGATAAAATCAGCGGCAAGTCTTACGAGCTGAAAGGTAAGGCTGTCATAAACGCCACCGGTATTTTCACTGATGATGTCATGAACATGGACAATTCCCATCATGAAAAGCTTATCGCGCCCAGTCAGGGTATTCATATAGTAATAGATCGCGAATTTCTCGGCGGCGAGACCGGAATTATGGTCCCCAAGACTGATGACGGGCGCGTGATTTTCTTTGTGCCATGGCATGGAAAGGTTGTTGTCGGAACAACGGATACGCCTCTTTCTTCTGTATGTATGGAGCCTAAGCCTCTGGAAGAAGAGATCGACTTTTTAGTGGAGCACTCCGCAAGATATCTCTGCAAACCTCCTAAGCGATCGGACGTTCTTAGTGTGTTCGTGGGAATCAGACCTTTGATTGCGGCAAGCAGTGATGGTTGCAAAACTTCGGCACTGTCCCGGGATCATTACCTGACCATATCACCGAATAAGTTACTTACCATCGCAGGTGGTAAGTGGACGACTTATAGACATATGGCGGAAGATTGTATCGACAACGCCATCACAATGGGCGGGCATTCTTTCCGTCCTTCTCCCACTAAACATTTGAAGCTGCATGGTTACACTGAAGAGTTTGACCACAACGACCATATGCACGTTTACGGAAGTGAAGCTGCGGAAATCAAAGGCCTTGCTTCTGAGTTTCCAGAGCTTGACGAACCAATGCATGAAAATCTTCCCTATTCTTGGCTTGAAGTGGTCTGGGCAGCTCGTAATGAATGGGTTCAGACTGTATCTGATGCTCTTTCGCGTAGAACCAGAGCATTGATTCTTAATGCCAAAGCCGCCGCAGAAGTAGCCCCCAAGGCCGCTGAAATCATCGCCAGAGAGCTTGGTAAGGATGAAGAGTGGATTAAAGAGCAGGTCGAAGAGTTCTCAGTTTTATCCAAGAATTATATTGTAACCTAATTGATTATTTAACTTTCCTGACTGCGGAAAAAGGTCTTGGTACGAATATGAACCTTGTCCCTCGCTTTCATCATAGATTCAAACACAATATTCTTTCCCGCCGGAAAGAATTGTTGTTGCTTTAATATTTATTTGTGCCGTCGATCATATGGATCGGCGGCATTTTTTTGTGTCTGAATAATTTCTTAGAGCGTGCTCGTATGATGTCCTTATTTGTTGTTTTTATTTTTTATCAGACTGAAAGTGTTTATAATTAAGTATGTTTTTACTAAACCGAAAACAATTAAAGTGTATTTCTTTCATTCTCGAACATTTTTTTGTTGATTTTTTTCTTTTCACAAAATAACAAGAGGAAGAAGGGTGGCTAACGTTATAAAGGAATGATGCATGTAGAGGCTTTCGTTTCCGAACGGGGACGCTTTTGGCTTAACTTGTTTTAAGGAATGTGGGAGTGGATTATGAATTTCTTTTTAAGTGAGATGATTGGAACCATGATTTTGACTCTTTTCGGGTGCGGGGTTGTTGCTAACGTTCTTTTGGAAAAATCGAAAGGGCAGAACGGCGGCTGGATTGTAATCAGTATGGGGTGGGGATTTGCTGTAGCATTTGCGGTGTATGTTGCGGGGAAACATTCAGGTGCTCACATTAATCCTGCTGTCACAATCGGGTTAGCTTCCATTGGAGCTTTTCCTTGGGCCAATGTTCCGGTTTACATTGCAGGGCAGATGACGGGTGGTTTTCTCGGAGCTGTTTTATGCTACTTTGTTTACCAATGCCACTGGGAGCCTACTAAAGACCCGGAACTTAAATTGGCTGTTTTCGCCACCGGGCCTGCAATCCCATGTACAATTCAAAATTTTCTGTGCGAATTTATAGGCACTGCCTGTCTGCTGTTCCTTCTTTTGGGGATCGGCGCCAATGAATTCAGTCAGGGCCTTAATCCTCTTGTAATCGGTTTCTTAATTATGGCGATCGGTCTTTCTCTGGGTGGACCTACCGGTTATGCTATCAATCCTGCTCGTGACCTTGCTCCTAGAATTGCACACATGTTGCTTCCTATCCCCGGTAAGGGCGGCAGTAACTGGGGTTATGCCTGGGTGCCCATCGTTGCTCCTATTTGTGGCGGCGTTGCCGGTGCCATGCTGTACAAAACTCTTATCGGTTAAGTTTCAGGCTTAGCTTAATAGAGCTCTCGATCCGTAAGTACTATTTACAAAGGGGAAATTTAAAATGACTAAAAAGTACGTTCTTTCTATTGATCAGGGGACAACCAGCTCTCGCGCCATTGTTTTTAACAAGAAGGGCGATGTTGTTAACGTAACTCAAAAAGAATTTACCCAGATATTTCCAAAATCCGGTTGGGTTGAACATGATGCAATGGAAATATGGTCCTCTGTACAGTCTGTAGTAGCGGAGGCTTTAGCCCATCCTGACATTTCCGGTTCTGATATCGCGACTATCGGTATAACTAATCAGCGTGAAACCACAGTTGTCTGGGACAAGACAACCGGTAAACCTGTGTATAATGCTATTGTATGGCAGTCTCGTCAGACAATGGATATTTGTAATGAGCTTAAAGAAAAAGGTCTCGACCCTATGTTCAGGGAGAAAACAGGGCTGCTCATTGATGCCTATTTCTCAGGAACTAAAGTTAAATGGATTCTCGACAACGTAGATGGAGCCCGTGCAAAAGCTGAAAATGGTGATTTGCTTTTCGGAACCATCGACACATGGCTTCTCTGGAAACTGACAGGTGGTAAAGTTCACGTAACTGATTACACCAACGCGTCCAGAACTCTCATGTATAATATCCATGATCTCAAGTGGGACGAGGAACTTTTAAAACACCTCACAGTTCCTGCTTCCATGCTGCCGGAAGTAAGACCTTCTTCGGAAGTTTACGGAACGACAAAAAAAGAAAAGTTTCAGGGTTTGGAAGTACCTATCTCCGGCATGGCTGGCGATCAGCAAGCGGCTCTTTTCGGGCAGGCTTGTTTTAGCGAAGGTATGGCGAAAAACACATACGGAACCGGTTGTTTCATGCTCATGAATACCGGAGAAAAAGCTGTTCCTTCCAAAAACGGTCTGCTCACCACAATTGCGTGGGGTGTTGACGGTAAGGTTGAATATGCTCTTGAAGGTTCCATCTTCGTCGCCGGTTCAGCTGTTCAGTGGCTGCGCGACGGTATGCGGATGTTCAGGGAAGCAAAAGACAGTGAGCTTTACGCTACTCGTGTATCTAGTTCTGATGGTGTTTACCTCGTTCCGGCTTTTGTCGGTCTGGGCGCTCCTTACTGGGATTCAGAGGTTCGCGGAGCCGTTTTTGGTTTGACTCGCGCAACCACTAAAGAACATTTTGTCCGCGCAACTCTTGAATCGCTTTGTTATCAGACTAAAGACGTTCTTTCCGCCATGGAAGCTGATTCCGGCATCAAACTTGAAAAGCTTCGCGTTGATGGCGGCGCTGTAGCCAATGACCTCATTCTACAGATTCAGGCCGATGTGCTTGGAACTCCCGTAGAACGTCCTATGTGCATTGAGACTACTGCTCTTGGAGCAGCATATCTTGCCGGTCTGGCTGTTGGATTCTGGGAAGATAAGAATGACATTGTAAAGAACTTCGGTGTTGACCGTGAATTCGCTCCTAAAATGGAAGCAGAAGAGTCCGGCAAGCTTTACGAAGGTTGGCAGAAAGCCGTCAAAGCGACTATGGCCTTTAAATAAGACGAATAATTTAAGGCATTCAGTATCAAATATGCCCCGTCTTCTCGTAATGAGGGGGCGGGGTGTTTTTTTATGTCTTGCTGCGGGGGCAGTGTGAACCTTCTACTGGTAACTTGATGGTGAATCGGGTGTTCATCCCGAGAGTTGATTCAACTTCCATAATTCCATTATGTTGTTCGGTTATAATGAAATATGAAACTGACAGCCCCAGTCCTGTTCCTTTTCCAACAGATTTTGTTGTGTAAAATGGATCGAAGACTCTTTTTCTTGTGCTTTCTGTCATGCCCGGTCCGTTATCTTCAAGTTCAACGATAACTTCCTCTTTTCCATTTTTAATTCTGAGCACGAACATGGGGGATGCCCCTTTATAGTCTTTTTCGGCCATCGCTTCTGCACCATTTTTAAGGATATTCAAAAAAACTTGCTGCACGTCATTGTTGATGCAACATACTTTAGGGACTTTAGAATCGTATTCTCGTTTGATTTCAATCTTTTTAAAATCATAATCATTTTTTAAGTTATAATCGCTAGCGGCTAATTCTATTGTTTTGTCTAAAAGTATAGCTAAGTCATGGATCTCAAAATTAAGGTTACTCTTCCGGCTGAATTGGAGCATATTCTGTACTATTGTTGACGCCCGGAAACCTGCGGTTTGGATGTTTTCAAGCATTGGGGTAATTCCACGCAGAGCAAAATATTTTCTAATGCTTTCTATGTCAGTGTCGCATTCTTTTGCCGTAGAGATGTTTTTTTTAATATCTTTATAAATACGGTTTTGAATATTTTGAACAGCGCCCAGTATTCCTGCAAGAGGGTTGTTGATTTCATGCGCCATACCAGCCGCGAGGCCTCCGACTGACATCATCTTCTCAGTCTGAACCATTATTTTTTCGGTCTTTTTTCGTTCGGTTATATCAATGTGTGTGCCGATTAATCTTAGGGGAGTTCCATTTTGTGTGCGAATAGGCACTTTGCCGCGAGATAAAATCCACTTCCATTCTCCATCTTTCGCCTTCATTCTAAATTCCATCGAAAAAGGAGCATTTTGGTCATTTTCAGATATTTTTTTTAAGTATACTGATAAAATTTTTTCAGCTCTCTTTTTATCCTCAGGGTGTAAAAGCTTGGTCCATGTTTCATAGGTTTGGGGTAGCTCATTAGATTCATAACCCAACATTTCAAAGTATCGAGGGCTAAAAAAAACATTGTTTGTTTTTAAATCCCAATCCCAAAGTCCATCACTTACAGCGCGCAGGGCCAAATCATACCGTTCTTCGCTGTTTTTAAGATGCTGTTGGATGCGTTTTCGTTCCTCTAATTCTGCTTCAAGGGCTTTAGTGCGTTGTTTGACCTGTCTTTTAAGTGTCTGATTAATTGTCGAGAACAAGACAACAATACCAACAAACAACGCCACACCTAAAAGTGTCCAGCGTATGACTTTATTAGGGTTGAAACCTTGTTCATATTGGACTGAGAGCCATGCATTTTGTATTGCCCCTACATCTTTTTGAGACATGGCTTGAATTGTTTTTGAAATGATTGAAGCCAGTTCGGGCCAATCATTGCGAATTCCCATAGCCAACTCAAGATCTTGGAATTTTGCCGGGGCTGCCACTTTAAGATTTGAAAGTCCATAATGCCGGATAAAATAGACAACCACAGGAAGAGCATTGATGGTAGCGTATGATTCTCCGGTAGCCACCTCTTTAAGAGAGTCCAACGTCGGAGTACTGGTTTTTACTATATTGAGATTGAAACCGGGGTATTTTTTTTCGATCTGTTTTTGCAAGATGAATCGTTCTTGCACAGAAATCCTTTTTGTTTTGAGATCTTCTAAACCACCAACAAAATTTGAATCGCTACGCGTTACAATGACCCAAGGTAAAGTTTGGTATGGCTTACTGAAATCCATATATTTTCTGCGTTCAGCTGTAGGCTGAATAGCAGGGATAATATCTACACCGCTTCGTTCCCGAATGGCTTTTAGAGTGTTGGGCCATGAAATATCTTTTTGAGTGATATATTTGAATTTAATACCGTGTACTTTAGCTATAATAGCGAGGTAGTCTATGGCTATTCCTGAAACTTCATTTTCAGCCATCATAAATGGGGGCCAATCTCCAACGCGTACGATTACATTCAGATTCAGGTTAAGCCATGCTATTTCGGCTTCAGAAAGCTGAATTTTCTTTTTGATAGCTTCAATTTCAATATCTTTTACGTGGATAATCTGTTCAGGATATGCTCCAAATGACGCTTTCGCAGAGCTCAATAGAATAAAAAAAGCAAATAAAAAGTAAATATATTTGAAATATGCATTTTGCATCATATCTTCGCCGCTTGTTTTTTTATCATACGGTTCTACTGTGCAAGTCGGGGTAACGATTCTATGGTATAATTGGGTGGTAGATTTCTGAATAATTTATAACATAGTCAAGAAGCAAAAGAAACAGCCCTCGGGAGGTTTACATCTCCACTTCAGGTTTCTGTTTTTCATAACATACATAACATGGACGACTGAAACTTCAAGGAACAACATTGACCAGTGGGAGCTGGCCAGCATATCATTGTTCGCATGATCGACAAGACCTCCGCCATAGAAACTATTATGCGTAAGCTCAAGAAAATTCAGATGGGGCGCGGGCTGAAAATGCTCACTTACAAGCGGGACCGCTCCGTGGTGATTATGCGCACAGGCGAGGACTCGTTTTTTGTTACTCAGGATGGATTTGATAAAGAGAGTTTTACGACGGACTTCAAGGGGCTGAAAAAGTTGCTCAAAAAACTTGTTAAGCGAGAATTTCCACGTAGCAATAAGATTCGCATCCATGAGATTGATGGGAACGACACCTAACCTAATATACCCCGGCTTCTCATAATGAGAGGCCGGGTTTTTTTTGCGATTTTTCCTTATTGGATGGAAACAATGGGGAATGCATTGTCATACAATATGTTAAAAAAGAATGCGTAAACAGGGACCATAATGATGAATCCTATATCCAGTATGAATGCTTCCATGAAGGTATAGCCCATGAAGTTCATAACGATTGGGACTGAAAAGATAAACAGGACAAGCTCGAAAAGGATTGAGTGCAGTACTCTGAGTCTTTTGCTTCTTTTATGAACAGATTTTCCAAGTTGTTTCAGTGAATGGTCAAAAGCTAAGTTGTATATATAATTGATAACCATGGCTATGAGACTCAGTATTATTGTAAGAGCACCCATGGTGTGTAAGGGCTGTTCCAAGATAATTGAGAGCATAGGTCCGATAATTAAAATGAGCAGTATTTCGAACAAAATTGTATGCCGAAGTCTGTCTTTGCATGTCCGCATTGTTATTACCTTTAACGTTTAGATTCTTTACATTTACAGATGCGTGTCGAAAGCCTTGTTTGATAAAAAGTTATACACAGACACTACAGCGGCTAAAGACAGGCCCAATGTTAAAGCTTTTCCGAAGCTTAAATCGAGCATGTTCATGGCTAATGGTATCTGAATGGGCAACAGTATAGCTTCAAAAAGCAGGGCGTGGAATATACGCAGGCTTACACTCCGCTCATATAATGGTTTTCCTCTTTTCAAGAGCACTAGATCGAACACATAATTATAGATGTAATTTATGGGAATGGCCGTAAGATAAAAAGTTAGCGAGAACGCTCCGGTTATGTCTGAATTTTTCCATGTTAATAAAGAGATAACCGGCATCATTAAAACCACAAGGGATATCTCGAATACTAAAGTTAGAATGGCCCGAACGAATGGTGAACGCATTGTATCCTGCATGTTTATTCTCCTTATAGCTGGTGCTTCTTCTTAAATCTTTTAATCTTTTACTGAGTTTGGTAAAGATGGTATCTATCTTAAAAATAGATGGATAGGGGGGAAGCATGCGATTTTCATTGGACCATTTGGAAGCGTTTGTGGTTGCGGTGGATACCGGTTCGTTTTCTGCTGCGGCGCGAAAATTGGGCAAGGTGCAGAGTCAGGTTAGCACTGCTATTGCCAGTCTGGAGGACGACCTAGGGGTAAAACTCTTCGACAGGAGTGGAAAATATCCGACACTTACGGCACACGGTGAAGATTTGCTTTTTCAGTCCCGTGAACTGTTACGCTATTCAGAAAGGCTGGCAAGTCATGCGGACAGGCTTGTTTTCGGGGAGCAGACGTTGTTGCGCGTGGCTCTGGACGAGCTTATGCCTGTGGAAATCACGACGCAGGTTTTGGGCAAGTTCAGGCAAGCTTGGCCGAATATTGAACTGGAAGTAATTTTGGGGGCCGTGGGTGACGTACACAAGAGCGTGAGTGCAGGCGAGTCCGATGTCGGGGTGGATATCCCCGTGTACAATATATTTATGTCAGGGTTGTCTTTCAAACAATTGGCCCACATAGCTTTTTGCGGTGTGGTTGCTGCTGAACACCCGTTGGCGACGATGCGCGATGTCTCTGAGGAGACGCTACGGCCGTATTTGCAGGCTATGGGTACCAGGCTGCCGGATGTTTTTCGGTTGGGAGATCGGGTCTGGCTGTGTGAAGATAGCCGCCTTATTCATAGTCTCGTCCTTGCGGGAGAGGTCTGGGCTGCTTTACCACGTCATCTGGTTGCCGAAGACCTTGCTTCTGGTAAGTTGGTAGAACTAGCCCTAACTTTTGGTGAATTTGGGGCGGAGAATACTTTTTATTACATATGGAATCCGGTCCATGAGTTAACCCTTGCCGAATTTTGGCTGGGTGAAACGTTTGGAGAAAGTATTCGGAAAATTTGTAGAGGGTAATGACAGCTATTCCCCTTAGTGGTCGGGGCAACTTTCTCAGCTCTGTTTCATATACACAACTTTTCCATCGCAGATGGTAGTTTCTATTTCCAAGTTGAAAGATTCCTTTTCGAGTTTTTTTATATTCCCCGAAAGGATAACCATATCAGCCAGCATGCCTGACTTGATTTCTCCTTTTATATTTTGGCAATATTCGGAGAGAGCAGCCCCGGAAGTATAAGCGGCAACAGCTTCATTTAAGCTTACAGATTGGTTTCTGGCCCCTTCATACCATGGTTTACGGGTCACTGCGTGGTTGATTCCGGCCCTAGGATCGCAGGAGACTATGGGCCAGTCACTGCCGAAAACAAGTGTTGCGTCGTCCACCAAAGTTTCTTTCCATGCAAAGGCTGTATTCCATTCCGACTTCGGGACCAGAGTATGCCACATGGTCATTGGGCCTCTTTCATGCAAAGGCTGCATGGAGGCGATCACATCCAGTTTGCCGAATCTTGGTAGATCCTCCTGACTGCAGGTTTCAATATGCTCCACACGATGCGGAATCCTGTCGCCTCGTTTTTTATCAATATCTTTATTGATTTTTCGCGCCTTAGAAATGGCATCAAGCATAGATTTAACCGACCCGTCTCCTATTGAATGAGCCGCAACCTGAATTCCGAGCCTGTCCGCGAAAGCCAGAATCCTGTCAAGATCATCCTGATTGAATTCCGGGATGCCTTGCGACGGGTCTTTGTCGAGACGATAGGCGGTATCTTTTTCAATAACTCCATCCATAAAAATTTTTAATGTGTCCAACCGAATTTTAGCATGATATTTTATATGTTCCGGCATGCTGTTCTTTTGGTGGGGATTCTCCCTTTTTGCATGCTGCCCTATATGTTTTTTATGAATAATGTCGGTTAATTTCCGAGAAACTTTTACTAACTCGTTCATCATTGGATGATTCGCGCCATGTCCGCCTTTAGCAGCCATTTTTTTTACTTTTTCATGTCTGTCCGTTCCAGCATCCTTGAGCAGTTCCAAAAGGCGATCGTGCAATTGCGCTGCCGTTATTTCTTTTTTGCGTGCCTTAGTGAGAAGGTCGCGTGCGGCATAGCCGATGAGCACATCATTCAGCATATTGTGGTCTGCAACAGAGGAAAAAGAAGAGCTGACACGTATCGGTAAACGGTCTTGTTGTTCCAGTTCAAGGAGCAAAAGCAGAAAGGATAAATCTTCAGCAGGTTGAGCCAAAGCCATGCGATGCACTCCGGTAATGCCGTACCCAGCGAGCTGTTTACACACAACCTCCAAATCGGAAAGCTGCTGCTCAACAGAACTGGGATATTTGGCCTGCAAGGGGCCTTCAAGGAAAGAATAAACATCAGGTTCCCTGAACTCGCCAGTGGGAATTCCATTAGAATCAACGATAATCTTTTGTTCCAATCCAAGTTCTTTAATCAGAGGCGGGTAAGGGGGCATTTTGTGCAGTAGTTCTGCCTCCTCCACGGCTCTTGTGTTGGCCCATGCCGTATGCATATCGTGGGCAAAAACAAGAAGGGGCTTGTCATTGACTATCTCATCAAGCGTCTGGCGACAGGTCTCGGCAGGAATTATGGGATCATCAAAATAATGGAGCCCGAAGACATACAGAATTGGTGAGCTTGAGTTTTCTTTCGCATATTTACGTAGGCGTTTCTTGAAATCAGCCGCTGTTTCCACATCTTCAATGGTTAAAGTTCCGAGCCGTTGCATAGCGACATCAAGGTGCAGATGAGAATCGACAAAACCGGGTGACACAGAATTGCCTTTTGCATCCAGAATCTTGGTTGTAGAACCTATAACCTGATCAATTTCATCAGCTGAACCGACTCTGGTAATAATGTTTCCTGCAATTGCTATATTCGCTTTACGTCCATCATTTAAACACGCGTTTTTGATAACCAGATCAGCTTTTGCGTCCGGGTCATATTCACATTCAGGTTCTATGCGATAATTAACATCCGGATCAATATCCTCAAGTCTTAAATCCCTTTTTTCCACTCCCAGTAATTCTGGGTAGCTTCTTGTCAGAGTCTGAAGCAATGCTGTTTCCGATCTTTTAGGGCAATTCATATATGTATTCCTCTAGGTTTCTGTTTTTCATAACATACATAACATGAACGACTGAAACTTCAAGAAACAACATTGACCAGTGGGTGTGTTGTCCGATCTTCAAATAAGAAAAAGGATACCAATCTAAACGATTGATATCCTTTTTAAAAAAAGTTGCGGGGTCGAAGGGACTTGAACATTCCCCAAAAGAAAAAGGGTTAACTAAATAATTAGTTAACCCTTAAATTTCTATGGTCGGGGCGAAGAGATTCGAACTCCCGGCATCCTGCTCCCAAAGCAGGCGCGCTACCAAACTGCGCCACGCCCCGACTGATATAATTTGCTGCACTAGCGCTGTGCACAAAAGAGGGAATAGTTGAAACGTATGTGCTTGGCAAGCTTTTTTTTACATTGTTTATAGGGTTTTGAAGGAATGAAAGTTTTGAATAGTGGTTTTGAATTGCGGGTTTGGTATTAGATAGATTAAATTATGAAGTTTTGCCGAAGACGAAGGGAGAGCTTGGAAGGGAAGAGGAGAAGAATTTTTTTATGGGTGATCTGTATAAGTAGTGTTTAACGGAGTGGTTTTTGGGTGTTTTGATTACCTTTGTGATTATTGACAAAGTCATTGATGGGTTTATTGTGACAAAATCTTTAATCAATATGCTGAGAGCAATTGTCAATGAACGATATGAAATCAAGTGTTAGTATAGCTGGAAAGGAAGTTTTAATTTTTGGTAATGAATCAGGTGAAGAATATGTATATCAAGATTTAGTCGACCAGCTTAGAAGATATAATATATTTGAATCTTTGAACTGGATTGGAAAAAAATCATACCATTTATCAAAATCTACTAATGTTAATAGTATCTTAGCTTATGTTTCAATGGTGTTAATAAAACACTGTAATGATCATCGCACAAAAAGTCTTGATGATAACGGGCTATTAAATGTAGTGCAGAGTTACTTGAGTCTTAAAGATCCTCTGTTAGAAGATGGTGATGGAGTAGCTTATTTATTACGTTATGGGGCAGTGTGTTGGGATTATGCACGTCCAACTGTGTATGCCATTCCAAGAACATATCTTTTATATTCAAAGCTGTGGGGAAAATGTAATAAAGTAACTATAGACCTTAAAAATGACATCAAAGAAATAACAGGGCTAAAGTTAGAAGATTTGCTTTATATGGCCTGCGAATTTCATACTAGATCAAAGAATGGACATGTTCTCAAATATAAAGATTCTAATGTTTCATTATTTGATGATGAAAATCAAAATTTGTTTTTTAAATTTGTATCCTGTGACTATGAAACCTTTAGGAATGAATGCAAAGAAATACGTGCTGGGTATGAAAAGTATTCGTTTAATCCTCTTTTAAAGTTTCCTCTTATCATTTCGCAAAAAAGACCATATGAGCTTGATGTTAAGCCATACTTAGTGCCAGTTCCAGATCTATTGCTGTATCGAGTTACCAATGGCCTTTTTTTTGATTTGGCTGAACGCTATAGAGGAAAGAAGAAGGAGAATCCTTTTAGAACATCGTTTGGATATGTTTTTCAAGATTATGTAGGCGAATTATTGAAAAGAACAGTTCCTGAGCATCAAGTACTTCCTGAATTTAAGTATGATAAAACTAATGATTCTCCTGATTGGTTGCTGTTGGATGGAGATAAATTAGTTGTTATTGAAGTTAAGCACCCTATATTATATTTGAATGCAAAACAATTTGGAGAATATGCTACTGTCAAAAAAGATTTAAAACAAACCATTGGAAAAGCTGCTATTCAGTTGTATAAATTTGAAGAAGCTATAAAAAGTAGTACTGATATTAAATTGTCTCGTTTTAAACAATGTAAAATTCAAAGATTAATAGTTACCTACGATAGTGGATATTTTTTAAATTCATTTATAAAAGATTGTTCTGAAGAAATACTGAAAGATAATCTTGGTTTTGTTCCTGATAATTTTGATTTCCAAGCTATTTCAATAGATGATTTCGAATATCTTATAGGGGGATATGGGAAGAATTTGTTTTCTTTTTTAAAGAACAAAGTAATTACGAAAGAACATCGAGAGATGGATTTCAGAGAATATATTTATTGTCAGAACAATTTCGATCAATGTAGGAATGAATTTTTAGAGAATTTGCTTAACGAATTATTAGAAATTTAAATTTTGTAGTTCTCCAATGTTCTCTGTCCATCAAAAGAACCACCCCACATCCGCTCCAATTCACAAAATATTCCCCACCAAATTTTCCCCAAAAGAAAAAGGGTTAACTAAATAAATAGTTAACCCTTGTATTCTCTGTGGTCGGGGCGAAGAGATTCGAACTCCCGGCATCCTGCTCCCAAAGCAGGCGCGCTACCAAACTGCGCCACGCCCCGACTGATATAATTTGCTGCACTAGCGCTGTGCACAGAAAAGGGGATAGTTGAAACGTATGTGCTTGGCAAGTGTTAATTTAATAAAAATGAAAATAAATTTAAGTCTTTTAGGTTTTATTGTTTGTTTTCAAGTGTTTATTGTTTTTAATTTATTTTACGATTAATTGGACTTGTTCTCAAAAACCCCATTTGCGTGGCATCCGCAGTATTTACACATGCCATGATCCACTCCCATGTTTTCCATTGAAAAGCCTAACCTGCGGATAATTTCTTTGTTGCAGGACGGACAGAACGTTGAGGAAAACTCATTTCCGGGAACATTACCTATATATACATACTTAAGTCCTGCGTCGTTCCCTGCTTGTCGGGCAAGGGTCAGAGATGTCATGGGGGTAACCGGACAATCCTGCATCATATAGTCAGGATGGAAGCGGGATAGGTGCCAAGGGACTTCTTCGCCAAGTTCTGTCGCTATGAAGTTTGCCAGTTGTTTCAGTTCAGAGATCTCATCATTTTTGCCGGGAATGAGCAGGGTTGTTACTTCCAGCCACCAGCCCAGTTTTTTAATGTGCTTGAGCGTTTCGAGTACAGGGTTCAGTTTGCCTTTGCAGATTTCCTTATAAAACGTGTTGTTGAAACTTTTTAGATCAATGTTGGCAGCATCAATTAAGGGGGCGAGTTCTTCGAGACATTCAGGACTCTGAAATCCGTTTGAAACCATGATGTTTTTTAAACCGTGATCGTGAGCAAGTTTTGCAGTGTCCTGCATAAGCTCAAAAAATATAGTCGGTTCTGAATAGGTGTAGGATATGGATTTACATTTGTGGGATATAGCAAGCTCAACCAGTGTTTCGGGCGTTACTTTCTGTCCGGTTACCTCGCGGCCCGATTTTGGGTGTTGTGATAACGAGGCATTCTGGCAGAATTCACAGCCGAAATTACAACCCTGCGTTCCTAGTGAAAAAGTAGTGGTGCCGGGCAGAAAATGGTAGAGCGGTTTTTTTTCAACGGGGTCAATGTTGATTGCTGCGACCAAGTCGTATGTTTTTGTCATCAACGAACCGTCAATGTTCTGCCGGACTCCGCATATTCCATGTTCGTCAGGCTCTATAATACAAAAATGATTACAGAGACGGCATTGGACTTTTCCGTTTTTCAATTCTTTCCATAGTCGTGCAGGGTGTAGCATTTTTGGGAGTCCTTATCTTTTAATTTCGGGGACAATAAGAATAGGGCCTATGTTCGGCGTGTCCTTTTCATCCTTTTCTTTTGGTCTGGTGCTCATTATATTAGACTTGTTTCCGGTCTCAATTGAGATTTCATTGTTGTCTTGTCTTGTTCCCATGCGTATATTTTCGCGGTCTTTGGCAGTGTCCTTATTAATAAATTTAGTTCCAGCCAAAGCAGGGGTTGAGAAAATAAGTCCAAAAATAATAAATCCGAATATTAAAGTTTTCTTGTACATGATATTTCTCCGTGTCATACTGTACCAGACTGTTCAGAATTTGGCACCTTCTTAGTTACTCCGAAAACTAAAAGAGTAGAACATGTTAACCATTCGTATCTTTTGAGTTTTTACAGCTAATCATTATCTATTTTTTTAATATAGTGAATGATTCTGCTCCTCCGTCAGGTAGTATAAATGAATGCAAGCAGCGGACCTTATCGGTTTTACTATCGACAAAAGGTGCAATGATGCGCCTTGAACTCTTATCGATTTCAGCATATACAGTCCATTCTTAGAGATTGTTAGGAGATAAATATATGGCAAGTCGTTCTGATGCTTACAAGGCCGCCGGTGTTAATATCGACGCGGCAAATGATTTTATAGGTCGCATTAAAGGTATGGTGGGTTCCACTTTTACCAAAGGTGTAGTCACGGATATCGGTGGTTTCGGCGGGCTTTTCAAGCTTGACCTGACTCAAATGGAAGAGCCTGTTCTTGTAGCAGGTACCGATGGCGTGGGTACTAAATTAAAACTGGCTTTCGCGCTAGACAAACACGATACCATCGGTATTGATCTTGTCGCTATGAGCGTGAATGACATATTGGTACAGGGCGCAAAGCCTTTGTTTTTCCTTGATTATTTTGCAACAGGAAAACTGGAAGTAGGCGTAGCTGAAACAGTTCTTTCCGGAATAGTTGAAGGTTGTAAAATGTCATCCTGTGCTCTGCTTGGCGGAGAAACTGCAGAAATGCCCGGATTTTATGCCGATGGCGAATATGACCTGTCCGGCTTCTGCGTCGGTATGGTTGATAACGCAAATATTGTTGATGGTTCTTCCATTACAATCGGTGATTCAATCATCGGCCTTGCTTCCTCAGGTGTCCATTCAAACGGATACTCTCTGGTTCGCAAACTGTATGATGAATCCGGCCTTGCCGCAGATGATCTTCTGCCCGGTACGGATCAAAAAATCGGAGAAGCTCTTATCACTCCGACTAAAATTTATGCAGACGCTGTACGCAATATTATCCGCGAAATCGAAGTTAAGGGAATGGTTCATGTTACCGGCGGCGGTTTCTATGACAATCTGCCTAGAATCCTGCCTCAGCAGGTTACAGCAGAAATTAATTTCGGAACATGGGAAGTTCTTCCTGTGTTTAACTGGATGAAAGAACAGGGCAATCTCAGTTGGCCTGAAATGTTACAGATTTTCAACTGTGGTATCGGTTATATCATGGTTGTTAAAGGTGACAGAGAAGAAGACGTTATCAACAGACTTAATGGCATGGACATTAAATCTTGGAAAATCGGAGAAATAACTGCCAGAGATGGTGATTCCGAACAGGTAAACGTTAATTTCTAATTCCTGATCAAGATTAAAATTAAAACCCCTGAAACTTTAGTTTCAGGGGTTTTTTTTGTAATTAAACTTATCAAGTTAAATTATTTCTTTTTCCAGTTGCCTGACGCATCCTGAATCCACCATCCGGCGGGTGCTTTTTTCTGCCAGACTTCGGTAAAGATATTTGTGATTTTCACAATTTCACTTCCGGGAATGTTCATGGATGCGGCAACTTCCGCGTATAGTTTTTTTCTCGTGTTGTTATCCTGTGAAATTAATCTGCGGACTGCTGCAGTATCAGGAAGGCTTAAACCTTTCTTGTTTATCAGTTCCAGATATCCACTTTTGTTGATGCCTATATTTCCGGCATTGTAATAGGGGATAAGCTGCTGGTGGTCTGCCGCAATATTTTGCTTTAAGCCTCTGATCGCAGAGTTGGACTGTTTAAGTCCTTCAATGTCGGATTCGGTAACGTCTTTTGCATGTGCGGCAGATGGCGTTATGAATGCAAGGAAAGACGGCAGAGATGAGCTGTCTTTGTTATTTATGGGTTGCTGAGCATCGGTCCCGTAAATGTCATCGACGATATCTTCAGCCGCTTTTTCGACCTGCGCTGCCGGAAAATATATGTTTACAGTGACGCAGGCTGCAAAGGCAAAAAGAGTCATCAACGTTAAAACCTGAGCGGTTTTTTTGATCATAATTATCTCCTGTTAAGGAATTTAGCGCGACCCTGATATTCTTTTCAATCTTTTCAGCATGTCGGAAAAGCTGATGAGGTTTTCAGGGTTGCTGTTAATAACATTTATACCGAATAATGGTGGCTTCTTTATTATATACTCGATTCCGTCCTCTCTGATCAAGCCTCGTATTTTAAATAAATCGTGGTCTAAAGTACACTCAAGACCCAGTCCTGCATAACTGAATTCCTGGAAAAATTGTGAAAACATACCAACTCCGACCCCTGTAAGGCCTGAACCTGTTCCGATGACAGATAAGGTATTAACGGCTTTGAGGCTGATTGCCTGATCAGAGTCCGAATCAGGAGTTGTAATAGCGTAAAGCTTAAATTTAGCCGGTTGATCGTACGCTATGACGAGGTCTGTAAGATCAAGGTTCATTCTACCTGTGATTCGTCCGATATCAAGAGCTTCACTGAGCGGTTTGAGTTTTAGTTTTTCAATATTGAAATCTGCCCCGTACTGTCGCGATTTTGAAAAAGGATTATCAGCAAACATCTCTGATATTTTTATTTTGCCGCCGTATACCTCCCCCGAAAAACTTCCAAGTGTAGAAAATCGTTTTTTAAGCAGCCAGAACTCGATATTGCCGTCTATTTTACCGTCAACAGGTAGAGACGGGGGCGAAAGAGGCAACAGATTGACATCCTTTGCGTTTAGTTTGCCATGCAGAGCAAAGTCGCTGGAAAAAGGATTATTTACTGCAAGCTCGGAAAGTTTAATTTTTCCGCCACCAAGGGGGATTTTATCTAGGTTTCCGAACACAGCTTTGTTTGAAGAAAGGGTTATCGGAATATTGAAGTCTGACAACTTAAGCTGTCCCGCATCAAGGTTGCCGATGTTTATAAAACCTTGCTTAGGTGCGGTTAAATATTTGTCGGGTTGCGGATGTAGATTTTTGCCGAGTGAAGCGGAAAACGGAATATTTGCTGTTATTGATTTTGAGGTAATAGTTGGAGAATTAAAATCACCTTTTGTCAGGTTTATGTTTCCTGTCAGAATTGTTTTTTCGGGGGTTCCTTTGAAGGTACATAAAAGGGCAAGCGTGCCGTTTGCGGAAAGTTGACCAAGTGAAAAAGGTTCAACCGCAAGAGTTTTAAACGGTGCAGCTAAAGCCGGGATTTGCAGACTTGCTTCCCCTGAATAATTAAGTCCGTTTTTAGTTTTCTTGATCAGCGTCTTTGCTGTAATATTCCCCATTTTTTCCCATTGCGTATTTATTCGGGAAGAAATGTTTCCTTTTTTGTCTGGCAAGGTTGAAGTCAGGGTTGTTTTCAGTGGGTGTTTGTTAAGATTTAAATATAAAGTGTCAAAAAGAGCTTCCCCTGAATTAATCTCTAAAGTCGCTTTAATCTGCGGCTTGTTGACGGGAATAGTGGATTTTAAAGATCCTGAAAAGTTGTCTATTAAGTAAAGCCCATCTGGTGAAGCTACAGAAAGTTCGCTGAATTTAAGTAAAAAACTTGATTCCGGTTTGGTTTTTATTTTGCGGAGTGTGAGTGACAGATCCAGTTTACCTTGTTTTTCCCAGTCGGGTTTTACTTCGTCTAGCAGTTTGCCTGCTATTTTTTCCAGCAGTGGCAGGGGATCAATAATATTTAATGACAGGGTTCCATCAGAATCCGGTGAATAATTCAAGTCCGTATTTATCAGAGGAAGGTTGCCGACTGCGATAGAAAGATTTTCAAATTTAGCAACCCCGTTTTTTGTAAATAATTTACCATTACCTTTAATTGAAATGTCGGGGTTTTGTAACTCAAGCTCGGGGATCCTTATTCCGAGTTTTTTGATTTGGATGGTTAAGTTCCGAAAAGCAACGCTTCCTTCTTCTAAGCGAACCTCAGTATTTATTCTGATTTTAGCGGCTTTTAAAGAGCTTTTTTGCGGTATAAATTCTCCGCTGAAATGAAAGTCGGTCTTTTTAATATGTTTAAGAGAGCCTTTGAGAACGCCGGATAGACCCGCTTGAGGGAGATTTACCGCAAACTGCCAGTTCACACCGAAAGAGTTTAGTCTTTCAGCGTAAGCAGTGTGAGGAGATATGAGCATCAGCAGTAAAAAAAAGCTGATCAACATTGATAGCGGGTGGCGATTCATTTCTTTCTTATACACTTCAGGTTGAATGGTGAAAAGTGAAGCTTCAACATATCCTGAGATTATTTTTTTATTATTTAGAATGTCTAAAAATAGAGTTAGCGGTTATTCAGATATTAAAAAGCCGTCAAAAAACGATTTGTTTTCTGACGGCTAAGTAATAGCTGGAGATAAGGAATAATTTATCAGTCGCCCAGATAAGGGTTAAAATATCCAAAACCGATCCAAGGGCATTCCGATTTAATTCTTTTGCGGAAATTAACGAATCCCATTCCGGGGCCGAGATCATTATCTTCGACCAGTTCCATATAAAGATCAGGGTCTATGTTGAGATTGCGAAGCTGAATGAAGTCCAGCTTTGATTCTGTTGCGGCCTTAATGAGCGCACTCACTTCATTTTCGGTATCGCTTACTCCGGGGAAATAGAGGTAGTTGAGAGATACATGCAGTCCAAGTTCTTTGGCTGTGTGGATGGTCGCAAGTACATCTTCAAACTTATACCCTTTCGGACGGTAGTAAGCATTGTATACAGGCTCTAGAAAGCTGTTCAAACTTACTCTGATAGAGGTAAGCCCTGCTTCTGAGAGAGGCTTCATTGTAGCGGTCAAAGAACCATTGGTATTTATATTAACCGTTCCCTTGCCGCCTTCGTCGCGATATCTCTGTACGGCTTCGCAAAGCAGCTTAGCTTCAGTCAGTGGTTCACCTTCGCAACCCTGACCGAATGAAAAAATCGGCTTTGATTCGCGTTTAGCGTGATAGTGCATTATTTCTGTGATTTCATCAGCAGTCGGCGTAAATTTGATGCGTTCCTGTGTGGAAGGAAAACCGGAATCTTCGGGTTGTTCAGATATGCAGCCGATGCAACGGGCATTGCAGGTCCGGGCAGTAGGAAGAGGTGCTTCAAATCTACCGAGAGCAAGATTCTTTGCTGCGGGGCAGCCGTAAGTTAGAGCGCAGTTTGCAAGATGTTTCACCAAGCGGTTTTCAGGCATATCTTTCATTAGCCTTTTGGCGCCGGATTCAACTTTCTGCTGTGGAATTTTAGTAAAAATCTGGCGTTTATCTTCATCTACAACCTTGGCTGTAATCCAGAATCTGCCGTTGGCATAACCAACTGCGCCGTAAGCGAACATTGGTAAAACCGGTGCGTCTTCGGTGTTTGCATAGGCTGCTAGTCCGGTCAGTGTGTGGCCGGGACAGGCAAATGCGGCTACAGCTAATCCTTCAACTTCTTCAACTTCACCGGTTTCGGAGTTTAGACCAAGCGGGATTCTTCCAGGCAGTAAGAAAAATTCACTGTCAGGAGGCAGCGGGATATATTCTTCGGGTTTGGGTTGAGCAAGCTCATCCCCTCTGCGGCAAATCATTTCAAATTCAGGGTGATCGAATATTTGACCGTCTTTATCCGCGTAAACGAGGAGAGGACGCGGTTTCTTTTTTGAAGACATTAAATTAATTCCTGTTCAAATTTTCTGGAGGTTTTGGGAGAGTGGTGATCAGGGTCGTTCCCTGATTCCATGAGCTTGTAAAAGAAATATCTCCGCCTGAAACTTTGGCGATCAGTTTCGAGCTGTAAGTTCCCAGTCCTGTTCCGTTCCGTTTGCCGTGGGTTGCATAACGATCGAAAAAGCTGTTTTTAATAGAACTTGGAACTTCACCGAGATTATGAATTTCAGTGATTATCGATTGTTCCGTGTCATGGAGGCGAACCGTGATAGTCGAATTGTCAGGAGCTGCCTCTGCGGCGTTTTTAATCAGGTTCGAGAACATGGTGATGATGAGGGACGCTTCGCCGTAACAAACAAGCGGACATTCATCCTGAAGAGGTTCATCCTCTAAAAAGCATATAATTTCAAGCTTCTTGTCATCAACTAACTGACTTATATCGCCGATTGCGGCTGTGATAGCTCTAAAAAGGTTGAACGGATGCGAATCAGCAACAAGAGAACCTGTTTCGAGCCTGATAAGCGTTAAAGATGTGTCAATTTGACGAATCATGCGTTCACTTGTTGTGCGCACTATTTCCGCGAGCCGCTGGTAGTCGTCACTAAGATCAGCTTCTGTTTCAAGTATGCGGGACATGCCTACAATTGTAGCTGTAGGAGATCTCAGGTCATGTCTGGCGATGCGTTCCATTTCTTCTCTGAGCTGGAGCTGCTTGCGTTGCTCGGTTACATCAAGAGCCAGAAGTAAAAAAACAGAAGGGGCTACTTGTTCAATGGTGAGATCCCAGAACCTTTCATATGCACAAACTGATTTTAGTGAATGAATGCGGTATGCTTCCTGATCAGTGAAGAGGTTATTACGAACATCTTCAGCAAGGAAGGATATAAAAGGTATGCTGGATTCAGAGCTTTTAATCGGTAAAGTCTTTAAGGCAGATTTATTTGCCATAATGGTTTTTCCGGTACATGAGCCAACTAAAAGCGCCGGAAAAGGAAGTCCTTGAAGAATTAAATCGTAGAGTTTTGAGTTTTCCTCTATCTCTCTATTGCGAATAATCTTTTTGTGATATTCGGAAATATTTGAAATGATGCTTGTCGCTGATGCCGTGGATGGTATGAACGAGACATTATGAAAATCAAAAAGAGATTCGAAAGATTTAGGATTATTTACATCTATAATGAATATCGCTTCCGCGTCCTGATTTATTTCCCGGATAGATGAGAAGGTCTCGAAAGGACGTTCAAAATCCGCAAAAATTATCAGGTCAGGCTGCTGACTGGCATAGATGAAAAGAGTTTCTCTGGGATTTTTTGCAATAGAAATAGAATGGCCGAGGTTGTGAAGCTCAAGCATCAAAGAATGTAGTAATGTGCTTTTCCCGGTTATAAGGATGTTCAGTTTTTTTCGGGAATCGTCAAAACAACAGTCTTTCATATTGCCTCCAACCTTTTTATACTGAACCGGGTGTTTGGAAAAAGCTGTTCGCCCAGCGCATTGAGTCATAATAGTTACGTGATACTGATACCGGGTTCAGTCCGAGTTCAATAATTGTTTCTTCGAGCTGGTCCCATTGTGCTGCTTCGAAATGATCAATCAGTTCAAGGTGCTTACGATAAATATTATCTTCACCGCATAATGCAGCCCTGAGATCTTCATCAAGGGGTAAATACTTGGTTACGACATTCATAGGCATATCGAACATTGCTCCCAATAGGGAGAATAGACCAAGTAAAAACATAGATTCAGCAGGAATATTATGGTGTGAGTCTATTGTTACCATCTCAAGAAATTTTGCACGCTGAGTTGCCAGTTGTGGAAGCTCGGTACTTTTCTTGTTGGAAATAAGATCCGTCAAAAGTATCACTCTCAGCCAGTTTTTTATGAGTTTCCAGCCGGCAAGAACGATTGCCTGCTTTATTGAAGTTATTTTTTGTGAGAATCCGAATGTCGGAGAATTTAGCAGTGTAAGCAATCTATAGCAGATTGATACATCGTTTTGCAGAGCTTCAGCCAGAGCTTCAAAATCCTGCGCAGGATCTTCAATAAGTTTGAAAAGTTTGAGTTTTACAACTTCACTGGGGCGTAGTTTTCTGCCTGCAATATTTTCAGGGCGTTTAAAATAAAATCCTTGAAAAAAAGCAAACCCGAATTTTTGAGCCAATTGGTAATGGCTCATGTCTTCAACTCTTTTCGCTATTAACTTCACGTCCTCTTTTTGGGCGATACAATGTATCCGGTGAAGTTGGTCCTCGTTAGCGGATTTGATGTCTACGATCACGACATCGGCATATTTTATTAAAATATCACCTTGTGGGCGTCCTTCAAAATCATCGATGGCAACTGTATAGCCATCTTTTGAAAGATCTTGAAGTGCTTTTATGAGATTTGGAGTCGGAGGAGTCATTTCCGGTATTTGAACAACTGTGTTCTTTGCCGGTAAAGAATAGGGAATTTTTTCTATAATAGATTTATGAGAAAAATTGATGACAAGCTTAACATCACCTGGGAGCTCTTCTCCCGGAATTGAGCACGAATCTGCGGCAACGTTTAAGGTCGCTTTATAATCATCAGATATAATGGCGGTTGTCGCTGAACTGCTGTTACGAAAAAACAGCTCATATCCCCATAGTGATTGGTCCGGCTGAAGAATCGGCTGCCGGGCGAAAAATATTTGATCGTAGAGCGGGGTGTTTGTTATAGCCATTATTTACTGTTGTTTGTTACAGATTATAAAGAAGTCTTAAGTAAATATATTTTTTCTTTCGCATTGACCAGAGCTTAATGGTCTATACGTGTTATTTGTATGTCAAAACATAATTTTAAGATTAAAGTTGATTGACAAATCAATATTGTACTGCAAGCAGGAAAAGGCGGAATCGTAAAACGATTCCGCCTGAATAAATCCAAATGTAAGTCGTAATTCGACTTAACGCTTTGAGTACTGGAACTTTGCGCGAGCGCCTGGCTGACCAGGTTTTTTACGTTCTTTCTTACGTGCGTCACGAGTCAGAAGACCTGCGCGTTTAAGAAGAGTACGAAGCTCTGGGTCCATAGCGAGAAGTGCACGAGAAATACCGTGTCTGACAGCCTGTGCCTGACCAGCTACTCCGCCACCGTCTGCGTTTACTTTAATATCAAACTTACCAACGTTTTTAGTAAGTTTAAGAGGCTGCTGAACAATCATCTGGAGAGTTTTACGAGGAAAGTAATCTTCGTAAGCTTTTCCGTTGACTGTGATTACGCCTGTACCTGGGTACATACGTGTGCGTGCTACAGCATTCTTTCTTTTGCCAGTACCGTAAATGAAATCTTGGCTCATTTTATTTCCACCCTGTAATTAAAATTCGAAAGGCTTAGGCAGCTGTGCTTCGTGTGGATGATCTGTACCAGTGTAAACTTTAAGTTTTTTGATCATCTGTCTGCCGAGGCTACTCTTAGGAAGCATGCCGCGTACAGCTGTTTCGATAACAACTTCAGGTTTCTTCTCAAGCATTACTTTCAAAGTCCTGGATTTGATGCCGCCAGGGTGGTTGGTGTGCTTGTAGTAAGTCTTCTGATCCAGCTTGTTGCCGGTAACTCTGATTTTGTCAGCGTTCAGAACGATGACGAAATCGCCGGTGTCAGCGTGAGGTGTGAACATAGCTTTGTCCTTGCCTCTGAGCTTTGTGGCGATTCTGGTTGCCAGGCGTCCAAGTACCATGTCGGTTGCATCAACTACGTACCATTCGCGGCTGATGTCCTCACTTTTTGGAATATATGTTTTCATTTTGAAATGCTCCTTACGTAGAATCTGGGAATGGGACTTATACATATAATGACGACTTGCTGTCAAGGGCAAATCTTCCCTTCCTAGTTTTAATTACGACTCAGCAATAACCTTTTTCAGGGTTGCCAAAGCCTTGTCAATTCCTTTGGGGTCGGTACCGCCGGCTTGAGCCATATCAGGCCTGCCGCCGCCACCTCCACCTACCTCAGCTGCAACGGGTTTAATCAGCGCACCGGCTTTGAACCTGTTTGTCAGGTCTTTAGTCACTGCGATAATTAAGGAAACTTTATTATCTTCGACCTCGGCTATCAGGCAGATGATACCGGAATCCAGTTTGGATTTCAGCGCGTCTGTTTGGTCGCGTAAGGCCTTAACATTCGTCAATTCAAGCTTGGCAGCAAGAACTTTGATTCCTGCGATCTCTTCTATAGAGCTCATCAGGTCCGCTCCTGCGCCGGAAGCAAGCTTGGCTTGAAGTTGTTCATTTTGGCGAGTCAATTCTTTAGTCTGAGCTATGAGTGCCGCGATTTTGTCAGGAACCTGACCCGGGGCGGCTCTAAGTAAGTCCTGAGACTTGCTTATCTCGTCACGTTGTCCTTGCAGGAATGTGAGGGCATTCCATCCCGTTGCCGCTTCAATCCGGCGTATGCCTGCGGCAACTCCGGATTCGGACAATATTACAAAGGTTCCGGCCTCGCCTGTTGATTTCAGGTGAGTACCTCCGCATAGCTCCATGCTTTCTCCGGTGATATCGACGACTCTTACGACATCTCCGTATTTTTCTCCGAACAGTGCCGTAGCACCTTTTTCAGCAGCTTCTTTGTTGCTGAGCTCTTGGACATCAACTTCCGTAGCGGTCAGAATGGCGCGGTTAACTTCATTTTCAACCTGCCGGACTTCTGCGGGAGTCATGGCTGCAATATGAGTGAAATCGAACCTGAGTCTATTCGGGCCGACTAGTGATCCAGACTGCTTTACATGGTCTCCGAGAATTTTTCTCAGAGCGGCATGAAGCAGGTGAGTCACTGTGTGATTGCGCTCTGTTGCTAACCTGATTTCGTCATCTACTTCCAGCTTGGCTTCTTGTTCTAGGAGAAGTTCGCCTTCGTTTACAAAAATTTTACAAGCTGTGAGTTCAGGAGAAGCTTTAACTGATTCCAGTATGTCCGCGTTTCCTGTCAAAGTGCCGACTGTACCAGAATCCCCCATCTGTCCACCGGATTCTCCGTAGAAAGGAGTAGCGGCAGTGATAAGCCATCCTCCTGACCCCTGAGAAATACGGTCTAGATGATCTCCGCTTTCGGAAAGAAGATTTATGATTCTAGAGTCAGTCACCAGTTCACCATATCCGGTGAAACGGTTTTTAAGTCCAGCTTCAAGAACGGTGCGGAATATTGCCGCAGTATCTTTTTCGCCGGACCCTTTCCATGCTTTTTTGGCTCTTGTCTTTTGTTCTTTCATGGCTGCTTTGAAGCCGACTTCATCTACAGTGAACCCGTGTTTCTCGGTAACGTCATTGACTATATCGAGCGGGAATCCGAAAGTGTCATAAAGTTTGAAAGCCAGTTCGCCGGAAATAGTATTTTTGCCTTCTTTTTTAAGTTCTTCCATCTCGTCTTCGAGAATTATAAGACCTTTATCTAAAGTCTGGCTGAATCTTTCTTCTTCTTCACGAACCATGCGGGCCATGAAGTCTTTATTGTCTTCGAGTTCCGGGAACTGTTCGCTCATTTCAGAAACAACCATTCTGACTGTTTCATGAAGGAAAGGATCGGTCAGTCCGATAAGGCGTCCGAAACGGAAAGCTCTTCTGATCAAGCGACGGAGCACATAACCACGTCCTTCGTTTGAAGGAAGGATCTGGTCTGTGATCAGAAACGCAATAGAGCGCGAGTGGTCGGCAATGACCTGTAGCGCTGTGTCTATTTCGCCGTCTTCTTTATATTTTACGCCGGCTTTTTTGGCGATAGCCTGAATCATCGGCTGAAACAGGTCTGTTTCATAATTTGATTGTACGCCCTGACATACAGCGGTAATTCTTTCCAGTCCCATACCCGTATCAATGGAAGGGCGCGGAAGCGGAACTCGGTTACCTTCTCCATCCTGATCGTACTGCATGAAAACGAGGTTCCATATTTCAAGGAAGCGGTCACAATCACATTTTCCGATCCCGCAATTGGGACCGCAAGTCATGTTCTCGCCCTGATCAATATGTACTTCGGAGCAAGGACCACAAGGACCAGTGTCACCCATGGACCAGAAGTTTTCTTTTTCGCCCAGTTTGAAGATTCGATCAGCCGGGACATTAACAACTTTCTGCCAGAGTTCTCCAGCTTCATCGTCGTCTTTATAAATAGTTATATAAAGTTTGTCTTTGGGCAGCTTCAGTTCCTCAGTGAGGAATTTCCAGCAAAATTTGATAGCGTCTTCTTTAAAGTAGTCGCCAAAAGAAAAATTGCCGAGCATTTCAAAAAAAGTGTGGTGACGGGCAGTACGGCCTACATTTTCGAGGTCGTTGTGCTTTCCACCGACGCGCAAACATTTCTGTGAAGTTGTTGCGCGGACGTAGTCTCTTTGTTCCTGTCCAAGAAAAGTCTTTTTAAACTGGACCATTCCTGCGTTGGTGAACAGCAGGGATGGATCGTCTTTTGGGACTAGAGATGAACTTGAAACAATTTCATGTCCGTTATTTTTGAAAAAAGTAAGGAATCTTTCTCTGATTTCACTGGCCTTCATGGGCTGTCTCCGTAAAAAACTCTAATATCGTGAATATTCTAAGTAAGCATATTTAAAACCCCGGGAGGCCGAGGTTATTTATCATCGGGCCAACAGGCTTTACTCGTCAGAAGTAGTTGCGTCAACCTTCACCTCAGGGGCTTCTTTCATGCCGAGGTGAACGAGGATTTTGTCTTCTATCTCCTGTCGTAATTCAGGAGTGTCTATCAAGAATTGGCGGACGTTTTCCTTGCCCTGTCCAAGTCTCTCTGAGCCGTAAGCATACCATGCTCCACTTTTATCAATAATTCCGTAATCCACACCGAGATCAAGAATTTCGCCTTCGCGGGACATTCCTGTTCCATAAAGTATGTCTACAAGAGCTTCTCTGAAAGGCGGTGCAACTTTATTTTTAACAATTTTGATACGGGTGCGTGAACCGAAAACTTCCTCTTTATCTTTGAGGGTCTGGATTCTGCGGATATCAAAACGTACTGATGCGTAGAATTTAAGGGCGTTACCACCGGATGTTGTTTCGGGGTTGCCGTATCCTGCCATACCGATTTTCATACGGATCTGGTTGATAAACAATACAACAGAATTAGATTTATGGATAGTACCGGTCAGCTTTCTAAGGGCATGAGACATAAGTCTTGCCTGTCCGCCGACCTGAGTTTCACCCATGTTGCCTTCAAGCTCAGCCTGCGGAATAAGTGCCGCAACGGAGTCGATTACGACGATATCAACTGCGCCGGAACGAACCAGCAGGTCAGTGATTTCCAAAGCCTGTTCGCCGTAGTCCGGCTGTGAAATAAGCAGTTCGTCGGTGTTTACGCCGAGTCTTTGAGCATATTTAACATCAAGAGCGTGTTCTGCATCAACAAAGGCAGCGGTTCCACCGTTTTTCTGACATTCTGCAATTACATGCAGGGCCAGTGTTGTCTTACCTGATGATTCCGGTCCGTAAACTTCGGTGACTCTACCTTTAGGAATCCCACCGATACCCAAAGCCAGATCAAGGCTTATAGAACCTGTCGGGATGACCGGGATAGCTTGTATAGCACCTGAATCAAGGCGCATGATTGAGCCTTTACCGAACTTGCGTTCAATAGTTGTAAGTGCTGTGCTCAGGGCTTCTTTACGGAGCTCTTCGGGGTTTGCGGCTTTTCTGCTCATGTATTCTCCAGTTTGGGGTTGGACGTTTCAACGCATTTTTTTTCCAGTGATTGTCACATGCACAAGAAGCCTTTACGGCGAGATGCGGTGGTCTCCGTCCAGACGAATCAAGCAACTGCTTCCGATACCAAATAGCTCGTAATAACGCAATCTCAAACGTTCATATTAATTATTATGAGATTATTTAATTTGGTTATAGAAAAATGCAGAATCAGCCTTTTATAGGGGGTTGTCACCACTTTTCGAGCTTGATGATCAGTTGCAGTTTACTTCGAATGAGGTTACAAGCCGCCCCATGAACACTCGATATGACGCTTTAGCTCTCTTTTCAGGGGGCCTCGATAGTATACTGGCATGCAAGGTTATTCAGGATCAGGGACTTAAGGTCCTAGGTATTCATTTCATCACTCCTTTTTTCGGCAATCCTGAGAAGATTGAAGATTGGCAGGAAATTTATGGTGTTGATATACTTCCTGTTGATATAAGCTCTAAATATATAAAAATGATGCTTGATGTTCCCGCTCACGGCATGGGTAAACTTGTTAATCCCTGTGTGGATTGCAAGATTATGATGCTTCGTCATGCCCATTCTCTGATGGATGAATTCGGAGCTAAATTTATTATTTCCGGTGAAGTTGTGGGGCAGAGGCCTATGTCGCAACGGCAGGAAGCTCTAAATTCAATCAGAAATGATGCGGAAGTAAGAGACGTGTTGCTGCGCCCTTTATGCGCTAAAAGTCAGTTAATCACTCCTTGTGAAGAATCCGGCCTTGTAGACAGGGAGAAGCTTCCGCATATCAGCGGCCGTGGACGTAAAGAGCAGCTTGCAATGGCCAAAGCATATGGATTTAAGGTTATTCCTACACCTGCGGGAGGCTGTAAGCTTACTGAATATGAAAATGCAGCTCGCTTTCTGCCGCTTCTGCGGAATCTTAAAGAGCCTGATGTTAATTTTTTCAAGCTGACGACAGTAGGTCGACAGTATTGGGCCGGTAATAAACTGCTCGCAATCGGCAGGAATCAAGACGACAATGAGAACATTGAAAAATTATTCAATGATGGGGATTATGTTTTTGAAGTAAAGGATTTCCCCGGTCCTTTAAGTCTTGGACGCGCTCTCAATCCTGAAGGATGGACCGAGCGTGAGATTTTAGACGCAGCAGCTATGACGGCTTCTTTTTCACCGAAGGCCCGTAATTCCGGCGGTGAAGTGGTTGTGAATGTCATCGGTCCTGATGGAAATAAAGACGTTTCGGTTTTACCCTCCAGAGAGACTGAGACCGTTTTTGCGGGACCGAATCTTGAGGGCCTTAAAGAATGGAAGATCGAACGCGAAAACTTTAGACTTAAAAATATTGAGCTTAAAAAAATTGAAGGTGATAATTTGGCGCTGGGAAAAAATGACTAATTTTGCTATTATAAAAGCTTATTCCAATGCCGGAGGATTTAATGGTTTCTAACGCGATATATTTTTTTCTCAGTATTTTTCTGCTTTGGTTCGGTGCGGACTGGATTGTTGAGTCTGCGTCTAAGATTGCTAAAAAATATAAAGTTTCCGATCTTGTTGTAGGTCTGACCATTGTTGCTTTCGGAACATCCGCTCCTGAATTTTTGGTTACAGCCACCGCAGCTTTTAAGGGACTTTCGGATTTATCCTTATCCAATGTAGTCGGTTCAAATATTTTTAATCTAGGTTTTATTTTAGGGTTGATGGCTTTAATTAAGCCGCTTCCAACAACTCGTGCGCTGGCCTTTCGTGATACTCCGTTGTTGCTTGCGACAACTGCTTTGATTCTGGGGCTTGCCTATTTCGGTAATCTCGGACGCGGAGCAGGAGTGCTGCTGATCTCTATTCTGCTCGGATATATTATTTATCTGATTGTGCACAGTAAACGGGCGGCCAAAGCTATGTCCGGTATTCCTCAGGTAGAGGAAGAAGTTTGCGAAATCCGTGTAATTGACTGGGTGAAATTAGCTGCCGGATTTGTAGGAATTGCGCTCGGCGGTGACTTTATGGTTGAATCCGCTTCTGCCATCGCAACTCATTTCGGTGTTTCCAACTGGGTTATAGGTATGACCATTGTTGCTGCCGGAACATCTTTGCCGGAATTGGTAACCTGCCTTGCCGCATCTTTAAAAGGACGTAATGAAATGTTGCTCGGTAATCTTATCGGCAGTGATTTCTTCAACTTTGCCGGAGTGCTGGGACTAACTTGCATATTGCGGCCGCTTGAGGTTTCTCCTGAAGCTATGCCGGGGCTTACCATACTTGTTGCCATGGTGGCGTTGGTTCTTTTGTTTATTCGCACAGGCTGGAAAGTTTCCCGTACGGAAGGGGCTATTCTTATTACCCTAAGTTTGCTTCGCTGGGTTCAGGATTTTATGACTTAGTCCTGACTGTTTAAATTTAGATTGAACAAGTAAAATCCTCCGTCCGAATACCGGGCGGAGGATTTGTTGTTTCTGTATGTTATTACTAAGCAACAACTAAACTTTTTTTGGGAAGTAAATCTCTTAACACGTAGTGACGGTGGTAAGACGTTGCTTGATAAAATCTATAGAGAGGGGAGTTGAGAGCACCATGAGAGTCATCGTTTCCATGCATTTTTGCTTTTTTATCAAGCCATTCCTTTCCGAGATAGTCAGGGAAGGGTTCATTGGATCCGAAGATGGCTTTTTGTGATACAGCTTCAATCCATTTGTTACTGCGTTCTTTTTCGGGCCCTTCGAAAGCTAGAATTTCGGAAACAGCATTTTTTATGTTGTTGAATGGGATGGGGTCTCTGTCTGTTAATCCGGATTTTTTCTGCGTGTACTTAACAAACATACCATGTAGTGCTTCACATCCTTCCAGGAACGTTGCGTGGTTATCTCGCCATGCACAGTGTTTACCCGTTTCTTCGTAAATATATCTCCATTTTAGATATGGGCGATCCGGGAAGGTACAAGCTGCTCCGTGTCCTAACGCACCTGAAAGATTTTCGGCGAACCATGATTTGATATTTTCGATTAATCCAGAATCTTCAGGGTAATTTCGCATGAAATCATGTTGCTTTTTTTTGATGTATTTGATTGTTTCAGGTTTGTGTTTTTCTAAGTCGAATTCAAAGCTGTCATTTTCAATTCTGTTATGGCGTGAGCTTATTCCGCTGAAATCATAGTGTGAAAAGGTGTCAGCATAAACATGAGCAGCGACCCCCATCAACTCATCTGAAAAATCTTCGTTTTGCGCAAGGTGATTGTTAACCATCTCCCTAGCAAGAACGCTGTCTTTTAAGCAAACAAGGCGTTTTGAAAAATTACCGCCTGCGACATTTCCGGGTAAAAAGTGAAAGGGAACCCAAATCAATCGCTGGTCTTCCTTGTCTAGATTCTTGAGATTAAAGGCATGATGAGCGCTTGCGCGCGAATGTAACGCTCCACCATCTTTAAATTCGAGGGATTTTTTTGTTGCGTTGTCATCAACAAATTGCGCAGCACTGGCGATGACTTGAGCTTTAATCGGCGAAATTCCCGTTGAACGGGCCATTACGTATGTTCCATAATAGTGCATGTCTTTTTGCATAATTAATACCCTTGCAGCGTTATAAGGTTTAAATTGTGCGTATTGTTATTACAGAAATAGTTACAATGGAAGTCTTTTGGTTTGTTTGTATAGATAGTGTGTAATCGTAAATAAATATTGAGAGCGTTTTTTAGAGCATTGTATCTCAACCACTTATTATAAAAGCTTTCAGCTCTCGCATTTTAGAGTTATCTGTCGTATAAGCTTGCATATATTCATATAAAGACCTCCGAGGAGAGATTATGTCTGAAAGTTCTGTGAGCCCGTTTAAGCACCCTAAGCCTTTTTATTTGCTGTTCTCAGTCGAAATGTGGGAAAGGTTCGGTTACTATGGAATGCAGGCCCTTTTGGTTCTGTTTATGGTAACTAAACTGGGGTTCAGCGATGATCTGGCTGACACTACTTTCAGTGCCTTTGCGGCGCTTGTTTATGCCTTTATTTGTCTCGGCGGATATGTCGGTGATAAAATTCTGGGAAACAGGCGGACCATGTTTTTCGGTGCGGTTGTTCTGGCGGTTGGTTACGGACTTCTCGGAATTGATTGCGATAGATTTTTATATCCAGCCCTCGGTATAATTATTGCTGGGAACGGTCTTTTCAAGGCGAATCCTTCCGCTCTGGTTTCCAAACTTTACGAGAAAGGCGACTCCCGTGTAGACGGCGCGTTTACCCTTTATTACATGGCGATAAATATCGGCTCATTCGCTGCTATGTCCCTTTGTCCGGTTATACAGAAAATGTATGGCTGGAATGCCGGATTTCTTGTTTGCTTCATCGGTATGGGGATAGCGATAGGCAATTATATAATATTTAGAAGCATACTTGATCCCATCGGCTCGGAAGCAGATTTTAAACCTCTGAGTGTGCGGAATCTCGGTTTGACATTGCTGGGCACTATTTTTGTTGCTTTTATTTCCGCTCTGCTGTTGAAACATTTAGTTGTAGCCCATGAATTGCTTTATGTTGCGGTATTAGTCGTTGCCGGACTTTTTATCCGCGAAATTTACAGAGCGGAGCCGCATGAACGTTCTAATTTAATTATCTGCTTGATCTTGATGGTTGAGGCTGTCGTTTTTTTTGCTCTGTATCAACAGATGCCGACTTCTCTTAATCTTTTTGCCGCAAGAAATGTTCATCTTTCAATTTTCGGAATTCCGGTACAGGCGGCTTCTTTTCAGGCGTTAAATCCGTTTTGGATAATGGTCATAAGTCCTTTTCTTGCAATGCTTTATACAAAACTTGATAAGTCCGGAAAGGACCTTTCTCTGCCCGGTAAGTTTGCGCTCGGAATGATTATGTGTTGTGCATCTTTTCTGACCTTGGCGCTGGTTGCCCGCTACAGGGCGGATGCCGCAGGATATGTATCCGGTAACTGGCTGGTTTTAAGTTATTGTTTTCAGAGCATAGGTGAACTTCTGGTCAGCGGGCTCGGGTTGGCAATGGTTTCACGCCTCACTCCTGAGCGTTCAATGGGTTTTATGATGGGGGCATGGTTCATGTTTCAATCAGTCGCGATGGTCCTCGGAGGGTATATTGCAACGCTGGCAAGTGTTCCTAATGGTGGCATTCATGCTACCAAATCTCTTGTTATTTATGGCGATTTATTTATGCGTATCGGACTTGTTACCGGTGCGATAGCTCTTGTTATGACGCTTTTTGTTCCGGTGTTGAAAAAATATATTCGGGAGTGATCCCTATTTATATATGATAATTTAGTACTATTCTAAATGTCTTGCCTGTTTCGTAGAAGGTGACTATCTTTAGTACTTAGAAACTTGTTGAATATTAGCGGAGATTCCCCAAAGAATCCGAAAGCGGATGAAAATAAGGGCTCTGCTTGAACTTATTAGATAAAATTAATTGTGAGGAGAAAATTATGAGTAGATTTGGTTCTGCCGGTGCAGTGAGATCTAAACCGGAAATCCTTAATGCTTTCATGCGTGGGGTTTATAACTGGATGAGTCTGGGGCTTTTGATGACAGCCGCTGTTGCATGGCTTACCGCGTCAACTCCAGCTGTTCTCAATCTGGTTTTTGCTCAGAATGCTGCGACCGGAGCATATGGACCGACCATGTTGTTCTGGGTTGCTCTTGTTGGCGAAATCGGGCTTGTTTTTTATTTGAGTGCCCGCATCAGCAGTCTTTCCGCCAGCGCGGCAACGGGTCTTTTTATGGCCTACAGCGGACTTAACGGTCTGACTTTGTCTGTGCTTTTGCTCGCTTATACAGCTTCTTCCATTTTCCAGACATTCTTGGTTACCGCCGGTATGTTTGCGGCTTTGAGTCTTTATGGTTTGACTACCAAAAAAGACCTTACCGGAATGGGTTCCTTTATGTTCATGGGGCTTATCGGGATTATTATCGCTTCTGTCGTGAACATGTTCATGCAGAGTTCTGCTATGGATTTTGTAATTTCTGTTATCGGAGTAATCGTGTTCGCAGGACTTACTGCTTACGATTCTCAGAAACTTAAAGTTATGGGTGAATCCGTTCCTTCTGGTGACGAAACAGCCCTTAGACGTGGAACAATCATGGGCGCTTTGACGCTCTATCTTGATTTTATCAACTTGTTCCTTTTCCTCTTAAGATTCATGGGGACTGCTCGCGATTAGTCTTGAATCTGTATTAACGGTGCTGTTTACAGCCGATTCAGGTCAATAATAATATTATCAAGGGGAACCGTCAGGTTCCCTTTGATTTTTCAGGTGATGAAATAATGTCTTTTTTACGTACCGCGCAAAATATTTTAAGTCCTGTTCTTGCCCCTGCCGGGTATGCTTACGGCTCTGTGATGGCTTGCCGTGCAAAGCTTTACAATAGAGATTCTTTCACCCGTTTTAATCCTGCATGTCCGTGTATCTCTGTAGGAAATATCGGGTCCGGCGGTAGCGGCAAAACTCCCTTGGCAGGCTGGCTTTTAGCTTGGGCAAATAGTCTGGGAATGCAGTCTGTGCTTCTTAGCCGCGGTTACGGAGCATCTCCTTCAAAGCTTCCTTATCTGGTCACAGCTGAAAGTCCCGTAGAAGAATCCGGAGACGAGCCTTTGATGCTTGCTTCTGAAAATCCTTATGCACGGGTTGTTGTTGATCCTATTCGTATTCGTTCAGGTAAATGGGCGACTGATCAATTTAAACCGGATTTAATGGTGCTTGATGACGGATTTCAGCATATGGCTGTCCGGCGTGATCTGGATTTTGTTTTAATGACACCGGATGATTTTAGTGATGGATGGAATAAAGTTATTCCGCGCGGAACATGGCGCGAAGGTCAAAATGCACTTGGGCGGGCAGATGTCTTTTTTGTTAAAAGTCCGGCTGGCGATTTCAATTCCATGAAAGATCTTATAAAAGATAGACTCGGTAAATATAAAAAACCTGTTTTCCAATTCAATCTGCAAGCCGAGGGACTTAGACTTTTGAATGGTGAAGATTCTCTTCCGTTTGGTAATGATAAGTATTTGCTGGTTTCAGGCATCGGTAAACCTGAACAGTTCAGTAGAGACAGCAGTGAATTTATGGGTCAAATCGCTTCAGAACATATGATATTTAAGGACCATCATCCGTATAATGCACAGGATGTTAAGATGATCAGGCAGAAAGCCGTGCAAGTCGGCGCTGTAAAAATAATATGCACTCCGAAAGATGCAGTTAAGCTTCGTAAATTAGGTTGCGACGAATTTTATACAATTAACCTGCATGTAGAATTTGAAGAATCAATTTTCTTTGACGGAACCAAATCTTGTACTTCCAATGTCAGCCCGGTCAGCTTTGCCGACTGGTGGAACAGAGAAAGGCTTGCACAAGCTTATCAAAGTAGAAACAGACAAAAATAAAAACGTATCAAAATAGAAATTTCTAAAGAAATTCAGAAAGATGCAGTCGAAAGAGCTGCTTAATAAAATCAAAACAATTTAGAATCAGGATATATATATCATGGGTAAAAAGAAACATTCCAAGAATCCCGGCGTAATTAAGCCGTATGAAGTCGTTAAAATTTTACGCAAAAGCGAGAAACCCCTTTCAGGTGGTGAAATTCAGAAAAGGCTGGGATTGACAAAACGTCATCGTAAGTTTGTGAAAGAATTGCTTGTTTCGCAGGTTGCAGAAGGAAAAATCGTCAAGGCTGGAAGTGCTTACGGCCTCCTTGAAAAAATGAATATGATTACCGGAAAGCTTCAGGTTCAGAGGTCCGGTGCGGCTTTTGTTCTGCCGGATGAAAAAGGGCGCAAAGATATTTTCGTTCGCCCTAGATCGATGAATGAAGCATGGCACGGAGATAGAGTTTCGGTTGCAATTTTAAGCGCCAACAGTGGTGGTAAAAATCCCGAAGGGCGTGTTCTAAGTGTGCTTGAAAGAGGGAAACAGGTTTTCCCTGTAAGAGTCGCGCGTGCGACCGGAGCAACAGCATTGCTTTGTAATCCCACAGATCCAAAGCTTAATTTCGGGATAGTGGTTGAACCGAAGGAAGCTGTAAAAAGTCCATCATTAGCGAGCGGAAAGTTGGAAAAATCCGTTCTTAATAAAGCAGGTGTTGACTCAACTGTAGCTTCATCAAAGGAACAGTCTTTTGATTATTCAAAGGTTTCCCGCGGAGATATTTTACTTGTTGCTCCCGGTGAACGAATTCATGCAAATTTGTGGAAAGGTAAAATTCTCAAATATCTTGGACGTGAAGATGATGTTCTTGTGCAGGAAGCTATAGTTAAGGCTAATAATGGAGTTCCTACCGAATTTCCTGAAAAAGCGTTGGAAGAGGCTGCTTCTCTACCGGATCGTCCGAGCGAAGAAGATTTCGAATCCCGCGAAGACATGCGCGAGATTCAGTTTGTCACTATTGACGGCGCGACCGCAAAAGACTTTGACGATGCTATTCATGTTGAAACGATAGCAAAAGGTTATAGACTTAGAGTCGCGATTGCGGACGTAAGCCATTACGTTGCAATGAATTCTCCGATGGACCGTGAAGCTGGCAAACGCGCTAATTCGTATTATTTCCCTAAATCTGTCGAACCTATGTTCCCGGAAGCTCTCAGTAACGGGCTTTGCAGTCTTAATCCGAATGTTGAACGGCTTGCGATGAATGCAACAATTGAGTTTGATAAAACAGGTGTTCCGCTATCTTCGAAATTTGCTTCGGTGGTAATTCGTAGCCACGCACGGTTGACCTACAATCAGGTCTACAAAGCAATTATTCAGGGAGATGAAGAGGAGCGCGCTAAGATTTCTGAAGTTGTTCCTATGCTGGAAGTTGCGGAAAAGTTGGCCCTTCAAATCAATGCAAGAAGGAAGGAACGGGGCAGTCTTGATTTCGACCTGCCAGAGCCGGAAATTCTTTTTAATTTGCAGGGTGAAACTGTCGATATCTGCCCGAGAGTCCGCAACTTTGCACATCAGATGATTGAAGAGTTTATGATCGCAGCCAACGAAGCTGTGGCTGAATTTTTGACTGCGCGTGAAATGCCTTGCCTGTATCGCGTGCATCCCGGTCCTGATCCTCAGAAGTTGACCAATTTCTTTAAGGTATTGAAGAAAATGGGTATCGCCAGCGATATCCCTGATCCTATAACTCCACAATCTTTGCAGAAGGTTCTTCAGAGCGCAGATGGAGCTGATCAGGAATTTCTGGTGAGCAGAATGCTGATAAGGTCCATGAAGCAGGCTAAGTACGAACCTGGCAATGAAGGTCATTTCGGGCTGGCTTCAGATTGTTACTGTCATTTCACTTCGCCGATCAGACGTTATGCCGACCTTGCCGTGCACAGATCTTTGAAGGTTGCCCTCGGTGATCAGCATCAGCCGATGCATGCTCAAAAGCAACTGACAGGCCTTGGGTCACATCTGAGCGCACGTGAACGTGTTGCAATGGAAGCTGAGCGTGAAATACTTAAGCGTTTGACCATTATTTTTCTTAAAGATAAAGTCGGAGAACAATTTACCGGTATTATTTCATCTATGGCTGAGTTCGGATTCTGGGTAGAATTTCAAGAAGTCATGGCAGAAGGTATGATCAGACTGGCTAGTCTAAGTGATGACTATTATACTTTCTGGGCTGACCGCCAGATGATTGTGGGTGAACGCTCGGGTAAGGCCTTTAGATTGGGACAGAAAGTTATTGTGAAGCTTGACTCTGTGAGTCTTGAGTTGCTTGAAGCCAACTTATCGATAGTGGAAGGCGGCGAAGATTTTAAAAAATATGTTTAGTTTTTGGCAATCTTCTCTAAATGTCTGACTATTTTGCAGAAAATTGTTAAAGTGCATATCTTTTCGTCTACTTCACAGTTGAATACATCGTCAGCTTCGGACACGGTGTTAAGAGCTTCATACACTTTAACGAGAGCTTCCTGCGTATCATTGCCAAATAGGTCTTTAATCATGCGCAGGAGCTCCGGCGGAGCTTCTTCGGTTAGATTCAGGATTACCCCGGAATCTCCGAAGTCAAAGTCGAAGTATCCTGCGTATTCGGCTGCAATATCTTGCATGTCTCTATCCTTGGTCATGAAATAAACTCCAAGTAAGTTTCTATTTGATATAAAAAGACATTACTACAACCCTAGATGTTTGAAAAGTGCTCTATCGTTATAAAATGGTTGCGATATTGTTTTGTCTAAGTTAACTATAAGTGAACTTGTATGTTAAACTTTGATTGATTTGAGGGCGTAATGCAAACCAAAGATTTTGATTCATTTTTTGAGAGGCTGCGGGAGCAGACAGATATTTCAACTCAGGCTCAGTTGGCTCGCGAACTCGGAGTCGGGCGGGCTGCGGTGTCCCTGGTTAAAAAGAAAGGAGCCGTCCCTCCTCGTTGGATATTGGATTTGTCGGTGCGCTATAATATAGATTCAACATGGCTTGAATCAGGTCTCGGCTTGCCTCATTCTGAAGAAAGCGCAGAAGCTTTTGCGGAAGATTTTACGAGAGTTCCGAAAGTTGCGGCCCGGTTGTCGGCCGGCGGCGGATCTTTTGAGACAGGTGGAGAAATTGAAGGTTATTACGCATTTCATAAAAACTGGATAAGCTCTAAGGGTAACCCCGCTAACATGGTTTTGATGGAAGTGTACGGAAACAGCATGGAGCCCGAACTTAAAGCGGGAGATATCGTGCTGCTTGATCAATCCAAGCAGAGCATTCTAGCGGGTGGTATTTATGCCATCGGCGTTGAAGATACTGTAATGGTGAAGCGGGTTGAAAAGCGCCCGGGACAGGTTGTTCTTCATAGTGATAACACCGATTATTCGCCTATTTTCCTCGGCGGAGATGAGCTTGAAAATGTAAGAGTACTCGGTCAGGTTGTTTGGGCTTCACGCGAATATCAGTAAAAGAATCGTTTTTTTGAATTTTGTTTAAGCGGGATTGTTAAGCTGCCATGCTGCAATCTCGCTTTTTTTATGGATATTTTTTTGGAGTAGTTAATTATTTTAATTGTTATGTTTATTTTTAGTTGACACTCGTGTTGTGTTATGGTTGATTTGAGTCGTCACATGTCAAGAGTTTCGGCGGGAGGGTGATTCCTTCCATGTAAAAAAATCAAGGTCAGGAGAGTTGTTATGCAGGAAAGATATTGCAAGTGCGGAAATCAGGTCATCGTTCAGTATCAGAATAAAAGATCTGAAGATTGGTTTACACGTTTCTGGATAATGGGGTCCACTTTCGGCAAAACTGTAAGAGTTTGTCCGCATTGTGGAAACCCGCTTAATATTGACAGCCTTAAGTAGGAACTTTTTTAACTGAATTTTAAAAGAAAATAAAAATTTATAAATTTTCGGTAAACTTCCCCCCTGTTGTTTACCGGGAAAGTGACTGCCACTTATATTCCTTACACTCCGGTTCTATTTTCTTTCTGATTAGTATGCCGTCGTTCTGGCGGCATACTAATTGAGCCGGTATCTTAAGAAGTTTATATCGTAGAGTCTGCTTTCAAGAGATTGTGTTTATCTATTTGAATAATCTAACCCTTTCCTTTTCAATCTCCCAAATGTATGAATTAAAAAAGTAGATATGATTTTGGAGGAATATATGGGCGAGTGGATAGTAGATTTTCAGGGGCGTAATCATTCAACCGCAATAAAGCTTAATTTTTTGTGGAAAGATCGTAATGTTTTTATAATGGATAACCACCGGGCTGCGCTTTGGTGCTGGCTTTCCAGTATAAAAGACCATCCTGATGTTGGCTTGTTTCATGTTGATAGACATTATGACGCTTTATTTTCTGCTAAAGATTATGTTCATTTTCCTCACGACGATTTCAATTCACTTAGCATCGATGAATATCTTTCCTGTGGTTATGACAATGATTTTTTTGCGGTAACTCCGCTTTTCAGGTGGGATAACTATTTGGGTTTATTCATTGAAAAATATCGTAATCAAGTTAGGGAGTGGGCTTTTGCCACGCATGGAAAAGGTGCCGCTCCAAAAGATATCCGTTTCGCAGCATATGAACCTTGGGAGTTTCCTGCGGGGCTTTATGAACTGAAGGGAAAATGGATTTTCAATCTTGATCTTGATTATTTTTTCGGAAGAATGAGCAGCGGTCAGATGGAAAAGTTATTTACTGATGTGTATATTCGGGATTTCGCAAAAGCTTTACGTGCCGGCCTTGATTCCGGTGTAATTGTGGCCTTGACGGTGAGTTTAAGCCCTGAATGCGCTGGAGGATGGGAAGGAACAGAAGAAGTCCTTAAGCTGATAACCGAAGGACTTGAAATTGATTTCAGCCTGCCTGCATCTTCTGATCTCGAACATTCAATATGAATAAAGGTAAAAGCCCTAAAAATTTAGTCTTTATTCCATACTTTAAACTTATGAGTTGAAAAGAATTCGTTATATAGTTTTTCTGCTTTCTTTTTGATGTTTTTATCGTGCATAATCAGCACGCTTAATGCTTCATATTTGAAATAAGCCACAACATCATCCCAGTCGATTTCGTCATTATCTGTTTTGTGTCTGAATCCCTGTAAGCCCGGTTCTACTAATTTTTGCTTCAAGGGATCATCGACTCCGGCATCTTTGAAAAAAGCGCATATCTCCTTTTTTACATTTTCAGGCCAATCTGTTTCTCCCAAGGGAATAAGGTCCTGAAATTTATTTTCCTGTCCTTTTTTTAATATATACATCCCGCTAAACTCCGATTTTGAAATAGTGATTGATACAGAACTTCAGTATGATCCAAAAAAGTCAAATTTACAAGAATTTAGGTGGTGTGCTGTGGTTTGTAATTAGATGTAGATATTACTTAGTTCGATTAAATCTACCAATTATCTGTCCCGTGGCAGGCATAGATTTCGAGTCATCAAATTCTGTTTTTAGAAATGTGAGGGCTGATAAATCAGGACTGAAAATTAATGTTCTGATTTGAGAGTTCCCGCCGGATTTTTCATAATCTATAATGTCTGTTATATAAAAAGTGTTTCCGGAAACGGTTACTGACCTTCGTACTTTCGTCTTATCTAAATTCCATTCGTATTCCATAAATGTTTCATCGCTAGGGATTACGTAATAGTCATAATGACTTTTATTTATATTTTGCATGTCAGAATTTATGGTTAGACTGGCTGTCGTTGTTACCATTTTATTTGTGTAGTGAACGGTTACTTCGCCGGCAAAAACACCACAAAAACGAGAATTATTCAAAGCTATTACTTTTTTATCGGGAGTAGTTTTTTGTGTTGTTTCGGGCAGTCGTAAATTGAATTCAGGTCTCTTAAGATTCTTTAGAGAGGAAGATTCTTTTCCTGAAGCTGTCGAGACGGTGAGAGCTAGTATTGCCACGATCAGGAGGATTGTTTTTGTCATGATATTTTAACTGCCTATTCGTTTTGCTGGTACGTATTGTTGAATTAATATATGAAGTTAAAAAATGATTTCAAAAGGAGATTAACATGATTTGCCTTGTCAGGAAAATATTTCTTCTAGTGTTTATTTTATCGGCTGTGATTTATGTGCCCACTCTCAGCGCGGAAATGAAAATTACTTTGAAAGACGGAAAGGTCATCGAAGTTCCTGTTTCGCGTGAAAATGTTAAATCTATCGAATATGGTGATTCTGTAGTCTCCGGTGCGGCCGGGGAGTCTGGCGATAAAGAGACTCAGATAGTTTATGGTAAAAATACTATTAGAATTGAAAGTGCTAAATATGGAAATGTAAGTTTTGAATTAGGAAACGAGCTGGGATATAAGCAATATTTTTGTGATGCTAAAGATGCATTGATCGAAAAGTGTGATGGTAAGGATCGTTGTAAAATTATTGTCGGAAGCCAGATCTGTGGTGATCCATATCCTGGGAAAGGTAAGTACTTGTATGTTGAGTACTCATGCGGTGAAAAGCTTAAAAGAGCTAAAAATACTCAGACTGAAATTATGCTTTTGAAGTGCCCGTAGATATTATCTTTATAACCTCGATGGGTTCGCTTTTTGCATCAAAAAGCGGATAAGAAAAATAATCCCCATCGGAGGTTGTTAATGCGGAAGATTTTGGCTTTGGGATTAGTTGTTGTAAGCGGTATTATGTTGTTTCAGTCGGGAATCGCGGTTTATTATTCTCTGAATTCGCAAAAGATTCAAAAACCGCAGGTTGTTGAGCTTGACAGGGTAGAAGGCATAAATTGCCCTTTCTTTTTTCCAAAGGAGCAATAGTTCAATTTTTTATTTGTGTTGAACAGTATGTTTAATGGTAGGAATTTTATTTTTTGTAATGAATATATTAAAATCTTCTAGAAAGTCAGTTTTGCTTCTTTTTATGAGTAGGTGCAAATTATATTCGTAAAGTGGTTTTTCTATAATACGAAATGAATTAATGGAATGGCTGGTCCGGTTCATAAGTTTCGGTAAGGTCATTTCATTGCATATGGCGCCTTCAACTCTCCGCTTTGTGATCAGTTCAAGTATTTGCGATGTGCGATAGACAGAGTGCTTGTGTATTATGCCTTTATCAAAATATTCATCCAATGGCCCATAGCCATTACCGTGCAGTACTGCTATTCGTTTTCCTCTTAAGTCTTCAATATTATTGTCTATAATGTCCGAATTCTTTCTTACCAGCAAATGGTCTCCGATCTTCCATAAAGGGAGTGAAGGAGCAAATTTGCTGTTAATTTCTTTTGAGACAAACATCGGGTCCGTCAATGCGAAAGCGTCTGCATTTTCTGCTGCGAGAACTTTATTAATTCGTTCTCGGGGTAGGCATTTGTATTCAAGCTTGTATTGTGGATGGCTCTTTGTAAAATTTTCTAATATGTCTATGAAAAGCCCTTTAAGATTTTGGCTGGATTCGTTGCTCTTGTTGATTGAATAGAATGGCGGAAATCTATGACCGAACAAAATAACGATTTTTTCTTTTTGAATCTCTTTGGCATAAGATCCGCCAGTAGCAGAAATAGATAATATTACAGTTATAAAAATTATTTTACATATTGCTCTTAATATTTTTCTTCGATGAAAGGATATCATATTATTTTAACTGCTTTTTTTAAATAATAATTTGAGGGGTTGGAATGAATTCAGTCTATACTTTTTTTAAACCCTTGGCATTGATTTTATTAATTTTACTGTGCGTGGTCATTTTTTGGTTTATTTTTAAGTGGTTTAACGATCCTGAATATAAAATCGAACAGATTCAGGAAGGTTTTGTTCTGAATTTAAATGATAGAGCTGAAAAAATGAATTTGAAAAATAATTCATTAACGGTAATCAGCTACAATTTGGGTTTTGCTGCCGGACCGATGCAGAACACTTTAGCCGATGATCACTCCGAGTCTTTTTATTCTCGAAACCTTGATGACTTTATCAGTATGGTCAAAGCAAAAGATGCAGATATTCTTCTATTGCAAGAAGTTGACTTAAACTCAAAACGTTCAGGGTATGTCAATCAGCTGGATTATATAATGACCAGACTGGGATGGAGTTATGCTGCCCCGGTTGTGGACTGGGATTTTTATTTTCCACTTCGTAAGGAACATAAAATAGTTAAAGCAACAGTTGTTATTTCTAAATTTCCTATAATTTCTAATGAGTATACCCTTACTTCAGGCAAACCCAATTTTAAGAACAAATTAATAAATATTTTTTATTATCCGTTGTTGTGGAAGTCTACTATGCAGCAAGTGAAAGTTATGGTTGGAGAGCTCTCAATATCACTTTATAATGTACACCTCTGTGTATGGAATAGAGATGCCAGAATAGGGCAGATAAAATATTTGTCAGAATGGATAAAGAAAGATCAGGATTCTGACGGGTTTATTGTCGGAGGCGATTTTAACTTTCAGGCTTATATAAGAGGAACACCCATACCGGTCGATGATATATCTCAACCACCGATTTTTAATGTTCTCTGGAATGAATTGCCGGGAATTAGAGAACTGTTGATTGACAAAAGTTCAGACGCAGAGATGATTCATAAACATTTTACATTTCCAGAAAGAAAACATCGGTATGATTTTTTGTTTTACTCGGATAAATTCAACAGTGCAGAATGCGAAATTGTGCATGATTTGCAGTCTTCAGATCATCTTCCCCTTGTAGGTGTTTTTAAAATATTTCAACAGTAGAGACTTTTAGTCTTATTATTGCGTTAATAATTTTATTTTGATGTATGTTTAACTTTTGAATGACGTAAAAGATGCTACACTGAGCCACTTTATTGTGTTTGTAGAGGGGGGAGACCCACTCAATCTCGAAATGTGGAGCCGACATGGATAAAATGTTCCTTTTCTGTCTGAAGGTGGGTATCGGTTTTCTTTGTATGTGTTCCGGTGCTTTGGCTGCGGACATCGGAATCAAGAAAGTGTTTATCGTCAGCAGCTATGCTCAAGATAATATTTGCGGACTTCCTCAGTCTCAGGGCGTTCTTGAAGCTCTATCTTTGGCAGGGTATAAAGCTGATAAGAACATTAAAATCTATACGTATGCTATGGATACCAAAAAAGTTAATAATACTCCTGAGTTGATTGAGGCTCAGGCTGAAATAGTTTTATCAAAAATTAAAGATATTCATCCCGATGTTCTAGTTGTTTTGGATGATAATGCCTTCCGGGCCGTTGCTCTTAAACTTGTGGACTCCGATATATCAATTGTTTTTTCAGGACTCAACGGGCAGCCTGAAGATTATAATAGTATAGCAAAATGGATGAATTCCCGAGAGAAACCGGGACACAACATAACAGGCGTTTACGAAAAACTTCATTTTGTTGATGCATTTAAGGTTCAGAAAAAAATTATACCGGATTTAACCCGGGCTCTAATTATTTCAGATAATTCTCCCACAGGGACGGCTGTGTTAAAGCAGATCGAGCGTGAGTTAGCTGAAGAACCAATAGATATTATTTTTGATATTGAGATAGCTTCATCGTGGGAGAATTACGAAGATATTATTTTAAAAGGGTGTTCTGATCCTGCTATAGGGACGATATATCCGGCAGCAACTCTCTTAAAAGATAAAAACAATGTTACGCATTCTACTTCAGAAATCATTAGCTGGACTATTAAAAATTGTCGAAAACCTGGGCTTCAGGTGAACTATGCTTTTGTACAGCTAGGTATGCTTGGCGGTGCCGGGGTTGATTTTATTTCAATGGGACGGCAAGCGGGACGAATGGTTGTTTTGATTTTAAATGGAGAGAGGGCCGGAGAGCTTCCTGTCGAAGACGCAAAGAGGTATGCTCTTGTTTTTAATCTTAAAAGAGCCGAAGAGCTGGGAATAACTATTCCCAATGATGTCTTAATGGCTTCAGATGCTATCTACAGGTAATTAATTGTTTAATTGGGTTAACAACATTAAACGTAGAAATTGTTATAGATTATCTACTCTTATGGCCGCATCGATTTGCGGCATTGCGCTTATCTCTGCCCTCGCTTTTGGAGGTGTTCTTTCTTATAGTTATATCACAAGCTTGCGAGCTGAATTTTATGATCGGGTACGTGCAGAAGGAGAAGGGCATAGTTTAGAGGTCTATAGTTTTTTAAATAGGGCAATGTCCCGTCTTGGTGAGCTTAGCAGAGATAATTCGATCCGGGTTACAATGATGCTGGGAGTTGATTATCCGCTTTCCGAAAAGCTGGCTGAGTATGATCAGACTCCATCCGGGGTGGATTATTTTATTTTGCGTGAAGGTGATGATAAGATTTTTTCGTCTACTTCAAAAAAATATGATGAAACGCTTGTTAGGGAGGCTCTTCTTAATCCTCCGTTTCGTTGTACTTTTTGCCGATCTTCCGACGGTAAGTTTGTTACTGTTTTTTCCGTTCCAATTCAAAGTAGATCTCAAGTTGTTGGTAGTGCGGCCTGTCTTGTAGATCTTTCTTGGTCTGGTCTCGATCCTCTGTTTGAAAGTATTACGAGCGGGAAACTTATTTTGTTTGCGCAGGGCGGTGCATTTGATTTGATATCAGGTGAAGTTCTACCGCTGGTAATGGGTGAGGCTATTTCTGAGAAAACTCAGCATGCCCGGCTTGGGGAAAACCTTGAGGGAGTGCTTTTCCGTAGTTTTCTTGTGCCGGGGCTTGCGTATTTTATTTCTGACGTACGACTTAATAAGGCTATAACGAAAACTTTTTTACTTTCCATGCCCTTTTTTGTTGCAGTAACTTGTCTTTGTTTTTTCGTTGCTCTCTGGCTGAGCAATAAGCTTGGCAAACCTCTTCGTGTTATCAGTGATGCGGCTGAAGATATTTCAAAGGGATTGGATGTCGATATACAGACGAAGGGCAGTCATATTTATGAGATTAATACTCTTGAGAAGTCCTTGTCTTCTATGCTCAGTAGCTTACGCAGAACGAAAGAGCTGGAAGAGTATCAGTTCTTTTTTGATAACGTGGGGGACCTTGTCTGTATTACTGATATAGATGGTCTTTTTTTAGAAGCAAACTGCCGTATCTCCTCACAGTTAGGATATTCACGTGAAGAACTGCTGGGAAAAACTCTTTTTGAGCTGGTTCCGACCTCTGAACGAGCCTCTTTGCGCAGTGTTTTGAATGATATTTTGAGTGGTAGCTCCACGGATAGTTTTGAGTGTCCTATGGTTACGAAATCCGGGCTGACAGTTCACTCGGAGGTTCGTTCCCGAAAGATAGTATATCACGGAGCAGATGTTCTTCTCAGTGTCGTGCGTGATGTTACTGATAGAAAGAGGGACGAAGAGGAGTTGCAGCGATATGCCTCCGAATTATTGAGAGCTAAAAAGGTGGAGGAACGGAATTCTGCGCATATGTCTGAAACGCTGAGGCAGTTGGAAGATGCAATGGCGCGTGCTGAGGTTGCAAGTCGGACAAAAAGTGAATTTCTTGCACAGATGAGTCATGAAATCCGTACACCTATGAACTCAATTCTGGGCATGTCTGATATGCTTAGAGATACGCCTCTTTCCGCAGAACAAAAAAGCTATGTCACTATTTTTCGTGATTCAGGTAAAGCTCTTATGGAGCTGATTGACGGCATACTGGATTTGTCCAAGATTGAGTCCGGCAAGTTGTCTCTTGAAAAAACCGAGTTTAATTTAGATAATCTGATAGATGAAGTTTCTGGGATAATGTCTGTAACTGCTTGGAAAAAAAAGCTTATCTTTGCCTGTCATATTGACCCGATGACTCCTGCAACTCTTGTTGGTGATCCTACCAGAATCAAACAAATTATAGTTAATCTTTTGAGCAATGCGATTAAGTTTACCGCTGAAGGGGCAGTATGTCTGGAGATATCAAGCCGTGTTATGGATGATGGTAAGGTTCTTTTATTTATTAATGTTACTGACTCCGGTATTGGTATTTCAGAAGATAAAGTTGAATTGATTTTTGAAAATTTCACGCAGGCCGATTCATCTACAACCCGCAAATTCGGCGGAACAGGGCTCGGGCTGGCCATTACCCGAAAACTTGTAAAGCTTATGGATGGTAATATCGAGGCTTGTAATATTAAGAATGGCGGTGCTCTTTTCAAGGCGGAAATTATCCTGGACGAATCTGAAAATGTTGACCTGCTGGATAGTAGAGTAAGAAGAATTATGCAGGGCATGAAGATTCTTGTGGTTGATAAAAATATTATTGTCCGCAGTTATATTTGCGAATGTCTCTCTAGTTGGGGAGGGCTTTGTTTTCACGCAGAAAATAGTTCTCTCGCTATAGAGCAGATTGGGCTTAGCGGAAATAGTATCGATCTTGTAATTATTTCCGAAAAGCTCGGCGAAGAAGATGGGCTTAGCGAAGTTGAAGTAATTAAAGAAAATTTGAAATCGTCTTCCCCTGCTGTTTGCTTATTGTCGTCTTCTCCTGGAGACAGTGGTAACCGACCAGAAATTAATAAGCTTTTCGGTGTGATGGGCAGTGCGCGCTGGCCTCTTACTCGTGGAGCTTTACAGAATGCAATGCTTAATCTTTTTGAAAAGACAGAGGCGGAAGAGGGAGACTTAGTCCCGGAAAAAAGGCTTCTGCCAACTCGAATCCTGTTCGCTGAAGATTCAGAAAATAATCGTATGTTGATTAAATTTTACCTCAAGGACACACCATTTAGGATTACGTTTGTCGGGGATGGGCTTGAAGCTGTTGCAATGTACAAGAAGCATAATTTTGATTTGGTTTTGATGGATATTCAGATGCCTAATCTGGATGGGTATGGGGCAACTAAAGAAATTCGGGATTATGAAAGAATGAATGGGTATCCTGAAACTCCAATAGTTGCTTTAACTGCGAATGCATATGATCAAGATCGGCAGCACAGTATTGATGTCGGTTGCAGCGGTTATCTGACGAAGCCGATTAAAAAGATTACTTTAATTAAGAATATTTTAAAATTTACCGCTTAAATATTTCTATAAGATATACGAATAAACCCCGCTTTTTTGCAAAAGAGCGGGGTTTTAGCTTTAATTAAGTTAAGTCTTTTAATATGGCTAAACGTTACCCCTGTTTTTTAAGCCATGATCCAAGAGCTTCTTGCAGAGCGGATGAAGCCAGATGTGCGCAATGTTTTTTGTCCTCGGGGATTTTGCCGAGAAGTTGAACAATATCTTCTCCGTCAATTTCAGAAGCTTCATCAATCGTTTTTCCACAGGACAATTCGCATGCTGCATCAGCACTTACGATGCTGGCACCGCATCCATCCGTAAAAAAAGATGCTTTGTATATTTTATTGTTATCAAATTTAAGAAATATTTTTATGCAGTCCCCGCAAGTTCCTTTCATATCTCCAACTGAATCCGGGTTTTCCATGATTGCTGCAAATGAAGGATTTTTCCATCTGGAGGTTGTTTCCTTTCCGAACATATCTACAGCTGTGTCATCACATTTTTGCTGAATTGTTGATAGTAAGCTATTAAACGGATCAGTCACTTTGTTCTCCTTGTTTTATTACTAGTTAGCAAAAAAAATCAGTTACATCCATTATTGCGGTTCAGATAAAAATTAATACCTTTCGCGAACAAGTTCTATTTGGTAATATCAGATAGAGATTGTGTCGCAGTACGAGAAAAGCTCGTTAATGAGTATGGGGTGTTTTTTAAAGTAATATGATGTTCATCGAGTGTGTATATAAATGGAATTAAGACAGCTTAGATATTTTATAGCCGTTGCCGAAGAACTTCATTTCGGGCGTGCCGCGCACAGAGTTCATATCGCTCAACCTCCTTTTTCTCAACAGATAAAATCTCTTGAAGAGGAAATTGGAGCAAAGCTTCTGGAGCGAAACAGCCGTAAAGTGCGACTCACTGAAGAGGGACGATATTTTTATGAACAGGCTGTTTCGATCTTAGAACAGACTGATCTTGCGGTTTCAACGGTCGGTAGAATGGCAAAAGGTGAGAGTGGAAGTGTTAAGGTCGGATTTATGGAGATTGCCATGGACAGTCTGTTACCCGAAGCAATCAGAGCTTTTCGCCATAAACATTCTGATGTTTCTGTTCTTATAAGCCAATTAGGAGCTTCGGCTCAACTTGAGCGAATTCGTTCAGGTGAGCTTGATGTCGGATTTTCTACTGTATTTATGCACGGAATGGAGGGTCTTGCGTCAATTAGATTGTTTTCTAAGAAGCATGTGCTTGCTGTTCCAGACGATCATATTTTCACGCGAAAAAAAAGTTTGTCGCTTGAAGAGATTGCTAAGGAAAAGTTGATTATGTTCCCACGGGCAGGGCAACCTGATTTGCATGATTCTATAATGCAAGCCTTTAGTAAAAGGGGATTAGTGCCGATAATCAGTCAGGAGGTTTCTGGTCTTTCCGGAGCTGCTGCCTTGATTTCTTCCGGGATGGGTGTAGCGTTTCTGCCTGATAACAGCCATGTTTCACGTAAGGGAATAACTTTGATTCCTGTAATTGAAGAGTTTCCATCAATGGATATTTTTATGGTATGGAATAAGGATTCCTGTTCTAATACCGCAAAAGTTTTTATGGAGAGGGTTGCGGATTATTTTTCGGTTTCTAAAATAATATTTAATGGAACAAGCTAATAAAATAAGGTTATGTGCTACTCAAAAGGTCAAATAATGACTGATATTCTAAAAGGTTATGAAATATCGTGGATCGATTCCGTTTCCAGAGTGGACAGGGATGAGTGGAATGGACTTGCGAGTCTTATTGATTTTCCATTTCTGGAGTGGGACTGGTTGCGTCTGCTTGAAGAAAGCGGATGTGTTCGTCTTGAAACTGGTTGGCTCAGTGCCCATATGCTTGTTCGCCATGAGGGGCGGTTGGTTGCGGCTGTGCCTCTTTATGTTCGTGATCAAAGTGACGGAGAATTTATTTTCGACCGCGTCTGGTATGAGGTTGCTCAGAAAGGAGGCATTACTTATTACCCTAAAGTAGTGGGAATGAGTCCTTATACTCCGGCTTCAGGTTATCGTTTTTTGATTGCTCCGGATGTTAATGCTGATGTTATTGTGAGGCTTGTCTGTCAGACGCTGGATAGATTTTGCACGGCTAATAACCTTGGAAGCAGTGCCTTTAATTTCGTAGACCCGGATTGGACCAAAGAAATGGAAGCCTATGGTTATGCTACATGGCAGCATCAAGGATATGTTTGGGAAAATCATGATTACAAGGATTTTGAGCAATGGATGGGGTCGCTCAACGGTAACCGCAGAAAAACTGTTCGCCGTGAACGTAAATCTTTGAAAGCTGAAAAAATCAGAGTTGAAATTTTGGTGGGAGACGAAATCCCTGATCATTATTTTTTGTTGATGTACAAATGTTATGTATCCACCAATGACAAGTTCGGCGTTTGGAGTTGCAAATACCTCAATGAAGAATTTTTTGAGGGACTAAGCAAATATATGCGGAAAAATATATTTTTTTCCGTTGCATTCCGGGAAGGTGAGGAAGAGCCGATAGCTATGGCAATGTTTGTTTTTTCCGGGGATCGTCTTTGGGGACGGTACTGGGGCTGTTTTGAAGAAGTGCGGTTTTTACATTTTGAGCTCTGTTATTATGCCCCGATAGAATGGGCTATAGCGAATGATATTCGGTTATACGATCCGGGCATGGGCGGTGAACATAAGGCCAGACGTGGATTTTTTTCGTCCCCCTGCTATAGTTTGCACAGGTTCAGCGATTCCTCTATGGATCTTACTTTTAAGACTTATATTCTTGAAGTTAATACTCTTGAAAACGGCTATATCAACGAAATGAATGACATGATGCCAATCGTTAAGAGTTAGTTTTTTAACAGAAAATTTCTTACCTTCCGGTTGTTTTCTGTCACCTTGTCATAACCTGTAAAGTGATGATCAGTTTCAAATGAAACGATTTCAACTCCCAGCTTCTTTAGTAATCCTTTCATTACGTTTTGATCTAATACTTCGTCCTGTTCACCTAGCAGAGCCAAGACTTTATCTTTTTTAACTAGACCTTCGCAAATAGCTTTTTCAATTTCGTTTTCGACTTTGGCAAATTTATTAACGTGTTCAGATGTGATAATAATCTGTTTTCCATTTCCGAAATCGTATGTTTCGCCTACGCGTTTTTCCACAAGTGATGCTGGAGTGAGTGCCGGATTGATAAGGAGCGCAGGTATTTTGTGACGAATATGCATGACCAGAGCATAGAGTCCGCCCATAGATGATCCCTGCATAACCAGTGGACGATTACTGTTTTCAGCAATGATGCTTTCAAGAAGAGTCAGACATTCTTCCGGGTCTGCCGGGAGGTCCGGGCTGATAAGTTCATGGGTTGGAAAAGAACAGGCCAGAGCCGCTGCTTTCGAGTTTTTTCCTGATGAACCGAATCCGTGGATATTTAAAAAAATGTTGTTCATTCTATTATCTTTAATATTATAAGTGAATGGAAAGTGAAAATATGTTTTATAAGTTACAAAAGTAATTACGGCAATGCGACTTTTAAAGTCAAAGGGTAATTGACGGAAGTTATTTTATGGCTGTAGACGGAATTCTGATTTGAAGGCATAGTTATTACTGCCATTATGGCTTGATAAATTTTTGTTATAAGGAGACCGGAGTGGGGAAGGATCATCCTGGCATTGTTTTTTTTAGCGGCGGAACAGCTCTTGCCGGGCTTTCTGGAAGACTCGCCGAAGTCAATCCAGAATGTTCATATATTATAACTACCTTCGATTCAGGAGGCAGTTCCGCTCAGCTTAGAAAAGTTTTTGATATGCCGGCTGTCGGAGATATTCGTAATAGATTGATATCTCTTGCGGATACCAGATCTCCGGAAAAAGCAGAGATTGTAAAGCTTTTGGCTACCCGTTTTCCTAAATACGGAGACAAAGCTGCGTTGACAGGGGAGCTGCAACACCTCGCAAACGGTACACATCCACTTATGGAAAATCTTTCGGATGTTGTGCGTAAAATACTTTCGGATCTTTTCGCTCTCTTTATTAAGTTGGCTGGTGACGAATTTGACCCGGCGAATGCCTGTCTCGGGAATATCATTCTTGCCGCAGGATTTATGGTTCATAAGCGGGTGCTGGCTCCTCCTATTGCACAATTTTCAAGACTTATCAGGGCGAGGGGGATTGTTCGTGCCGCTTCATTGGATAGCGGCCATTTGGCAGTCCGTTTACAGAACGGTGAAATTATAGCAGGGCAGCATCTTTTTACAGGTAAAGAAGTTCCACCGGTTCCCTCTCCTATTGACGGCATGTGGGCCTGTTCTGGCGTAAACGACCCGTGGCCGCATTCAATACATGCTTCATCTCTTGCTATGATGCTTATTAAGGAAGCTGATTTGATTGTTTATCCTATGGGTAGCTTCTATTCCAGTATCCTGGCTTCTCTGACTCCGAAAGGTATGGGACAGGCTGTCTCTCGAAACCCTTGTCCGAAAATTTTTATTCCTAATCTGGGATATGACCCGGAACTTCTAGGGCATGATGTTCCCTTGCAGATCGAAAAACTTTTAGAAGTATTGCGGATGGATAGTCCGGCAGAGATAAAAAAAGAGTCTGTTTTAAACACTGTTTTAATTGATTCGGTGAATGGATATTATCAAGACGGACTGAATCTCGAAGCCTTGAAAAAAGTGGATGTAAAGATAATCGACCGGAAACTTGTTTCCGATAAATCCGATGGACTTATTGATCCGGATTTGCTGGCACCTATACTTATGGAATTTGCCCGGCAGGAAGAGTTTTAGATAAATAAGGATTACAATTTATGTATATAGGTGCGCACATGCCCATTACCGGGGGCATTGATAAAGCAGTGGACAGAATAATGTCTATCAACGGGACTGCCTTACAGATTTTTACCCATAATCAGCGGCAGTGGAAGGTCAATCCTCTAGAAAATGAGACTGTTGATGCTTTTAAAAAACGCCGGCAGGAGTGGGGCAATTATCCTGTTTCTGTGCATGATTCATATTTGATAAATTTAGCGTCTCCGAAGCCGGAAAATGCTTTAAAATCTGTCAAAGCTTTTGCTCAGGAATTGGCGAGAACAGAACGTTTGGGTATTGAGTATGTCGTGACTCATCCCGGTTCTCATTTGGGCTCCGGAAAAGTTGAAGCTTTGGAGCGCTATGTGGCAAATATTGATCTTGCTATAGCAATGTCTGAAACCGAAGAAGTCATGGTTCTCATAGAGAATACTGCCGGACAGGGTACAAATTTAGGAAGTAGATTCGGAGAACTTGCCACTATTCTGGAAGATTCCGGTTACACTGACAGAATGGGTGTTTGCTTTGATACCTGTCACGCTTTTGCTGCAGGCTATGATTTGCGTTCTCCTGAAACTTATAATCAGGTTTTCGATAGATTCGATCAACTTATCGGACTGGATTTTATCCGTTTTTTTCATCTTAATGATTGCAAAGAAGATTTAGGTGCACACAAAGACCGGCATGAGAATATTGGTAAAGGTAAAATCGGGATTGAAGGTTTTAGAAGCCTGATTAATGATGCCAGGTTTTCAACTATCCCCAAGGTTATTGAAACTCCGAAAGGGGAAGATATAAATTTTGAATCAGATAGAATGAACATCGACCTTCTTCGTTCACTTAAGGTTGAATGAAATTAAGTCTTATAATTTTTCAAGGCAATTTTTCAGAGTTGAAACTCCGCATGAGTGATACATGTGCAGAGGAATGTTTTTTGCTTTTGTATATTTTACGATATCAATTTTAGCTGCATGTGATATTTGATTGGTAAAAATGATTACGTGGTCCGCTTTACCGAGCATTGCAGATACTTTATTTTCTTTACCAGTGAAGACTTTTAACTTGAATCCTTTTTGTTTTGCAGATGTTATATAATTTTGTTTCAGCCGATCCATTCCGCCTATAAGAGCTGCGCACATAATGTCTCCCTTGTTTTGGTTTACTTCTGTATAGGCTTATTGAAAATGAATTTCATTGTCAATAACTATTTGAGGTTTATAAGTCTGGTAGATATATTGGTTCAATTTCGCATAGACCTTGGATTTTACTATATTATGCAGGGTGGGGATAATATATTAATGTTTTTTTTGACGCTTTTAAAGTATGAAGGAATACTGGTGTCGAGGTTTGTTTATTAAAAAATTATATTTTAAGTATGTCTTACTAAAAACAGAGCATTTAGCTTATTATCGATTATGGACCGAGATATAGTATATGGGGATTCTTCTCCAAATTATTTTCGCTTTCGCCTGATTTTCATTAGCGCGGTCATAGTGTTTGCAGGACTTATTGGATATGTCCTCTGGACCAGCTATTGTTCACAGTTACAGGTTAGAAAGACAGCCAGATCTTTTTTTGTCGGAGAGTCCGCCAAAAGAGCTATGGCTGTCAGTTTTTTCTTTTCCGGCAGGCTTAGTGAACTTAATGGTCTTGCTTCAAGTGCGCCTCTCAAATCTTTTATTTCAATGCAGGCTGATCCTGATTTTAACGTTAATGATCCGGGTTGCTCGGCAACATTTCATAATATCTGCAAAAACATATCAGACACAGTATCTAATAAATATTACGGGCAAGAGCAGGTCTTTGCAAAGATTGTTGTTTTGGACAGTAAAGGCGAGCTGCTTGTTGATACAGATAGTGAATGTGTATTGATCAGAGGCAATGATTCTTATGCAGGGTATGCGGTAAAAGCTAAAGATCCTCTTTTCAGTACCGGGGAGTCCGGCGGTGTTTTTTCTATAGTTGTCGGTGTGCCTGTCAAAGGGGACCGCGGTGAGCCCGGAACAATCCTTGGATGGGTACGGGTTGAAAGTTTGTTCGAAAGCCTTGGAGATATGACAGCTTCCCCTTCTGTCGGTAGCGATTTTCTTCTCATTGGACGCACCGTGTTTGCTATTTCTGATAATTCAGCGCGAGAAAGCGGACAATTATTGCTTATGGATGTTCTGGGGGGGGATTGGAGAGGGTTAACTCTTCTTGAAGCTGGAAAATCAGGAAGAGATGTTGATTATCTTGCCATCTCTTCTCCTGTGCAAAGGACATCACTGCACATAGTTAGTTTGGTTGAGGAACAAAAACTTTTTGGTTTGTTAGGACCGCAAAAGCTACTTTTGTTTTCAATTGTACTATTTTTAGCCATCGCTGCCGGCTGTTATTATTTAGTTAGAGCCACAATTATGCGCCAAGTCTACGAGGCCCGCATTTCTGAGGCCAGAAGGCGTGAAGAGGCAATTAATATGCAACGTCTTGAACTGAAACATGAAATTGAGGGAAGAGAGCTTGCTGACAGCTTGAGGATTAAGGCGGAGAGTAGGTATAGAGATATTTTTGACAATGCACCTATGGGAATTTTTCAGGTAAGTTTGGATGGTCATTATTTAACTGTTAACTCGGCATACGCATCTATTTTAGGATATGCGGATGCAGAAGATTTAATTGTGTCTATTTCGAATGATCGAAATAGAATTTATCTCAATGCTGAAGATTTTGATAATATTCTCGGGCAGCTTCATCTTTCCGGCCGGGTGTTAGGATACGAAGTACTGTGTGTACGGAAAGACGGCTCTACAGTGTGGACACGGCGTGATTTCAGACTTGTTGATTCGGGGTCTGCTTTACCCTGTTATATTGAGGGTTTTGTTATTGATATTACCGTTCGTAAAAAAGTTGAAGAAAAGTTGCTTAATAATCAAAAGCGGCTTCGTTCCCTTTTTGAAAATTCACCTGTTGCATTGTGGGAACTGGATTTTTCAGCGTTGAAGAAAAAAATTGATTCATGCGGTGAAACAACTGTTTTGAATATCCGGGATAAGGTTTTAAAAGATCAGAACAATGTTTTTCAATGTGTCGAGCTTATTAAGGTGCTTGCCGCAAATAATATTGCCGTGGATTTTATTGGAGCTAACTCACGCGAAGAGCTTTTGGCGTCGGGGTTCTCGTCATATGTTGTAAAAAATTCTTGGAAATATTTCAGATCTATTCTTTTGGATTTAGTTTCAGGAGCAATGCGGCATAGGAGTGAATTTTATTTCGTTCGCAGTGATGGAAAAGAACAATATTTTATTGTGAATTGCACAATTGCTCCTGAATATGAAGATTCGTGGGAGAGAGTTCTGGCGACTGTAGAAGATATTTCAGAGCTTAAGCGAATTGAAAAAGAATTGCGTATAAGTAAGGAAGAAGCCCAAAAAGCGAATGAGGCAAAGGGGCAGTTTCTTGCAAATATGACTCATGAATTCAGAACTCCCATGAACGCTATTAAGGGCATGGTTCAGCTTATTCAGGCTACTGAATTGACTACTGAACAAAATGAAAATTTAAGGCTTATCAAGTCTTCCGTGGATAGCCTGCTTGTTATTGCAAATGATATTCTGGATTTTTCAAAAATAGATTCCGGACATATGGAATTGCAGACTGAATCTTTGGATCTTCCTATGTTCTTGAAAGAGATGCGCGATGTTATGGATATCGGAGCAATGAACAAAGATTTGAAGGTTGTCCTTAAAACTGAAAATGTTCCAACTTGTGTTGAAATTGACAGCATGAGACTTCGTCAAATTTTGGTTAATCTGCTTGGAAATGCTGTTAAATTTACAAGTTCGGGTGCTGTTACTCTTACAGCCAAATTAGTACCGGATGTTGAATCCGGGAGAAAAAGGAATGTTTATTTTGAGGTTTCTGATACCGGTATTGGGTTGCCGGATAATGGTGCAGAGGACCTCTTTAAATCATTTGTGCAGGCGGACCTTTCGATTACCCGTAAGTACGGCGGAACAGGGCTGGGGCTTGCTATCTGTCACAGGCTGGTAAAGCTCATGGGCGGAGACCTCAAAGGGGGTAATAATTCAGAGGGAGGAGCTGTATTTTCGTTTGTTTTACCACTTATGGAATGCCCTCTTGATGATGTCGGAATTGAAGAAACATCCGCAAATGATAAAGATGTAAAGGATAATTTTTCTAAAGTTAAAGTGCTGGTAGCAGAAGACAGCAAAATGAATCAGATTCTTTTGCGTAAAATTTTTGAAAAAAATGGTTTGGATAATTTTGTAATTGTTGAAAATGGTAAGGAGGCAGTTGATGCCTTTACCGTGTCAGATGATTTTGACATAATATTCATGGATATCCAGATGCCGGTTATGGATGGATTTGAAGCGACCCGAGCTATACGCAAACTCCATTCCCCTGTAAGAATTGTAGCTCTTACCGCAAACAGTGATTCAGAGTACTGGCGACGTTGTAAGGATTGCGGCATGGATACCCGCATCACCAAGCCGTTCAATATTGAAGATTTATTAGCTGAACTTAAAAAAGTGTCCTGATTATGGTTAAATCAGTTGATTATTTTTAAACTATATCTCGTTATTTCATGTTCTTATATCTCGAATAAATCTCTTTAAAGAACAGCTTGAAGACAATTGATTCCAATGCTAATTTCCTATTCTTAGCGGATGAAATTAATAAGTGTGATTGGCTATGGGAAAAATCTGATGATAAAGGACTTTGCCTTAAGGCATAATAATTATTTGCGAGTAGCTCCTTTGCCGCATTTTGTTCTCGGGCTGTGCATCGGTATGATTGTAACTCTTGGCTGGCTTGCCGCTGAATTTTACAGGGACGGGCATAGTTTGGGGTTTGTAACATCGGTAGCGATTGCTCTCAGTTGGACAACCGGAGCTTTTTTTTCGGTGGCGGATATTATCAGTAGGCATAGAGAATATCTACGAATAAGAAAGATGCTTGCGGACAAAGGATATAGCGAAAAAATATTTAAAGCAGTTGCGGCTTCCCGCTGTCAGAGAGATGCTGCAATCTGGGCTGCGAAACAGACTGGATATGGTTGTATGGCTAAAAAAGTTTATCACAGCCTAGGGTATCGCTGGTATCATTTGATGCCCGATGTGCTGGTTAAAAATCCCTTTCGGGTTTTTACTCCGTCATTTTTGAAAACAGCTTTTCGCCCGGGTAAAAATATCAAAGGTGAATAACAGAAAGCCTCCAGTTTGATTAAACTGGAGGCTTTTATTTCTAATTATGTTCGTTTTTGCGGGCAGGGAAAACAAACCCTGCGTTTGATTTTTCACCGGCAGCTTTATGCCGGGGCGGGATGTTTTTATATTTTATCGAAGGGTGCCCGAGAAGTAAGGCTCCGTGAAGAGTGTGATGTTCCGGTACATCAAGGAACGTTCTGACCGGTTCACTGAATTTGGCTGCCATTACCACATATCCGGCCCAGCAGGCTCCAAAACCTTTGGAGTGTGCCGCAAGCTCAAGATGGGCGGTAGAAATTATTGAATCAGTATCCGGGGTAATCCCTTCGTTTGGAGCCCAGCTTACAGCCAGTGCGGGAGCATCGCGGCAGATCATGTCGTGTCCGTGAGTAAATGCTCTGGCGATTCCTGAAAGGAACAATTTTTTTGCTATTGGATGTTTTTGGGCTGCGAGTTCATTCATACAGTCCGCAACAAGGGCTGCGAGTTCCTGAACTTTTTCAGGTTGGTCCAGAACAGTCCACGAAACAGGCTGAGTGTTGTGTCCGGAAGGAGCATAAGCCGCCAGATGGATTAGTTCAGCTATTTCGTCAACAGAAAGAGGTTTCTTTTTGAACTTGCGAATAGAGCGCCTGCTTTTAAAAAATGTTTCAATTGATTCAGGATCGGCAATTTTTTCTGATGGATATGGAGTGGCGTTTTGATCCGCAAATGCGTTCAAAGTAATGGCATTTGTCGGACAGATTGCAACGCAATGTCCGCAGTTGATACAGAAGCCCGCTTTTTTAGGATTGACGATCGGAGCTTGCCCTTTTTCGACAATTTTAAGAACTCCCAGTGGGCAGTCTCTTACACAGAGTTCATCTGATTTACAAAGATCAATATTGATAGTTACCGGCATCATTTTAAAATTCCTGTATATAGGGTTGAACGCTCGGAGCTGTCCCGATTCAGTTGGACAAATTGTAAGTTAATTTAAGCGTTATATGAAGGTTATAATTACTTAAGTTCTTTTGTTAAGTGTATTTTGTAGATAATTGAAAAGTTAATCGATTAAGTGGCAGGCAGAGTGCTAAATCGTACCGAGCTGCATGAATTTGAGACAGGCATCGGTGGCCTTCTTAAAATCCACACCGCCGCTGATTTCTATGAGTGTTGTTTTAGAAAGAATCGCTGCGTATGCGTCTATATCAGGATCTTTTCTTTTATCCGACGAATCAGGAAGGTAGAATAATCCTGATTCTTTCATGAAGGCAGGGAGCAGATCTTTGCGTTTCATGGGATCAACAATTTTAATGACAGTTTCGTTTTCATCTCTCTGCCAATTCAAAATAACTAATCCGCTCATTGGAGCGCGAAGAATAAATTTGTTTTTGCCGTAACACTCATCAATTAACGCATCATATTTATGTTCGAGATTCCATAGCTCCGCTTTCGGAAGAGCCATAAATTTTTCTCTGTCATTTTCAGCAACAACGTGGATTAAATCTGGGTTGTGCAACGCTGTCCCGGGATTTATTCTGGGCTGTTTAGCCACTCCGTAGACAGTTATTCCAGAGTTGCTGTTTTCAATCATGACTCTGTCATTGCTGATAAAAGTAGTACCTTTACTCATTAAGTGTAGAGCCAGAGTGGATTTTCCCATTCCTGAGAAACCGGCAATGCCGATGCCGCGTCCGTTTTTAAGAACTCCCGCAGCGTGCCCCAGCAGGCAGCCCTGATTGAGTTTGTATTCTATAAAGCGATTATTGATGAAGTTTATGACCTGATTGGAATTTTCAATGCAGGGACCGATAGCAATGTTTTCCCCGTGTCCGAAGGCGAAGATCATTCCGGTTAGACTTTTGTAAACAACTCTTCCGTCAGCAAGGTCTGCATGTTCATTTTTAATTTTTGTTTTTCCAGCATCGGGTTGTTTAACAACATATTTAATCCCAAGGTCAACGGGCAGGCAATCGTGAGCAGTGATAAGAATTTCTGCTTCTGCATCCTCAATCAGGAATTCTTTAAAATAATTTTTGAGGTATGCAAGCAGTGCAGTGCTGTTTACTCTTGTTTCAATTACGCAGCCGTCGAAATCGATGAAAAGAGATTCTGTTGCCGGAAATTCTTTGCGATATTTTTTAACTATTTCAGATCTTGTGATTGTATTTCCATTCATTATTTTAATTTCTCAATTGCATAATCAGCATACATGGAAGCTGCGTCTATTTCCCGCGCATCAAGCAGTCCCCTGAAACCTCCGAAGGCTGATACTTCAAAAATGAAAGGCCCTTCATCAGTGAGTGCAACATCCACGCAGGTGAAGTCCAGATTAAACAGAGATTGTGCTTTGCGGGCAAGTTCGATTATTTCTGCTGGAGGATCAACGGGAGCGTATTTTCCGCCGCTTAACGTAGTGGTATTCCATGCGTCATTTGTTTTACAGCGAGCGTATGTTGTTACATATTTTCCGCCTAAAAAGACGATTCCCAGATCACTGTTTTTGAGATCGATAGTCTTCTGAATGTACATGGTTTTGTATTTTTTGCTGTATTCTTCGATAGTTTCGCGGGCTTGCGGATTAGGCTTAAGCAGAAACATGCCGCGGGCCTTGGTGCTGTATAGAGGTTTGAACACTGCTTCGCCGTATTCCTCAACTGCCGCAAGTGCATGGTCAATATCTTCGGTGATAGTTGTCGGGGGCATTGGAATATTACCCAGTTGCAGCGATATCGTACAGGTTAGCCTGTCCAGCACTCTTAAGATACTGTACGGGGATGAAAATATTTTAATTCCCCGTCCTTCGAGCAAACGAAGCATTTCGAGGCGATCAAGCAGCACCGGTGAATACTGCTTGCCGATTTTTTTTATGATAATTCCGTCAAGTTCAGAAAGATTCACTCCGTCAACGAAGGCTTTGCCGGATGGAAGATCGAGGCGCACATCTTCCATTTCGAAGAGCATTTTATCCTGACCGGTTTTGCTGGCGACAGCTTCGGCCAGTTGTTCGGATGACCATGCCCCTTTTATTCCGATTACTCCTATTTTCATAATATATCCCTTACGTTGCTTGGGTTAGTAATGAAGAATATCTTCAGGCAGTACAAAGTCGTTCCAGTTACCGTTGTAGCGGTTTATTTTTTCAAGAAGGAATATGGAGCGATTAAACATTTCTTTTGCAAATCCGTAATTGAATTCGAATCGTGTCGACGTATAGAAGGAGCGTGCTAATGCCAGAGTTAATCTTGCTTTCCATGTTGTATCGTCATTTTCCAATGCAAATTCTTCTGTAAAACTATAAAATCTTGATATTACAGCATTGATTTTATTTCTTATGGGCCGGTCGAATATGGGCATGCGGAAGCTTGATACAAGAAATACAGAAATATCTTGAATATAGTCAAAGTCTCTTGATCTATGGAGATCAATGAATCTGATTCGTTCATCTGCGTTGCTGTAAACAACGTTGTTGCAGTTGAAATCTCCGTGGATAAAAACGGTGAACGGAGCGGGAAGATTCTTCTCAACAGACATTGCTTTATTAATGAGATCTGTTGCGGAAGTTATGTCTACAGACCCCTGTGATCCGGCAAGGGTGTTGAATTCGGGATGAACTTGCAAAACTCCGGGCTGGCGGGATTTGAGCTGTTCCATATAGGTGGTTGGAAACGGACCTGTCTTGATGGGTTTTTTCCAGATATGGCGCAGTGTCTGTTCCAGAGTGAACAGTCCGTTCTCAAGATCGGCATCGTCAGAGGTGAGGATCATTGTATCCAATGTGCAACCCGGCAGAAATTCTACCAGCATAGAGCCTTTATTTTCATCAGGAGATTCGTGATAGCCGAAAATGTCAGGAACCATGCCCGGGAAATTATTATTCCAGAGTTTGAGGTTATCGCGTTCCTGTTTGATTTTTGCCAGATTTCCTTCTTTATAAATACTTCCCTGCGCAACCGGAGGACCGTTTTCTTTATCTTTTGCTTGCACATGTCCGATACGGCATCCAGAGCGGGAGCCCCATATTCCTTGAAAATCAATGTCTGAAAACGAGCCGTCAAAGCCGGAAACGGTCAGAGTATGCTGTAGTGATTCAAATTGTTCAATCTTGATGCGTTCTCCTAAAATAGAGAAGATAATTGCTTCCCCGATGTTAAGGAGAGAGTCGCCGATTCTTTCAAGATACCGGAATATGAAAAGGACTGTAACTAAGTCCGGGATATTTTTTCCGCTTCCCATCTCCGCCATAATGCGATTGAAATTGTCTTTATACAGAGAGTCGAGGCTGTATTCTGATTTACAAATTTCAAGAGCTAAAGGCATATTATCTTCGTTGAAACCTTTTTCAATTAAAGCGGTGGTTTCTTCGATTATATCGAATGCTTCCGGGTTCTCGAATCGGTTTACAAAATTTTTGTCTTCAAGATAAGCCATCTGGTTGACTATGTTGACGCAGTAGTCACCGATTCGTTCGAGGTTGACTGATGCTAGTTGTATTGCTCTGATTTTATTCAGAGATTTGTCGTCCAGTTCAGTATCTTTGTTTATGCGAGAATAGCTTTTATTCTCGATGATGGTTTTAAGATTATCAATATGATCATCTCGCGAGGTAATCTTGCGAAAAAGCGCGCGTGAGGGGGAATTTACAAATTTTCTAGTCGCGCCGATCTGGGTTTTTACTTCAAGGACAAGAAATTTAAAATTTTCATCTAAACCTTCAAATGTCATCATAATCTGGGCCTTATGTTTAAGGTTTTTGTTGTGACATCGTCAGACTTTTTTTCAACGGTCATTTGAGGTCTCCATGCGGTCTACAATCGGGAATAATTTATCCAGCCAGCCTTGCTCTGTATTCATCTATCACAGTTTGTCTGTCTATTCCGGCTATGATCAGTCTTTTTCTGATATTCAGGTCGTTCCATGCCGGTTGCAAACCTATTTCGCGGGCTGCTTTTGCCGGGTCCTGCGTGTCTATCGGTTTGGTTTTTTCGCTCATGTGGCAATCGTCGCCCATGAATATCAATATTTCTTTGCTTCCGGCCCGGCGGTTAATGTTTTGCTCGTTTACAACTGAGATCAGAAAATCAGTATAGCGCTGGGATTGGGGATTCCACGCTTCAATTCCATCCACGTCATACTTGGCAAGCAGTATGGGCCAGAATTCTTCGGGATGGGGAATTACAACACAACCTCCGAGTGAACGGGCTTCTTCAATTATTTCGGTAGCTCTGTAGAAAAATTTTAAGGAAAAGCCATCCTTTACAAGTATTTTAACTGCTTTTAAGTAGGCCTGAATTCTATTTATGACAGTGTTGCCGTATTTCGGGCGCAGTGCATCAAAATAGTTTTTAATAAGCTTATTTTTGATTGAAGCTTTTGGAACATCCGACCAGTTTTCGTCAAGCATGGTTTGAATTTTGGTTACATAAATTCTAACCATTTCAACCAGCGCTTCGTCTGCTCCGGTTTCGCGTGCGGCTTCGTGCACTCTTTTTTCATTGGGTTGAGTGATAGAATCCATAAATTCGAATAATTGCGATGTGCGGTACTTGAACGTGTGCGCCAGCATGGATTTTAAAACGTGAGCGTTTTCAACCTTCTCATTTTCAAAATGAAGCAGTAATTGAACTTTTTGATTGAATCCACTGGCATAACAGTCAACCTCAACGCCTGTATAAGGACCGTAGCTCATAAGTTCATTATGCTGCGTGGGGATTAACAGATCATCCGTTCTATTAGGGAACATGGCTTCTATTCGCTGCGAGATGAGGTTCATGGGAACAAATTCAGGGTGCCAGTGCACGGCGAGAACCTTTTCCTGTCTGTGGTGGATTTGAGAAGGAGTTACGATTTGTTTAATCTGCCAGTCGGCTAAATCAACGGAAATAACCGCAGAGAAAATTTCACGATCTTCATCTGTTATTTCCGGGGAAATCTCAATCTCTTCAACGCACACTTGTTTTGTATTCATTTTAATCTTCTTATTTATGTTGAGAATGGCAGTGGGCTTTAATGTTGTTTAAACTGTCACATGCTTTGTGAGCTTCTTCAATATTATTGTTCTCGACAGCATTTTCAAAAGTGTCACAGGCGGTGATGTATTCTTCATAATATTCGTCACCGTAACCTTCGTAGGTAACCATCAGCTTAGAGTCTTCTATGAACTGGCTGACAGTCTCTCCGGGAGGAAATGAACCTGCGTGAATGGTCTTAAATATTATTTTGAAAGAATCTCCCATCCGCTTTTTAAGACTGCTGTATTTGAGTCTGCCGGAAATACCGTCATCCGTTTTCTGCTCGTCCGATTCGTAAGCAGGTTTGGCTTTAATTTTGATAGTTGTCTGTTCTAAATTGTGACTGATATTGATTTTAAGTTTTTTAAAGCCAGCCATGAAAGTGAAGCCGGGCATGTCCTCTGATTTTCCGGTCTCGATAGCCTCAGCCATTTTACGAAGGAAGTCAGGAAGCTCATCCGGCTTTATGAATTTTTCAATCTTGTTTTCTTTACCCATATGTATTCACCTCTCAAAAAAAATCTCAAAATAAGCCGTGATGATAATATTACACTGAAACAGATGAGAATTGCTATCCCTAATATTATATGCGGCAGGTTGAATAGATGCGTGGAAATATATAAAAAAAGGCCCGGAATCTCATTTGAAAGATCCGGGCCGTGAAAGGTTGATTTTGAATTGATAAATTCATCTTCTTGTAATTACGAATATCGGTTTAGTTCTCTGCTATGGCCAGTTCTTCCAGATTCTTTTCAGTTTCGTGCTCGATTGTTGTTTTGATCTTCATGGCAATTTCTTTTTTGCGCTTAAGATCAGCAACTTCCTGCGGGTTGTTTTTTGCGGCTTCTATTTTAAAATCATACTTATAAGCAACACTGATAATTTGATCTTTTTCTACCAATTTAGTGGCGATAAAAACGATTTCCTTTTCTGAAGCAGGTAACTCTCCTGAAAAATCAAGTTCCCAGTGTGCGTCAGCTATGTCAGCCACTTCTGGATATCCGAGCTTCCTGAGTTCTATCCCCGCGAGTTTGTCATGGTTCGGGCCATGTCCTGCAACGTGGCACAGCAGTGCACCCGCTTTGATCAAAGAGATGTTCGGGCCGCTGTCACGCAGCCATTTAAGATCACGCCCTATCCGTAAAGCAACTGTTTTAACAAGTCTGGCACTTACAAGCTGATCTTCAGGAAGTTTGAAAACTTCAGTTAGCAACCTTTCGCATTCTTCTTCACTTGGGATATTTTTTTTCATGTTCCACCCTTAGTTCAATTTAGTGCGCGAAGACTCTCAAAAAAAAGGGTTGTTATCAAGCAAAATAAGAGGTGTGGCGACAATTGAAAAATCTTTTTAATTCGCTGATTTAATTAAGGTTTAATTTAATGAGGCTGTAATCATTATGTTTATTTAAATTAACTTTGTTTGTTTTGTATGGAGGCCCCTTTGTTATATATTTTATGGCTCAGTTTTTAAATAGTTCAGTCTATAATTTAAAATTCGTTGTTTTAAGTTGACCTCTGATTAATTTGATAATATTACGCTTGATAAATAAGATATTAGCTTGTCTTTGTGTTTTTATAGTCATAAAGCATCTTTGTGAAGTTTTATATAGGTTTTGCGTTATAAAATGTCTGTATGGGGTGAGGGATGATCTCAAATAAATATTATGCCTGTTTGTTGCTGGTACTGATTTATGCAGGATTTGCCTGTCCCGCACAGGCGAGAGTCGTCTCAGTTGTTTATGATGATTCTATGAGTATGTTTGGTGGTTTTAACCATAAGTTTGGTTATCAGAAGCCCACAGATCAGTGGATATATGCGAACTATGCACTTCAGACTCTTGCGGCTCTTATGCACAAGGAAGACACCTTAAATGTTGTCCGTATGAGTGCCGTAAATGCAACTGGCCCCACAAAAATTCCTTCGTATTCAGGTGATAAGGTTTCTTCGGCAATTAGCGATATTCGGAATTACGGTTGTGGAGGCAAGACTCCTTATAAACCTGTGAGTGTCGCGGTTGAACATTTTCTTGCGAGCACTCTTAATGATTCCTTGCTCAAGAAGGTTAAAGAAAATCGTAAAGACTGGCTGATAATCATTACTGACGGCGTTTTTAACAATCAGTCTAAAAATGTTGCTTTGGATATTGAGAAATTTAAGGAAAAAGCAGGTAACGATTGCAGGGTTATTTTTTTATTGATCGGTTCAGATGCAAGCGAGGCTCTTTATCAGAAGTGGCGGAAGGAAGTTGGCGGGCATGTGGATGATCTTATAAAGGTTTCCACAGCGGGAGGTGGCAAACATATCCTTGATGCGATGAAAAAAGTTGCAGCCCGTATTGAAGGGCGTGATGAGTTTGAAGATAGATTCCCGTCGAATTTTTCCGGTGACAAATTTGAATTCCGGTCAATATTTCCATTACTTCGCGTCAGTGTTTTACAACAGGTTTATGGAAGTAATGATTTTTCAAAACCTCAGAAATTGATTGCACCTGATGGAAGAGAAATTCTGTTCAAAAATGTTGAGATAAAAAGTCCTCATAAAGAAAAAATAACATCCTCATCCGGAGTTGTTTTGAAAAAGGTTTTGCAACGGGATATTTCAGGAATTATTTCAATAGCCGGAAACGGTGAAAGGGTTATGGGGCCGGGAACATATCAAATAGATTGTCCGGGCAGATTTACTTCCTCCACTTTAAAAAAATTACTTATCGAGACGGCTATGAACTTTCAGCCTGAGTTGCAAGTAGAGGGGCGGGGAGTCGTAAAAGAGAGGGAAGGCAGTTATGTCTTATGTCGTGATGACAGGTTCAGAATTTATGTGAAATTTTCAGATTACAAAACCGGAGATCATATAAAACTTAGTGCTGAACAAGCTGCACAGATAGACGTTCATGTTCTTGACAGCGAAATGACCGCAATCGGAAAGCGTTTTCATTTTGATAAAAATTTGAATTTATTCATTTCGGAGTGGCAAAATGTTTCCTCCATAAAAGGAGCTTCTGACCGCAAGGAGATATCTATCCGAGCTGTGTCACAAGGATATTTTCACCTGAAATCCGGTGTGTTCAAGATTAACGCAAAAGAAGGTTCGCGCGAGGTAGTTGCAACCCTAAATTCGCCCTTGGTTAATGTTCCTTATAAATATTGTGATGTTCCGGAAGAGGTAGGTTCTGTTGCTGTTGATATCTCGAAAGGAGCGGACAAGGGCATGGTTCAACTGTCAGCCAGAGATCTTCCTGAAGGCATAACAATCAGTTCTCGAAAGAGAGCAGGGGTGACCGGTTGTTCCTCTGAAGTTCTGTATTTTCCGGGAAATCCTGTTGCAGTATATTTGTATCGGGATAAACAGTTCACTCTCTCCTCACCGACAGATGTCTCCGTAGATATTCAGTTTCTTGATGATCCCGCAATCAGACTTAAAAATAAGAATCTAAAATTTCAAATTGTTCCGCAAAAGAGAAATCTTGAGTTTGTGCAGAGCATGCCTTTTTGGAATGGCAGTGTTGCTGTGCCCGAAGAAGTTGCCCCTCTTATTCTGCAAATTCGCGAAGACGGGCAATCTATCGATTTAAAACATGAAAACTGGGAGGTTGAACCTTCCATTAATGATGAGCTTGAATTTGCTGTAATGCAAGATTCCGAGGTTCCCGGAGGTTATGAGATAGCCCCGGTCTTCGGTATGCTTACTCCGCCTTTACCTGCTTCTGCCGGAGAGTTTCCTGTTCAGCTTAATTGGAAAGGTCCGTTTCCCGGTGAAATTTTATCATCAAACATCATACTTTCAATGAACGATGCTGATTGGTGGGCAAAATATAAAAGCGTGATTGGCTGGTTCTTGCTTATTTGTTTTTTGAGTTGGTATGTCTGGAGATTGCTTACTAAGCAGCGATTCGCAAAGGATGCCAGAATAAAATCGGAAGTTAATCGCAGTGGAGTACCTCCTAAATTTCATACAGAATTTTTGAGCAGGCAAGGAGTTGGTTCTTTGCTTGTTAAATGGTTCTGGCCGTCTGTTGCTGAGGTGAAAAATATTAGAGGTGTGATCTTTAAAGCCGGAATGAGTCCTGCAAGTATTGTAGTTGATAAATCCTGTCAGAATAAGGATATGTTTTTGGCGGGTATGCCTCTGGATTTCCCTAAGCGAAAAGATCAGAGCCTGTCTCGTTGGTCTTCTCTCGAGGTTCGTGGAAATAGTTCAATCAAAAAATATCATTACGAATAGATAACTACGGAGGCTAACGTGGAGTTTAGTACAGTTCCAACTCTTCTTATAGGTTTAGGCGGAATAGGGTCACAGGTTGTAGATCTGATTTATGGCAAAATTCCTCCGGCTATGCACGATAGGATTGCTGTTCATGCTTTTGATACCAATATCAATGACATAGATAAGTGTTCTAACTTGCGAAATGTAATTACTCAGACCAGCACGAACTGGACTGTCGGTAACTATCTTGAAATTGCAGACAGTTCTGTCAACGAATGGTTTCCAAGTGATGTCAGAGAACTTAAGCGTAAGCTTTTGACTGATGGAGCAGGGCAAGTTCGTTGTGTTTCAAGGTTGGCGTATCGCGCGTCTATAGATGATGGGAAACTTGCGAAACTGCATTCTCAGATACGGGATATTTTTCAGGCTCGTGGTGACAGGGCTATGCCCAGTGTCAGGGTTATGATTGTAACGTCTCTAGGCGGCGGGACTGGATCAGGAATTTTCTTACAGACAGCAATGTATGTCCGCGACATTCTGATGAATGAGTTTAAGAAAAATGCTGTGCTGGTTCGTGGAGCTTTTCTGCTTCCTGATCCTTTGATTCAGAGCGGACTTCTTGATGAAACTCATCACGAAAATGTCCGGGCGAATGCATATGCGAGTCTTAAAGAGCTTAATGCTATTACCATAAACGCCGGAATCGATAAGTCTGATAGTGGCGGAGCAACTATCGAGCTTGAGTATAAGCCCAGACAGGAGGATCTCGACGGTCGGCAATCTCATGTCGTAACTGATGATAACCTTCCTTTCGATTTTTGTTTTTTATATGATTTTGAGAATGAAAGAGGGGAAAACCTTAAATTTCTCGATAACTACATTAATCAAATGGTTAAGACCATTCATCTTCAGTTGTTTTCACCTATCAGCGGTCCTTCTTTTTCGGAAGAGGATAATTTCATTCTTGGACTGGTCAGTGAAAACGGGCTTAACCGTTATTGCGGGGCCGGAGTTGCTTCCCTTGTTTATCCTTATAAAAAACTTGTTAGATATTGCGCCCTTCGTTGGACCGATGAGAGCTTTTCAAGTGAATGGTTGCGACTTGATAAAGAATATGACGGAGAACTTGAACAATATGAAAGAGACAGGCAGGCGGGAGTTGGCGGCGAGCGTCCGAAGTTAGGGAAAAGATACCTTTCTCTTGTTGATAACTATGCAAAAGATAATAACCCTGATCCTTTCTTTTTAAGTATTTATGACGCTGTTCATATTCCGGGCGAAAGAGCTATTGATACAAAGCCTCGTTCCGAATTGTTTCTGGGGAATGTAGATAAGTTGATTGAACAGATAGTTAAGGATGATAAAGACCTAAATTACATGGAACAGAGTTGTGTTCTTGATAATGGTCAGATGACCAGAGGGGAAAATGTAATTTCTGCCGTAGAAGATATGGAAGGACATCTTTCAGCATACCAGCGGCAGGTTTTTGTTTCAGTCAGAAGCAACAAAAGTTTTATCATAAATCAGACTGTAAGAAGCGGCTGTGAAAAAATGGTTAATTCAGATCACAGTCTGAATACCTGGATGCTTAATCGTCCTTATCCACTTCACCCTGTTGCAGTCCGGTATGTTCTTTACAGCTTGGAGGAGTTGCTCGAGGTGAATTTGAAAAAAGTTCGCGAGCAGGTAGCGCAGGTTGAAAAAAATATAGATAATTATAAAAAAGCTTATAATTTGAGTAATAAAAGAGATATTGTTGAAACTATTGAAGATAGATTCCGCAACCTTGAGAATATTTCATGGTTTTCTAAGCTGCTCGGGCGTAAATTCAAAGCTTTGGTTATTGAATATAAGGAAAAATCTTCGAGACAGCTCAATGGACTTAATCTGTATCGGCAAATTAAGCTTAAAGAGTTGGTGTATGAAGAGCTATTAAGCTGTGTGCGTGATCTTTTGCGGGATTGGAAAGATTATTTCGATCAGTTGCGTTCTATTAGAAACGGTCTGCAAAAAGAAATAAGAGATTGCTCTAACGAAAATGAGCGCAATCAGGATCCGATGAATGTTTATGTGCTCGCGTCTGCTGAAGACAAGGAATCCATGTGGAAAGAGCTTCGGAATTCTGTAGCAAAAAGCAGTGAACTGCCTCCGGATTTCCTCAAAAAAATTTATGAAGATAGATATAAAAGATTTTGCGGTAATCACTTTGGAGGTAAGAGAGAAAGATTCTCTAGAGGAATAAATTTCGGTGAGGAAATAGTTTCGTGGTGTGAGAATGAAATTATGGAGTCGGGACGTTTAAGTTACAATGTTCTGGAGGCCTTAACTGAAGAAGCCCGCTCTCGAAATATTGATCATGATACTCATTTGAAAGAGCGGATTGCAATTTTGGAACGTCTGGCTTCTCCATTCGCTCCCGAAATTTCAAAGGGAAAAGTTCAGAATCAGGAGTACTGGGGTATTAATTCTAAAACTCTTGACGGTTGTTCCGAAGACTGGGTTAAAGATAATTTCGGGGGTAACAGCAGACTTGTCCGGGATGACTCTTTCCCCGAAACTGAACTGATTCGCTACACTGCACGATATGGTTATCTTGCTTCTGATTTTACTAAGTTCAAAGCCTCTGCCCCCGGATCAAGCGGGGCAGACGGTTCATATCATACTGCGTACAAGCGCAGAATAAAGCGACTTGTAGCTGGCGGCGACACGATTACCCCTCACTTAGATAAACGATGGCATCTTCCCGCATATATGACCGACCTTAACAGTGTTACAGGGGCGGGAGATCTAAAACTCAGTAATGAAGCTTTTCTGCTTGGTCTTGCCTTTGCGCGCTTTAAAAGCCGCACAGAAGGCAGCCGGTCTTTCTGGGAATGTCATACTGTTGATAAAGAAGGTAATGAAGCTATCAAGTTGGTTTATAAGGGCGGAACTCCGGTTGCAGGTGGTTTGTATGATTTGTACGAAGCCCTCCCCCATAATCCGGGACTGGTTTACTCAATATCAGATTGGGCCAATGCTGAAATATCCAAAGTTCCTTTTAAACGTACCGGCGGAGAGGTTGAAAGGTCATTCAGTTCAAGATCAGTCGAGTATTCCCCTGAAAAAATTACTATACTGGATGCCATTGCGAGCTTCGTAAACGAGAGACCTGCAATGCCTGAGGAAGAATTAGAGAAGAAAACCGTAACCCTGATGAATATCCTTTTTAATTTGATAATAAGGACTAAGGAAGCTCAGAACGGGAAGACAAATGATGCAAAAAACAAGGAAGAAACCATAATAGAGATAAATGATCTCTTAGCAAATTCTTCGATTTATTCACAGTACCTTTCAGAAGGGACACGCCTCGGTCGAAACTGGGATGTAAAAGTTAAAAGTTACCAGAAGACTTTGGAAGATATCTTTTAGAGATGATCTTGTCCTGAATGTATACAGAAAAGAGTCTGGCTCTATAAGAAAGGGGAGTTTTTTGTGCAAACCGTTGTGCTTGATTTTTATGGTGAAATTACGTCGATGGCTGAGTTTAAACCTTATTTGTATCCACTTTTGTCCTCCGGTGAGCTGAAAATGTTTTGGGAGGAACGCAGTCCCGGCGAGGATGTTAATTATGAGCTCAGCTACAAGAAATTATTGCAGTATTTACGGAGATTATCTGTAAAAAACTGGCAGGCAATAGTCGTGCTTGGTGTTTCGGAAGATGTGGGTAATTATGATGAAGATATAAATCCCTGTCGTGGATCGCTTGCTGATCAGATTACACGGGTTCAGCATAATTTGTTTTCTCGGCTGCAAGGGAAATTAAAGTTCTCTCCTGTGCGTGTCAGTTATATTGTTGTCGATCCAGTCAGCAGGCAGGGGCATACTCATGCTCCGAGTAATGAAAGTGATAAAAGCTACTTGCATTGGGAAATGGATACGCGCGGGTATACTGTGTTAAACGAAATACCTTGTACTTTTCACGATAGCGATCTCAAGAATCTTGCCGCTTTAAAGCCGAATCTTGATTTCAGCAATGAAGTTATAAGTGAGGGAATTGAAGGGTTGAGCAATGAGTTGCGAGATGAATTAATGCTTTGTTGTAATAGCTATATTGATTGTGTTTCTGATGCAGCTACGCGTGTGGAGCAGGAATGTAACGCTTCTTTCCCGGGTGAAAATGAGTATCTGTATTCGAAAAAAGCTGTAGATCTTAATGATAACTTTAAAGAAAAGCTGCTTGCCCGTCTGGAAGTCGATCCACAGGCCCTGAATGCACTCAAACCGGAAATTATACTTAAAGAATTATTATACGATTATTACAGTGTCGGCGGGATTATGGATGAAAGAAGCTGCTGCGTCCGGGTGCGGCAGGCCGATTTCAGTGCACCGAGGCACAACTCGACACAGTTCAGAGTGGGGGTTGTGATTCTTTTGCTTTTAGAAATAGGCGATGATGGCAACATGCTGGATTCCAGAAGTTTTCTTTCTTTGGGAGATAATATTGATATTAACACCGAACTGGCCGGGACAATGCTTGACCGTTATCTGCATGCACTTGAGTCTGCTCGAGATTCTGTGAAAGTGGATAGCGTCAGGGCAGTTCAAGGCAGTTTCGCTTTGCAACGTACTCCCGAGTTTCATTTTGAAGAACCGAAGTCTTCACTTCTTCCGCCGCCGCCTTTAGGGATAGATGTTTCTGATTGGAAATTTTGGTGGGAAGATTTTAATATTTCTCTAATCAGTGAACAGGATCAGTATAAAAGCTTGGATAGAGAAAATGTGTTTCAGACAAAGCGTGCTGCTAAGAACGTGGAGACTTTGGATGTCGATAATATCGAAACAACCTTGGAGAAATTCAAGGAAGAACGCGAAAGTATGAAAAGGCAGGTCGCCCGAAAAGCTTTTTGTGACTTTAATCTGGACTGGAAGAATGAAACTCAATCGCTGATGGATAAGTTGATATACAGAACTGAGATTTTTTCAGGTAGTAAAATGCTTCTTTATTACGGAGGATTACTGACTTTGTTTGTCTTGCTGATGCTCTTTCTCGGAGGAGGAGACTATCAATGGTACATGCTCGGTTGGTGTTCTTTTTCGATTCTGATAATGATTGTTTGTTATGGCGGAGCCAAGGTGAAACTAAGGCGAGTGCATAGTGAATTTGAAGCAAGAGCAGAGTTTTATAAGGGTCGATTATCTGAAATTTTGAAAAGTAATATGGCTCATTTGAAAAAGCAGTGCGAATTTGCTGTTGTTGCAAATAACTATCGGAAGCTTCTTAAGGAAGTTAGTTCGGAACGCCGCCGGAAAAGTTTAATTTTATATCATGCCAATAAAGTTACGGATCATATTGAATTAATGCGTCCTTTGGCTGATATTTGGAAAACAGACGTGAATATTGTCAATTCAGATGAATTTATAGATAAAATTGATTATGACCGTCCGGTTGATGAAAATATTATATATTCCCCTTCAACATATATTCCCGGTGCAGCGTCTTATAATCTTATGATTAAACGCGGACACAACACTTCTATGGTGACCTATTTCCCGTTTGAACTTGTTACCTTGGAAGAAGATGGAATGTTTGAGGGAGGAAAAAAATATGTATAACTATTTGATACCATTTGCCGTAGGATTTGTAAGTTTAATAGCAGTATATGTCCTTTCCTTACCTCGCAATTGCCGCTACTGGATGCTTCCTCTTGTATATTTACTTTTTGGAATTACGATTCTTTTTTATGCGTTGCCACGGGTGGTGCCGGGTGCTCTAGAAAATATTGAAAGGTCATTTGGGGATACCCCGGGAGGCGTGGAGATATTTCTTCTATATTTAAATGCTGGTGTGGTTGCGCTTTTGGCTGTTGTTATGGGTTTTATACATATGGGTATTTTTATATGTGGAAAGATTAAGACATTCAGCGGTTTGTCATTCCTGTCCAGAGTGTTTCGCCGGGTATGTAAAAATGAATTGTTTCTTGATGATTACTCCTTGCAAAAAGTAAAAAAAATGCCTCTCGGGTATAAGAAAGGTATTCAGGGTAATATATTGATGAACCCTGAATTTAAGATACTGGGACTCTTTCTGACGACTCTGGCTTTATTTTTTATAGTGGCATCACTTGTCGCTCATAAGGTTGCTCCGCATGGTTTGTTTGAATCAACCGTTCTTAAGTATCCGGTATTTTTAACTCTGACATTTTTTATTACCGGGCTTTATTTTTCGGGGGAGAGTAAAGAAAGTAGAACCAGCTTTACTCATGAATCCAGTTCCGGGAAATTAACCGGTAAGTGTGGAGAGTTTTTTGATTCTATAGGCGCAGTCTTCTGGCGCAGTATTCTTTATAGTAGCGGCGTTAACGAAAGTCGTGTCAGGATAGTTGCTGACCAGTCTTCAATGGTTACTGATAGACGTTTGGCATCGATAATCAGGTCTATAAGTGGCTATTTCCCGCGTGGATTTAACGAAATGCACAGAAAGTTGCTTGAAGCTTTATGGGATGGGAAAGACCTGCTTGTTGTGAGTGGAATGTATGATGAAGTTGCTCCTATTCTTTTTACAGGCGTTCAGCACGATATACAGAGGCTTAATAAAATAGTTGTTTTTACCAGTTCATTGCAGGGGTCCATTCAGCGTCAGGAAGAAGAGGCGTGGCTTACCCGCTGGCTCGAAGATGGATCGCTTTATTCTAAAAATGCAATTGCAATGGTTGGATTTGATGATTTTACGGGACAGGAAGATGTTCTGATCAGTTGTCCCAATGAATTATTGTTAAAGCGTCTGGACACCGTAAGAGATTGGATTGAACAGGTCAGTAAAATTATTGTACTTAATCTGGATGAAAGTGTTTTTTCAAATATTCTGCCTGCGGCATCAGTTCTTAGAATTATACGTGATATTCGCGGTGATGATTTGCAGATGATTTTTCTTACAGACGATTATGATGCTTCGATTAAAGTAGTTGCAAGAGCATATCTTGGAGGACATCCTGAAAAATTTACATTCAGAGGTAAAAGACCTGAGTCGTATTGTTATAGATTTTTTGATCTGAATGATTCCAGCAATTACCTTAGGGTGTTGGGCGGAGTATGTGATTATGTTTCTCCTGAAAATGGTCTTGCCGCCTATATGTTGTCTTCAGCAATTCCTTCTGTAGAGATGCAGGGATTTAATAAAACCGCATGGAGTGAATTTGTCAGCCGTATGGATGATGTGGAATCTGGAGATTTAAACAGAGGTTCTTACAGCAGCAGGGTTGCCATTGCGACTCGTCCAATGCTGAGAGCGATAGGCGATGCTGCGATAATAGTCGCAAGGGACGATTCTTATAATTTGCCGTTGACGCTTAGTAAAACACTAGAGGGTGCCAATAAGTATATGATGGCGAATGTTTTCAGCCCTCGCTATATGCTTCGTGATTACTTCCTTGAATATATTGATTTTTTCATGGAGAATCCTCTGCAAAAATTTGCTCCTCTACTTAGCAGGGATAAGACAGGGGTAGCGTTGCTTGTGTATGAAAGACTTCGTGTTGAAGAGATGGATGAGAAAAGTATCCGGCAGTTTGTTGATTCATTTTTTCATACTGATGAGCTTGCCGGGGCGACAGTTGATGACAACCTCAGATCTGTTTTTAACTATGCCTATAATAAAAAGTCTGACATTTCGTCTTACTTTACTATTAGAGATGAGATGGTTTTTGATGACGATTTGAATGATTTTGTTTCATCGGCTAAATATAAAATTCCACACGAAATGTCAAAAGACTGGGCAATGGCTCATCGTGAAATATTTAATTTCAATGATGCTTCCGGCAGGACTATTAAAAAAGTTTTTGGGCATCAGATTGTGCAGAATTATCTTCCGGGTCAGGTTCACTGTTATAACGGGGAAGCTTATAAAATTTCATCCATCAATAAAGCAGGGAAGTTCGTTAATGTTGAGTATGTTCTTCCTGATGATGAACGGAGCTATAGGCATAAGGTCATAATTGAGTGCCACGGATGTAATGAGGTGCTTGCCTGCGAAAATGATGGGAAGAGTTTCGGACATTTTTATTTTAACAGTACTATTGAAGATTGTTTTTATTCTATTAAAACTGAGGGTTATTTCCAGTTCAGTGACGGAGTTAACCTCGGGGTTAATAAATTTAAATATATTCCCATGCACGATACGTTAAAACGTACCATGAATCATGGTAGACGATTACGTTGGGAAATTTCTTCAGAAGCGTCACATCCTCTTGATGCCGACTCAAAGATTTCTTTTACATTTGCAATTTTGCTGAAAGAAATATTACAGAGCATGTTCCCCGATTTACATCAATATCTGCATGTTATTCCGGTTCGACCTCCTGAAATAGGAGGTGATCCGATTGCCGAAAAGTTACAACTTGCTACGCGTATATCAGCTTTGCCTCACTTTGAAGAATCCCTTGAGCATGGCGGAGACGGGCGTATCGGCATTGAAATTTTTGAAGATTCTATCGTGGATATGGGACTTTGCAGGGCTATTGAGGCTGGCAAAGATCATATTTTTGAAGTGTTGGAGGATTATTTGTTCTGGTATGAATCTCTTGAAGATAAATCAGAAAGTTTCTTGTGGTATGGACAAGAAAAGGAGCCTGAAGTTCTTAGGCTGAAAGAGTTACGTTCAATAATTTCAACGCTTATTGAAACCCGTCATCAGACAATACGAAAACGTCGTGAAGCCTTTCTGGAAAGAAGCGTAGCATCTGAGGGGGGTAATTATGAATGTGATTTCTGTGGCTGCCCTATTTCTCCGGAACTGTTGTGGAAATCAGATGATGGAAGAGTTTGTTGTGGTAATTGTGAACGGTCTGCGCGGATTAAGAATAAAGATGATTATAGGAAAAAATTGGAAGAGATTTCTTGTTGGATGTGCAGTAAATTTGGCTTGGATGGTATAATTGATTCTTGTCATGTCCACATTGTAGATCCTTTGACTTTGTCAAAATGTGTAGGGACACTTTATAATCCTTGTTCAAAGCTTACACCAAGAAGTCTTGGAGCTGCTGTTCGATATAAAGATGGTTCAGTCAGAATCTATATTGAAAATTCAATGCCTGAATATCTTGCTCTGTCTACCCTAGTTCACGAACTGACGCATGTTTGGCAATATGATAAGTTCGGTAGTGATCTTGATGGCATTCCGTTGCGGCTGGTTGAAGGTCACGCAATATGGATGGAGATTAATTATCTTGAGGAAAAAAAGCTGGGGCCTTTTTATGCGCAGAGGGTTGCTTCAGCGAAGGATCTATACGGAATTGGATATCGTGAAATAGTGAAAGAACTTAAAGATAAGTATGATGACCCTTTTCAGCTTATGCGAGATCTGGTTATTAAAGGATAGAAGGAAAAAATATTATAAAAAAGACCGATTCTGATTCGGTCTTTTTTTTTATTCTCTGACTTGTTCTTTGTAAAAAGATAGAAAGTTATCAATCAGCGGTGTAATTCTATTTGGGTTCCATATCATCCCGACTTCAAACGGGGGGAGATCTGCCTCAATCGGTCTTAGGGCAACTCCTTGCGGCATTGTGCGTTCAGAACCGTCATTAATGATTGTCCAGCCTAAGCCTGCGGCAACAAAGACTGTGCCAGTGTGTTTTCGCCGATATTTCATGCCTAGTTTTAATTCCAGTCCCGCCTTCAAAAAGAGTTTTTCCATCTCTTTCACTCTCATTTTACAATAAGATTCCCGACTGCATATGTAAGGAAAATCAGCCAGATCTTCTAAGGTCAGGATTTCTTTCTGTGCCAGCGGATGGTTGGTCGGGATAGCTGCGCGGGGATTGGTGCACTGCACTACAACGTGGGAGAGATCTTGAAGATCCATCAGATTGAGTGTGACAAATCCGACGTGGCGTGATCCGTCGCGGACCGCTTCAATTTGCTCATAGCTGGTTTCGTCATGTAGTTCGACATCAATGGCAGGATACTTCCGTATAAAGCGTCCTACAATGTCAGGAAAGGCCGATGAGAGCACAAGGTATACAAACCCGACATGAAGTTTTCCTGCGGTCCCGTCTCCCATAGCTTGAAGGGTCGCCCGTGCCCGTGAGTCATTTTTCAGCATTTCCTTAGCTTCATCAAGAAAATATTTTCCAGCTTCGGTCAGCTCAACCTTGCGGTTAGTACGGTTGAACAGCTGTGTTCCAAGCTCTTCTTCGAGGCTTTGAATCTGTCTGCTTAGCGGTGGTTGCTGTATATGTAGACGTTCGGCAGCTTTTCCGAAGTGAAGTTCTTCCGCGACCGCTTCAAAGTAACGCAGTTGGCGCATTCTCATATGATACCTTTTAGGTATTAATAAACCGTTAAATGGTATTGGATTTGTATCATAACGTGCCATACAACATATCAAACAGCAAGGAGGAGTCTAATGAGTTCAAGAAGTTTGAGAATTATTGTTAATTGCCTAATCTCCTGCATGATTGTCATTGTTATGGTCTGTTCAGCTTTTGCAGGAGAAGAAAATAATATTACCGGGATGCTCGTAGCTAATGGTAAAAAATGTAACTACATCGCGGAGCAGGCCGAGGGTAAAGTTTATATTGTGTATGCGGATGGCGAGAGAATTCTTCTGGCAGAGGGTTTTGGGGTAATTACCGGGCTGGCTGTTTCTCCGAATGAATCTCTTTATGTATTTTCGCAGTCGAAAAAAAGGCTTTTCAGGATAGATCAGCGCGGTAAAGTTCAAATGGTAAAAAAAATGGATGAAGCGGTGCGTGCTATTTTGGTGGACCGGGATGGAGTGGTGAGGTTTGTTACTGATGCAGGAGAGAGCTTTACTGTCCAGTAATTGAATCTTTTAAGATTCTATCTTTTATATATGGATGGCAAAAAGAAAGCTCCTTACGTTTAAAACGTAAGGAGCTTTCTTTTTTAGTGGCGTCCCCAAGGGGATTTGAACCCCTGTCGCCGGCGTGAAAGGCCGGTGTCCTAGGCCAGGCTAGACGATGGGGACGCATCTAAAAAAAGTTGCTGGTAGGGACACAAGGACTCGAACCTTGATTGACGGAATCAGAATCCGCTGTCCTGCCAATTGAACGATGTCCCTGCAACGAGAAGTTTTTCTATGTGGATTGTGTCATTCTGTCAACAACTTATATTATTAATTTTGAAGAAATGTGAAAGTTAGTTAATCTAAATAATATTAGCGGGTTGTCTGTAATGTTAAAAATCGATTCTAAGCCGTTTTAGTCGTAATATGGATGAGTATCCTTCTGTAGTCGGTTTGAGATAAGGACGGGGATTCTCGAGGCCGTCAACAGGGGCGGAGATCATGGGTAGGTCTGTTGCTTTTGTGGTGTGAGCGTTGAAAGTGTTTTCGGCTGCAAAACGAAGAAAGGACTGAATCTTGCGATTCAGTCCTTTTTCAAATTCGTGGCGTCCCCAAGGGGATTTGAACCCCTGTCGCCGGCGTGAAAGGCCGGTGTCCTGGGCCAGGCTAGACGATGGGGACGCATCTTAAATATCGTACCTGCTTCTGTGAGCCTGATCACATTGTTGAAGCGGGTTGTGTTGCTGTCAGCTCGACTCTATTGGCTTAGCGAGTCTTCATGTTTTTTGATTGGCGTCCCCAAGGGGATTTGAACCCCTGTCGCCGGCGTGAAAGGCCGGTGTCCTAGGCCAGGCTAGACGATGGGGACGCATTATCAAAAACATGTTGCTGGTAGGGACACAAGGACTCGAACCTTGATTGACGGAATCAGAATCCGCTGTCCTGCCAATTGAACGATGTCCCTGCAACGAGAAGAGTGTTTATTTGGATTAGCTCTCGCTGTCAATAACAATCTTCAAATATTTTGAAAATAAGCTTAAACTGCTTTCGCCATAGCGCGGGTGCGTTTTTTAAGCTTGTTGATTTTGCGACGTAAAAGAGTGCGATCCTTGCGAGATTCAACTTTAACTTTGTCTGCACGCATGGTTTTGATCTGACCTTTGATGGTAAGGATCTGATCTTTGTAAGGGGATACTGCGCCTTCTTCTTCAACGATTTCAAGAAATTCTTTAACGTTGGTGATGATGGTGTCTTTGTCCATTCCAGATACGCCGGCAATCAAAGGCATCTTGTTGATGCAGAGTTCGCGGAGTTCTTTGGTGGTCAATTTGTCAAGGGGTTTCTTAAGTGCAAGACTTTCGAGTGTTACTTTTTCTTCGCTCATGATATTCTCCTTAGTGCCGTCTCCGGCTATGAAATCTTATGAATTTTCAAACAGACGGACGTACTTCAGATAACATCTGCCGACCGCCGATTCTGGATCAAATTTGTCTTTCATCCCGCCAATATTTTCGGGCTTCTTGATCTTGGGTCTTTGGATAGGGGTTCGCTTTAATTTGTACCCGTCCAATGGAACCCTGCCGTTTAACAGCTCGAATAGTACTTTGTCAAAGACTTCTTCACCAAAAAATGAATTAATTCTTAATAGAATCTCCGGGGCGAAGTAAGAAAGTTCTTGCGCCGCGACTGAATCTTCTGCTGCAAGGATCAGGGTAGTCTTGCGGTGACCAAGTGGTTTCGCGAATTCCGCAAGTTCTCCCATCAGTTCCGGCCAAGCTTTCCACAGCTTTGGAATCATGAGCTTGTGGTTACCGTCAAGGACGGAAACAAAGTCGCTCATGGCCTCGCCCATAGTGCGTAGCGCACGTTGGCGTGGATGGAAGTGCCTTTTTCTTGGGCCGGTGTATTTTGCTTTTCTAACCATAGTCTAGTCGTGAAAAAAATGTTAATTCAATAAAGATTGTCTATACATTAAATGCGCTGATTGCAATGTATTCCATGCTGTTTAGCTTATCAAAATAATCATCATATATGATGTGAAATGTTACCGCGCTGTATATTTTATTTATTTCTGCTTGACGGTTCTTTGGGTGGTGGGTATTGGTTGCAAACATTGCTATATAAAGATGTTGTTATATTGTTACTTTTTATGTCGTTGCATGGCGAGGTTGAGGATGGAAATATTAAAATTCAGCAAAGCGTTGTCCGATGAAATCAGAGTCAGATTGCTGGCTATGCTTCGTGATAACGAGCTTAACGTTGGTGAGGTCGTCCAGGTTCTCGGGATGTCTCAGCCACGGGTTTCGCGCCATCTTAAGATTCTTCATGAGAGCGGTTTGCTGGAATCCAGAAGAGAAGGTTTGTGGAATTTTTATCGCCTTGCTCAGTCCGGTGCAGGCCAGCGATTTTCTGATTCTATCAGCTGGCTGATTGAAAATGAGACTGAAGTTTTAGCTGATAAGCGCCGTGTTATTGAAGTTCTGGCTGAACGCAACATGGAAACACGCAAGTTTTTTGATGAAATTGCTGAGGACTGGGAACACCTTCAGCGTAATGTTTTTGGTGATTTCAATCTTAATTCCGAATTGCTTGGTTTTATGAAAGACTGTTCGGTCGGGGTTGATCTCGGATGCGGTAACGGAGCTTTTCTTGGCGATATGCTGGTAAAGTGTAAATCGGTTATAGGTGTCGACAGTTCCCGCAAAATGCTGGAGCTAGCTTCCAATCGCATTGGTGATAATCCTGAGGTCAGTCTTCGTATCGGTGAGCTTACTCATTTGCCGCTTCGCGACTGGGAAGCTGATTTCGCTGTTATTTCAATGGTTCTGCATCATTTGCCAAATCCTGACAGGGCTGTTTCGGAAGCTGCAAGGGTTCTGACTCGCGGTGGCAGGTTGGTTGTTGCAGATTTTGTCATACACTCTAATGAAAAGATGCGCACCGAATATGGTGACCGCAGACTTGGTTTTTCAGAAGAGGAACTTCGAGGGTGGATGGATGAGGCCGGACTCGGCACTATTACAACTCATCTCTTCCCTGTGAAGGAAGGACTTACTGTCTTGGTTTACGTCGCAGAAAAACAATAGTGGGCGTGCAGCCCGTAAAAAAACTTGGAGGATACAATGCTTAAACTAGATCCTAAAATGGATAACAAAGTCGCTGACATGTCTCTTGCTGAATGGGGCAACAAAGAAATGCAGCTTTCCGAACGTGAAGTGCCGGGTCTTATGGCTCTGCGTGAAAAGTTCGGTACGGAAAAACCTCTGAAAGGTCTTAAGATCATGGGCAGCCTGCACATGACTATCCAGACTGCAATGCTCATCGAGACTCTTGCTGAACTCGGCGCTGATCTTCGCTGGGCTTCTTGTAATATTTTTTCCACTCAGGACCACGCCGCAGCTGCCATTGCAGCAAACGGAACTTCTAAAGTTTTTGCTTGGAAGGGTGAAAGTCTGGAAGAATTCTGGTGGTGTACTGAACAGGCTTTGACATGGCCCGACGGTTCCGGTCCTGACCTCATCGTAGATGACGGCGGCGACGCAACTCTTATGGTTCATAAAGGTGTTCAGGCTGAGAAAGATCCTTCCATGCTTGAAAAGAAATACGACAACAAAGAATTTCAGCTTGTTATCAATCGCTTGAAAGCTTCTGTTGCTGAAAATCCATCTAAATGGACTGATATAGCTAAAAAAATTCAGGGTGTTTCTGAAGAAACAACCACAGGCGTACATCGTTTGTATCAGATGCAGGCCGCAGGCGAACTTCTTTTCCCTGCAATCAATGTTAACGATTCTGTGACCAAATCCAAGTTTGATAACCTTTACGGTTGCCGCGAGTCTCTGGCTGACGGAATCAAACGTGCAACTGATATCATGATTGCGGGTAAAATCGTTGTTGTCATCGGTTACGGTGATGTTGGTAAGGGTTGTGCTCAGTCCATGCGCGGCTTTGGTGCTCGTGTCATCATTACTGAAGTTGACCCGATTTGTGCTCTTCAGGCTGCAATGGAAGGTTATGAAGTCACCCCAATGGCGAAAGCTGTTGAACGCGGAGATGTTTTTGTTACCTGCACAGGTAACTACCACGTTATCACAGGTGAACACATTGCTCAGATGAAAGATGAAGCAATTATTTGCAACATCGGTCACTTCGATAATGAAATCGAAATGGCTTATCTTGAGGACAATCCTAAATCTAAGAAGATTGAAATTAAACCTCAGGTTGATAAATGGGTTCTTGAATCCGGTAAATCTGTAATCGTTCTTGCTGAAGGACGTCTGGTCAACCTCGGTTGTGCTACCGGTCACCCCAGCTTTGTAATGAGTAACAGCTTCACTAATCAGGTTCTTGCACAGATTGACCTTGCTCAGAATACCTATGAGCCATGCGTTATGATTCTTTCCAAGAAGCTTGATGAAGAAGTTGCGCGTCTGCATCTTGGGCGTCTCGGAGTTGAGCTTGAAGTTCTTTCAAAAGAACAGGCAGACTACATCAGCGTTGATGTTGAAGGCCCTTACAAACCGAACCACTATCGCTACTAATTAAAATAGCGGATTTCATGCTACTTTGAAGTCCACTTTTTTTAATAATAATTTATATGGTCCATCCGTTCTAAGAGCTTGTTGTTTCAGATAAAAAAGCTCTTGATCGGGTGGACCATTGTTTTTTATAATAATTAACCTTGACTTTTGATACAGAATGAGTAGATAGACCTCACCTCAGCGTGACTGGACTCACGGAAATCCTCTTTGCCATTCTTTGGCAAATCTACTCCGCACCAAGCCGGATTAAGATTAAATTCATGTTCCAGAGCCTCAGATAAATACCCTCCGAAATAATCGGAATACGACCGCCGTCACGCGCCGTCGTTATATATTGTCCTTTCACATCAGGAATACTTGTGAATTTTGATTCATTTTCTTTTGACCGGCGCTTAGTCACCGGAATCAACTCTTGCGGCTATACTACGCCAACTCCTATTCAAGTCCGTGCAATCCCCGAAGTCCTTAAAGGTCGGGATGTTATGGGACTGGCTCAGACAGGAACCGGGAAAACCGCTGCCTTTGCTTTGCCTATCCTTCAACGTTTGCTGGATAACAAAGCTCCTAATCAGGGGCCTGTCCGCGCTTTGGTGCTTGCTCCTACTCGTGAACTGGCTTTGCAGATTCATGAAAATTTTATCGCTCTGGGAAAACAGTCCGGCATCCGCAGCGCAGCTGTGTTCGGAGGCGTCGGTATCAATCCTCAGATTAAAGCAGCCAACAAAGCGACTATTATAGTTGCATGCCCGGGTCGACTTATCGATCTTCTTAATCAGGGCGTGCTCAAACTTGATAAAGTTGATGTTCTGGTGCTTGATGAAGCAGATCGCATGCTTGATATGGGTTTTATGCCTGATATCAAAAAAATTATTGCCCGTCTGCCTGTAACTCGTCAGAACTTGTTGTTCTCAGCGACTATGCCCCATGATATCCGTGATCTCGCAGGTAAGATTCTTGTGAATCCTGCTACTGTTCAGGTGTCCAACACTGCTCCTGCTGTAAACGTAGGACATGAATTTTATCCTGTGCATCCTGGGTTGAAAGCTGCTTTTCTGGAAACTCTTCTTGATGTAACCCGTTACGAGAGTGTTCTTATTTTTACGCGTACTAAGCATCGGGCTAAGAATTTAGCTAGAAAGCTCAGTTTCAGAGGGCATGAAGCTACATTTTTGCAGGGCAACATGAGTCAAAATCAGCGTCAGCGTGCTCTTGACGGGTTCAAAGACGGTACTTTTAAAGTCATGGTCGCAACTGATATTGCTGCCCGCGGAATTGATTGTGACCGCATCACACATGTTATCAACTTTGATGTGCCTGACACAGCCGAAACGTATACTCACCGTATTGGCCGTACCGGCCGTGCCGGTCGTAGCGGAATGGCTTTGAGTCTGGTGACAAGTGATGATGAACGCTTGATGCGTGAAATTGAAAAAATTGTTGGTAAATCTATTGACCGTCGCAAGGTTGCTGAGTTTGATTATGATCAGCCTTGTAAAAGTCAGCCGGCTCTCGATAGACGCCGTCCCGCTCCTGCCGGAGCTGGTAAGCGTTCTTACGGATCTGATAAAAAACGTACTCCGGCTGATAGTCGCAGGCGTTCAGGCAAGCCATCCGGTAAACCTTCCGGTAAACCGGCCGGCAGAGCGTCTGGAAAGCCTACTGGGCGTGTAAAACGTTAGTAATGGCTGGAGAGTGAGTTATGAGAAGTTATTTAAAGTTTCTTTTACTTTGGTAATAATTCTCCTTGACTTGTCTCGGATATTGGTACAAAGTCTACTTTATTGCATCGATGACCTCTATGAAGGCATCGATAAAGAAGACAGATATATCAAGGAGCAGCGTAGCATCTTGAGTGCTGTCCTTTTTTATATCAAATGGCACATGGGTGCCATGCATCATCACTTTTTATGGAGAATATTGAATGTCTAAGAACATCTATGTAGGCAACTTGCCCTGGTCAGCTAGTGAAGACGACGTCCGCGCAGCTTTTGAAGCTTTCGGTGAAGTCATTTCTGTTAAACTTATCGAAGATAGAGAAACAGGCCGCCCACGCGGTTTCGGTTTCGTCGAAATGGACGATGCCGGTGCTCTCGAAGCTATCGATAACCTTGACGGTAAAGATTTTGACGGTCGTAACCTTAAGGTTAACGAAGCTAAACCTCGCGCAGAACGTCCACGCTGGTAGTATCCAGTATATAGGCAGAATTTCTGCTCTTTTCGCCCGCTCCCCATTAGGGAAGCGGGCGTTTCTTTTTTTGATCTTGCCGTTTTATGCCCGGCATGATTAAACCTGAATTAGTAATAGCTAAGTCTGTAATCTCTTGGAGCGCAAAATGTTTCGCAAATTATTTTTTATCATTATAATTCTTTTTGTTTTTCCTACATTATGCAGTGCTGAAACAGCCTCCTTAAAAGTCTCGTCTTTTGTTTCTCAAACAGGCGGGAATTTTTTTAACGCAAGCGTTCTTTCGGATGACGATGCCGCCACCGGATGGGTCGTCAACGCAGAAAACAAGGGGACAGGGCAGTGGTTACAGTTTTCTTTCTCGCAGGCAGTAGTTGTTGATTCAATTATTTTTCGTAATGGAATAGATTTAGATTCAAAACTTAATCAGGTTAGCAGGGTCAAAGGTATAGATGTCTCCTTTGGTGGGGTTCACAGGCAGTCTTTGACACTAAAAAATATTTTTCAAAAGCAAAAAATTGAAGCTGTTAAGTGCATAGCTGACAGTCTCGAATTCACGATTAATTCGGTATATTCTGATGGTAAAAGTGGTAAAGCAGGGGTCTCGGAAGTATTAGTTGAATATCATTTTCCTACAGCAGAAGAAAAAGTTGCTTTGGTCGTTAGCAAAAAACCAAAGAAAGAAATTCCTCATTTATCAGCTAAGCAAAAAGAACTTCTTGCCGCAAAAATGGTTAAGCTCGAGAAAGAACGTATTTTACTTGGAGAAATGAAAACTTTCTTTGATAAATTTTACTCGGCGTTTGTAACTATAAATGAAGATTATCCACACATGTTTGTGGAAGCAGAATTTTTACGTGAAAGTTCGTATTTTGAAAGTTTCAGGTCAATGCTTAAAAAACGCGGCGTGCTTAAAAAATATCAGGAAGCCGTGGTTTCCACTTCCGGTCTCCGGTTCAACATTCGAACTAAAACTGTTAACGAAGTTGAACTGTGGGTTAAAGGTTATTATACTGTGATCTTTGATCTTAAAGATAATAAAGTTACCGAAAATTCGCTTTATATTCTTAAGAAGGAATATGGCGAGTGGAAGGTTAAAAGCAAATTCGAGTACTAGATAAAAATTTACATACAAAAAAAGCCCTCCGCAGATAATCCTGCGGAGGGCTTTTTTTTGTTTATTTTTTAGAACTTGATTATTAATGCGTGTGATGTGTCCAGTATTCTACATCCGGACTGATGTGTAACAAACCTAATTCCTGTCCAACTTCAATCAGGAATATCGCGCTGAAGCAGATGATCAGGATTATTCCTGTCATTTTGCGAAAGCTTCCCTCTTTTGAATATTTCCAGACAATGAATCCTGGAAGAATTCCGAAGATGATACATTCTCCAACTCCGCCGACAAGGTTGATGGCAACGAGGAAGATATCAGGGTAGATCAGAGCGACCAGAAGCGGAGGTATAAATGACAGACACCAGACTAAAGTTTTATTTTTAGTTCCCGCGTATGTGACAGTAAGATCTCTCATGAAGCTCATGAGGGCCGTTCCGTTAGCCATAAATGCTGTGGACATAGCGATTAGAGCAAACGCGAGGGCTACATAAGTAAATGCCGGAGTTTTGAGCAGCATTTCAAGGGGAATTGTTGCCGGCTGGTTTTTACCGAAGGCGGTGATCAGGTCAATTCCATCGGGAGAGGATAGTGGGAGTGCTCCGAGAACTACAAGTAGCCAAGTCAGGTTCATAACCATGCCGATGGTTGTTCCGCCGATAATTGCGGTACGAATTTTTTTCCGGTCGTGATTAAGAGTTCGGCAGATACTTGGAATTATGTTGTGAAAATGAAAGGCCATCAACAGAACGGGAAGTCCTGCCGGTACGTAGGTCCAATCAAATTTGGCAAGATTTTCAGACGAAACATCCGGGACGACCATAAAAACGAGCATGCCGAAAGTAATCCACATAGCGGTAACCATGTATGGAGTACACTTTTTCATCATCATCATGCCGAAGGCAGTCATGCCTGTTACCACTAAAAAATAAAGAGTCATGACAACGGGTTGTGAGACTGAAGATTGCAAACTCATTATGATGGAGGAAATTCCGGCAAGATAAGCTACAAGTATGCCGTATAGAAGAATCATGTTTGCTACGATAGTAACCCATTTACCTATCGAGCCTAGTTCTTCTTTAAAAAAGGTGGGCAAGTCAGCATGCTCATTGGTGGTCAGGCTTTTCTGTTCGGAATAAATGAGAGCGGTATAGGTCATCAGCAGCCACATCACTATAGTTGCGGCAATTGACGGCAGTAATCCGGCTGCGCATAAATTTACAGGCAGGGCAAGAATTCCCGCCCCGAGCATGTTACCAACAACTACGAACATCATAGCCATTGCAGATACTGGTTTATCTTGGGTCATTCAGAACTCCTTTAGGGGCGGTTCATTCGTGAACGGGAAAATCAGTAAGGATTGCAAGGTTTGACCCCTTGCAACCCTTATTAATAATTAGCTGCAGGATGGAACTAGAGTCAGTGGATGCGTGTGGATCATGCTTTCCGGTGAAAGAGCTTTATCAAGTTCTTCTTTTGACATGTATCCTTTTTCAATAACAATATCGTAAACTGAACGTTTTGTTTTAAGAGCTTCGCTAGCGACTTCAGTTGATTTTTCGTAGCCGATGTAGGGATTCAGTGCCGTAACAAGTCCGATGCTGTTTTCAACATATCCGCGGCATACATCTTCATTTGCGGTAATGCCGGAGACACAACGATCAGCAAGGGTCTTGAACCCGCGTCTCATAATGGTCAAAGAGTTGAGCAGGCTGGCGGTAATGACAGGTTCCATTACGTTAAGCTCAAGTTGTCCCGCTTCAGCCGCCATAGTGACGGTAATATCTCCGCCGATTACAGTGAAAGCTATCTGATTAATAACTTCAGGAATGATCGGGTTAACTTTACCGGGCATGATGGATGATCCCGGAGCCATGCGCGGAAGGTTTATTTCATTTAGTCCGCATCTTGGACCGGAAGAAAGAAGGCGTAGGTCATTACATATCTTGGATATTTTAACCGCAACACGTTTTAGAACTCCTGAAAGCTGGACATACGCACCTGTGTCTTGAGTCGCTTCAATAAGATCCGGAGCCAGTGTCAGCTCAAATCCGGTCAGATCCTTAAGCTTGTCAGTAACTTTTTGAGCGTATTTTGGCGGTGCGTTGAGACCTGTTCCTATTGCGGTGCCGCCCATATTAATTTCGCAGATTAAGGACATTGCTTCGCGAACTCTTTCAATATCTTCGCCAATCATAATTGCGTAAGAGTTAAATTCCTGTCCGAGTGTCATAGGCACTGCATCTTGTAACTGAGTTCTGCCCATCTTCAAAACATGTGAAAACTCTTTACCTTTGGCGGCAAAACTTTTTCTCAAGTACTCCATGGCTTCCATGAGAAGTTCCATTTTGCCAAGTAATGCGATGCGCAGGCAGGTTGGGTAAACGTCATTCGTGGACTGAGCCATATTGACGTGGATATTCGGGTGGAGGTTGTCATATTCTCCTCTTTTATATCCTAAGAATTCCAAACCGACGTTCGAAATAACTTCGTTAGCGTTCATGTTTGTTGAGGTTCCGGCGCCTCCCTGAATGACGTCAACAATGAACTGGTCGTGATATTTTCCGTTTAGCAATTCGTCACAAGCGAAGACGATTGCTTTTGTTTTGTCATCATCCATTTTTCCCAACTCATTGTTGGTTATGGCTGCGGCTTTTTTGATGTAGGCGAGAGCATTAACAATATGGGGGTAATGAGAAATTGGAATGCCGGTGATCTTAAAGTTTTCAGCGGCCCGTTGAGTCTGTACTCCGTAGAGAGCCTCTTCAGGTACTTCCATTGATCCTATGCAGTCATGTTCTGTGCGTGAGTTCATTATTTTCTCCTGAAAATTGCAAATAAGAATATGTACGTAAATACATTAAGTTGAGGAAGATTAGTATTCTTTCCTTAACTCCTTTTATCATAATGACATAAGGGGTCAATACAGCTTTTTAATATTTATGTTTTTGAGGTTAATCAAAAAAATATTTGCTTTTTTTGTAAAATAAACAGTTTTAATATTGTTTAAGCGATACCTTTGGGCCGTTTCATCTGTCTATGTATGCTGTCGAAAAGGTAGATGGCAATTCCTGTCCAGATGAAGCAGAAAGTTACTAGTCGAGCATTATCGAAGGGTTCATTATATATAAATATTCCTAGTAATAGCATTAATGTCGGGGCAATGTATTGAAGCATTCCAAGCGTCATCAGTTTTAAGCGTCTAGCCCCGTTGGCGAAACAAAGAAGAGGTATTGATGTTACCACCCCGGTTCCGATAAGAAGAGCGTCTGTTTCGCCCCCGATTTGACCAAGACATAGAGTCCCCTCAGTTGCCAGCCATAATAAATATCCTCCGGCAAGGGGAGTCAGCACTGCCGTTTCAACAAACAATCCCGGCAGAGATTCCACTTTCATAACTTTGCGGACGAGTCCGTAAAGGGCAAAACTTACAGCTAAAGTGAGTGCAATATAAGGAAATTTTCCAAGATCTATTACTGAATAGAGAACTCCGGCGAATGCGCAGCAAATTGCGGCGCCCTGCAATCGGTTAAGTTTTTCGTTCATGAATATGAAGCCGAGCAGAATATTTACAAGCGGGTTTATGTAATATCCGAGGCTGGCTTCAACAACATGGTCATTGGTAATTGACCATATAAAAACAAACCAGTTAACTCCGATTAAAGAACTGCTGGCAGCAAGAAGTATTTTAACTTTTTTGTCCTGCAAAGCAGTAATAACTTCTACCCATCTCTTTTTGAGGGAAAGGACTACAGCCAGAAAGAAAAATGACCACACAACCCGGTGGCAAAGCACTTCAAGAGGCGGGACTTCTTTTAAAGTTTTCCAGTAGATAGGCAGCAGTCCCCACATAATAAATGCAGCGACCGCGAAGATAAGCCCTTCACGGCTTCGATTGATCATTATTTTAAATCCGTAGTAAAAAATATTTTAAGATGCAGATTCAGTAGGTAAAAATGCACTTACAAGCTTAATTCAGGTGTGTTTTATACTTAATGGTAAGTTACTTGATTGATAATCAATCAAAAAGCTTAGGAAAATCTGAAAAAGAATAACCCATATTAAACATTATGCGTGAGTCATCCTGTAGTTTTCCCGGGACGGGGTCGTTGGTCCAGTCATAATTATATTGAAATGATCCAAAGAAGCGGTCCACAATTGGAAACATTATCCCTGAGCGCGATTGCCAGAGCCAGTTGTCAGAGTTTTTCATGCTGACCAGCCCCATCTGATTGTGAAATAAATTCAGCCGGTCGGGGAAGATCCACCAATCGAAGTTGATACCCCATTTAGCCGCTACAAATTCTCTGCTGTCGCGGGAAGTGTAATCTTCCCATACATATGCAGGGCCGGCTTCAACTGACAAAGTTAGTTCATCGTTGTTGAAAAATTGGTAACCAAGTCCTGTTCCGATTATTGATCGTAACGTAAGATCTTGGAATTGATCCTGTTGAATCTGTCCAGAACCTGTGAGAAATATTTTTTTATCTAAAAAACGGTTGTAGTCAGCAGATAAAAGCCAGTTATAATCGGAACGCTGTCCTTTTGAGGTTGCCCAATAATGATCACCCCTTGTCTTCCAGCGATTTTTCCCTGTCGCATATGAAATATCAAATGAAGCGCCGATGTTTTCTTTGCGGGTATTACCTGATGCTTTGTTCCATCCTGCGCGTATCCCACCTTTTAATTTGTAGTCTTTGGGACGGGAATTTATTGCGGCCACTTTGCTGGTTTTTATACTTTTTTCTGTTCCAACCTGTTTGGTTTGCTCAGCTTTTACTAAGGAAGCGAGTTCTTCTTCGCCCACTTTGTGATCAGGTTTGACAAAGACTTCCATTTTTTGATCGGAATCAAGAGATAGCACCTGCCCCCAGTCTATTGTGATTTCTCCGGCATAAGTGGTGGTGAGCTTCAGCTTGCCGCTCTCCATCACGCTGACTTTTCCTGTTAATTTGTCCCCGTTTAAGAGATTAACTGTATCAGCTTGAGCAAGCTGTACTGTCATGATGGTCATGACAAAAATAAATAGAATAATTTTTATTTTTAAAAACATTTAATCTCCTAACAAGGACAGGGATTATTGAGCTGAAGGGAAAGTTACTTTTAGATTATCTAGCAGTCAATATACTAATTGTTGTGGATGGGCCAGTTTGGAGTGAGTGCAGTAGTTTGATTATACGTTTAACCGGGTACTGATATCTATACAAAGTACCGGGCTGTTTTTGCTGCAATTCAGTTTTGTGGAAACAGTTATACAAGTATTTCCTGAAGCAAGGGATATATACGGAGAAGTTGTATGCCAGGCTTTACCGGATTTAATGGTCAAAAAGTATTCTTTAAGGGAGTGGTCGGCTCCTTTGGGTGCAGGCTGATAAATAAGCCTGCGATTCACCTTTAATCTAAAAGGATTGCAAATTGTCTGTGAGAGCTGTTTGCCATTTTCGTCTAAAATATAAGCGCATTCGATGGTACTGTTTTCATCTATAAAAGAGGACAAAACAGCATCTGAATTCTGTTCCGGGCATAAAGTAAGGAGAGTCTTTAGCTTTTTTGCCAGTTTTTTATAAGAATTTTCCAGTCTTTTTTCCATGGCCAGTCTTTCCATCATGTGAACTTTAAATCTCGAAGATAATGATTTTATGGGCGTGGTGTGGTCATTTTTTACGTTTTCAGCACACATGGGTTTTCCGAAATAATATCCTTGAAAAACATCAATTCCCATGCGCATCAGGGTCAGAGCCTCCTGTATAGTTTCAATCCCTTCCGCAAGCGGAAGAGTTCCGGTTCTCTCAGCAAGATGTATAAGAGAACGTGTAACTTCAAGGTTGTGAAATTTAGTGTCGATATCCGTAATCAGCGAACGGTCAATTTTAATTATGTCCGGTTTGAGGGCCGGTATCCGGTCAAGATTTGAGTGTCCTGTTCCTATATCATCCAAAGCTATAAGGAAGCCGAGTTTGCGGCAATTTTCAGTAAATTTGTAGAGAACTTCTTCATTTCCTGCTTTTGATTCAATTATTTCTATAACGATATTGTTAGCAGGGATTTTAAATTCTTTAATCATTTTTCCGGTGGAGCCTAAATCCTGTGTGTTTTTACCGAGCACTGCAGCGTCAATATTTACGGAGAGCAAAAGAGAGCGGTTGTGCTGAGAAATAGGGGCAAAGGTTTTAAAAGCTTTTCTTCTGCACGCTCTGTCTAGTTTTGTAAGTGTCCAGACATCCTTGCACATTGAAAACAGTTTTACGGGTGAGATTATTTCTCCAGTGTCAGGATTGATACCTCTCGTTAAAGCTTCATATCCCAGCACTGATTTTCTGCTCATTGATATGATCGGCTGAAACATCGTTGCCAAGCATTCTCTTTCGATAATTTCGTGAATTGATATTGAGGGTGTTTTGTGCATGGCTTTAATCTTAAAAGCCGGTCGAAAGGGAGTGGAATACCTTTCGACCGGCAGGGTGGCCCCAATGCGAGTGGATGCATCGGGTAATTATATTGTATGTTAGAGAGTTTCTTCGCCGGTTCTGATTCTGATGGTTCTGGGCAGATCCTGTACGAAGATAACTCCGTCGCCTTCTTTACCGGTCTGAGCAGCTGTTTTAATGGCATTTATAGCGTCTTCTACTTTTTCGGCCGCTAATCCCAGTTCAATGCGTACTTTTTTAAGAAGGTTAACTTCCATTATGACACCGCGGTAAGTCTCTGTGAATCCTGCCTGTCTGCCTGAACCGAGGATGTTGGTTACAGACATGGTGTAGATTCCTTTAGCGTAGAGAGCCTGTTTAATCGGGGTCAGATATTCGGGACGAATGTATGCAATAATAAGTTTCATTTGTTTAATTCCTTTCTGTTTTATTATGTGGCTATTCGTTGGAGAAGATCTGGAAGCCGTTGTAGGATTCCATGCCGTGTTCGGATATATCGAGGCCTTTCATTTCTTCTTCTTTGGTTACTCTGATTCCGACAGTGGCCTTGGCGATAGCAAATGCAATGAGTCCTGCACCGAATGCCCAGACGAAACAGACTCCGATACCGATGAGCTGAGGAGTTACAAGCGCGAATCCTCCACCGTAGAACAGTCCGCCTATTCCGTCATTGAGTTCTGGAGTTGTGAACAGGCCGCAAGCGAGTGTTCCCCATGCTCCGCAGACTCCGTGAACGGAAACAGCACCTACCGGGTCATCAATTCTAAGAATTTTATCAATAAATTCGATTGAGAGTACTACGAGAACTCCTGCAATCATTCCGATGATAATTGAAGCTGCCGGGGATACTGTTGCACATGCAGCGGTAATACCTACCAGACCTGCTAATGCTCCGTTACAAGTCATAGATATATCTGGTTTTCCGTATCTGATCCAAGATGTGAACATTGCTCCGAGCACTCCGCCACAAGCGGAAAGGCTTGTTACTACTGCGATGAGTCCGATTGAACCGTCTGCAGTTGTTGTTGAACCCGGGTTGAATCCGAACCAGCCGAACCAGAGAATGAATACACCAAGTGATGCCATGGGAATATTGTGACCGGGGATAGCTTTGGCTTTGCCGTCAGCAGTATACTTTCCGATACGCGGTCCGACTATGATAGCTCCTGCCAGAGCGATCCAGCCGCCTACAGAGTGAACAACTGTTGATCCTGCGAAGTCCATGAATCCGATCCCTTCAAGCCAGCCTGAGCCAGCGTCTCCGAGCCAGAGGCTGCCCCATGCCCAGTGTCCTGAAACGGGATAGATGAGTCCGGTTACAATCATAGTTACCAGAATGTAGCTGCTGAACTTTGTGCGCTCGGCGATTCCGCCGGAAACAATTGTTGCCGCTGTTGCAGCAAATACAGACTGGAAGAACCAGAAAGTCAGCGTCCACTGTCCGTCAGGGGTGGTAAGACCGACTCCTGCCAGTCCGAATCCTGAAGTTCCGATAAATCCGCCAGCATCAAGGCCGAACATGAGTCCGAATCCGAAAAGGAAAAAGATTATAGAACCTGCCGCAAAATCTAGAAAGTTCTTCATAAGGATATTACCGGCACTCTTTGCGCGGGTGAATCCAGCCTCTACACATGCAAATCCTGCCTGCATAAACATAACCAGAATGGCAGCAAGAAGTGTCCATAAAATGTTCGCGTGGGTCTGGGTAAGAAATTCTTCTCCAGCAAAAGCTGCAGACGGAGCAGCAAGAGTAAGTACTGTTGCAATGGTCGAAACTTTCCGGCCTATTGATGAAAATTTGAAAAACATGAAGCCCTCCTTCGGGGTGTAAATGGCTTTAAGGATGTCTTTTCCTAAGCATCTACCGTGCCAAAGGGGTAATGTGTTGATATTGTTGAATTTATTCATTTGCGCCCAAAGTAGTCTATTACAAAATTGTACTAATATGCTTTTTTAAGTGTTTTTTAAGTAGCTAAATTAACAAAAAAGTAATTTGATAAATAAATATGATTTTAAAAATGAGTGTAATTAACAAAAAAAGAGTATTATATATGATAAGAAAAAAATAAAGAAAGTTGTTGACTCTTTTTGGTGAGAGTGATTACCTGTTTCCTATGCAAACTTTCAACTCCATAGGCGCTAGCCAATCTTATTTTTATTACTTCTATTTTTGGTGCACACCCGCTTGTGGTCGTGTGGAGGTTTGCTCGTGAGAAAATAGAAAGTTCTTAGCAAACGACCTCTACAAAAGGGCCGCAGGCGATAATTCGCCGGCGGCCCTTTTTTTTTATTTTGAGGTCGCCAGATGCAGCGGACCGATTACGAGGCAAACCAGCAGGATAAAGAAAATGGATATCGGAAAAAAAATCAGACTTGAAAGAATTTTCAACCGCAATACAGAACGAACAATAATTGTTCCTATGGATCACGGTATCAGTGTCGGCCCTATCGAAGGACTGCGGAACATGCGTGAAGCTGTCGGCGATATGGTAAAGGGCGGAGCAAACGGAGTGCTTATGCACAAAGGTCTTGTTCGCTGCGGGCACCGTATGGAAGGTCGCGATGTAGGTCTTATTGTTCACCTTTCTGCAAGTACATCTCTTTCCCCTACTCCAAACGCTAAAACTCTGGTCGCTTCCGTTGAAGACGCTTTACGCCTCGGAGCAGACGCAGTCAGTGTTCACGTTAATCTCGGTGATGAAACTGAAATTCAGATGCTTCATGATCTCGGTGAAGTTACTTCCCGCGCAACTGGATGGGGACTTCCTGTTCTTGCCATGGTTTACGCTCGCGGTCCTAAAGTTAAAAATGAGTTTGATGCGGATATGGTCGCACATTGCGCTCGTGTCGGAGAAGAACTTGGTGCCGATATCGTAAAAGTAGCTTACACTGGAGATCCTGAATCTTTCGGCCGGGTTGTTGATGGCTGTTGTATCCCCGTAGTTATAGCCGGTGGACCTAAGCTTGATACCACAAGAGCTTTCCTGCAGATGGTTTCTGATTCAATCAGCGCAGGCGGTTCCGGTCTTTCTGTCGGACGAAATGTTTTCCAGCATAAAAATCGTGTCAAACTGGTAGAGGCTCTCAGTAAAGTCGTTCACGAAGACGTAACAGTTGAAGATGCTCTCGAATACCTCGGCGAATAACATAATTGGAAACCATGATGAAAAAGATAATTTTTAAAGCAATTCCTTTTGATAAGAATCTTCTGACCTTAGCTCTTGAGTCCGGTGTAGATGCCGTCCTTGCTGAGCCGGAACATGTAAAGGCGATAACTGAACTCGGCAGAGTTACTGTCATTACACCCGAAGATATGCCGCTTGTCGCAATTAATGAGAAAAGCGACGAAGAAATCGCTATAGGTCTTGCTGCGGAAGGACGCGAAGTTTGTCTTGCAAAGGGCTGGGAGATTATTCCGGTTGAAAATATTCTTGCACAGGTTAAGATATTAGCTCTCGAAGCTGAATCTCTGGATCGCGCAAGACTTGCCGCCGGAGTTCTTGAGCGCGGTGCAGATACAATCGTTGTTCTGCCGGAAGCGGCACACGATCTTAAGGCAATTGTTGCAGAACTTAAACTCAGTCAGGGCCACATGGAATTACAGAAAGCTAAAATTACCAAAATTGAATCCGCAGGACTCGGGCATCGTGTTTGTGTAGATACAATCTCCATGCTTAAAAAAGGGCAGGGAATGCTGGTCGGTAATTCAAGCGCGTTTACTTTTCTGGTTCACGGTGAAACTGAGTCCAACCCTTACGTTGCGGCCCGTCCTTTCAGAGTGAATGCAGGAGCTGTTCATGCTTATGCGCAGATGCCCGGAGACCGGACAACTTATCTGGAAGAACTTGCTGCCGGAACTGAAGTTCTTATCGTTGATGCCAGCGGAAAAACTTCCATTGCAACGGTCGGACGGTGTAAGATTGAAGTTAGACCCATGCTGCTCATAACTGCCGAGGTTTCAACTCCGCAGGGGCCGATTGTCGGTAAAATATTTCTGCAAAATGCGGAAACAATTAGAGTTGTAAGCGCCGAAGGTGAGCCTGTAAGTGTCGTGACAATCAAGCCGGGCGATGAAATTTTGTGCCGTCTTGATGATGCGGGTCGCCATTTCGGAATGCGTATCACTGAAGAGATTGTCGAGGAATAATAGAATGTCAGAATCCAGCAATAATAAATTAGATCATCTCAGGGAAGAAATCGACACACTTGATGGCGATATACTTGAACTTCTCAACAAACGCGCGGCAGCGTCCCTTTCTGTCGGCAAGCTCAAAGCAGGGTCGGCTGATCAAATATTTAAACCTTTCAGGGAGCAGGAAGTTCTTAGAGGTTTAACAGAGCGTAATTCCGGGCCGCTTCCAAGTGAGCATCTAGAAGGTATTTATCGCGAGATTATTTCTTCTTCGCGCAGATTGCAGCGCCCTGAAAGAGTCGTTTATCTCGGACCTGAAGGAACTTTTTCATATTTTGCGGGATTGGAACATATGGGGCGTCAGGCTGATCTGGTGCCGAAAAATAATTTTGAAGATATTTTTGTCGCTGTATCCAAAGGTGAAGCCGACTTAGGCATCATTCCCCTTGAAAATTCACTCAAGGGTACAGTGGGGCAGAACGTTGATTTGTTCATGCGCTATCCTGTCTTCATTCAGGATGAAGTGTATAGCCGCATCAGTCACGGCCTCATAAGCAAGGGCGCGGGACTGGATCAGATCAAAACTGTCTATTCACACTCCAAGGCATTGGAACAGTGCGCCGGGTGGTTGCGAGTCAATCTGCCCGGAGCATTGCTCCAGCCTGTGGATTCCACAGCTAAAGCTGCGGAGATTGTTGCTGAAAGTGATGAACCGTGCGCAGCTCTTGGTAATATCAAGCTGGCGAATATTTTCGGCCTTAATGTTGTGGCGGAAGCTATAGAAGATTTACCGGATAATTGGACCAGATTTTTGATAATAGGGCCTAAACCGGGGCAGGAAGGAAAAAGGGATAAGACTACTATTCTCTTTACTACTCCCGACCGTCCGGGTGCATTGGTCAGCGTGTTAAGTGTTCTTTCCGGTAAAGACATTAACATGACCAAGCTTGAATCCCGCCCTTTTCTAGGGGAAAAATGGAAGTATATGTTTTTTGTGGACCTTCAAGGTGATCTCGGCACTGAAGCATATGAAAGCATTATTGATGAACTTAAGGATCGCTGTCTTACTTTCAAAATTCTGGGAAGTTACCCCGGTGGTTCACAGCACGGAAGTAAGTTTTAGTTCTCATAACTTCTTTTAAAAAAGGGGATAAACGGATGACTTCCGATAATTTTATAAAAATTAAAGCACCTTCATCTAAATCGATGTCTCACAGAGCGCTTATCGCAGGTGCTTTTTCAGACGGATCTACCGTAGTGCTTGATCCTTTGGACAGCAACGATATTAACCGGACCATGGATTGTCTTTCGACAATGGGCGCGGAGTTCAGCGTTGAGCAGAACTCAACTGTTGCTATCGGTATGCAGGGCGGGCCTAGAGGCGGCGCAAAAGAACCGGCTGTTCTTGAAATGAGAGATTCCGGTACAACTTGCAGACTTCTCACAGCAATTGCCGGAGCCGGGAAAGGTGTTTTTCGTGTTCAGGGAACGCCCCGTATGCATGACCGTCCTATCGGCGAATTGACTAATGCTCTTGAATCTCAGGGCGTAAAAGTTACTTTTGCAGACAAACAAGGATACCCGCCGGTAACTCTTGAGTCTAACGGCTTTATCGGGGGAGAGATTGAAATATCCCTTGAGGAAAGCAGTCAGTATCTTTCCGGTTTACTGCTGGCCGCACCGTATGCACACGAGACGACTGTGATTAAAGTTGTCGGCAAAAAAGCCGTTTCATGGCCTTATGTTGCTTTGACTCTGAAGGTTATGGAAGATTTTAAAATTTCATTTTCGGTTGAAAAACTTAAAGACGGACAGTGGGAAAAGACAGATTGGAGAACAGTTTCCAAAGTTGTTCCCGGTGAAATAAGATTCCGCGTGAATCCTTCTGATTATCAGAGAGACAGTTACAGCGTTGAGGGTGACTGGAGTAATGGATCATATTTTTTAGCCGCCGGAGCTGTGGGGACTAAGCCCGTTCGGGTTGAAGGACTTGCTATTGATTCTTTGCAAGGCGACCGGGCCATTGTTGATATATTGAAAGCCATGGGCGCGAAGATAGAAAGTGATTCCTCCGGGGTAACTGTTTATCCTTCAAAGTTACACGGTATTGAAGTGGATATGGGGCTTTGCCCCGATTTGGTGCCGACAGTAGCTGTTGCTGCCGCTTTCGCAGACAGCCCTACTACTATTACTAATGTCGCTCATTTGCGGATTAAAGAATGTGATCGTTTGGATGCCAGTGCTACTGAAGTCATGAGGGCAGGCGGCAAAGCCGAGGTAGGGGATGATTTCATTAAGATTATTCCTGCTCCGCTTAAAAAAGGTGAGAAGATTGTTTTTTCTACATATGACGATCACAGGCTGGCAATGAGCACCGCTATTTTCAGCTTAGCCGGAATTGAAGCTGTAGCCGAAGAACCGCAATGTGTCGCAAAATCTTTTCCTGATTTCTGGAAAGAATGGGATAAAATTAAAAAGGGTAATGGTTGCTAACATGGAATCTGATTTTAGCAGAATTCACAGCATAGCCGTAATCGGTTCAAGAGGGCAGATGGGTGGATTTCTTGCCCTTAAAGCCGAGCGGGCGGGGATTCTCGTCCATCGGTTTGACCAGCCCCTTGACGAGAAAGAGATGGCACGCCTTCTTCCCGGGACTGATTTTGTACTTTTGTGCATTCCGGTAACAGTTATGGATGAGGTGCTTACTAAAGTTGTTCCTCATATGAAAAAGGGATCTATTTTGTCAGATGTAGGCTCGGTTAAAGGGCGTCCGCTACAACAGATGGTCAGAGCTTATGACGGCCCTGTTGTCGGGACTCATCCTTTATTCGGATCGACTATTCCAGTGGATTTTGACCCGACGGTAGCTCTTGTTGCCGGACGTGAAGAAGATTCGGGCGCACTTGAATCCGTTAAGGATTTTTATGAACGGCTCGGATTCGGCGCATTTGCATCAACTGAAGAAGAGCATGACCGGGCAATGGCAATGATTCAAAGTCTTAATTTCAGTTCAACCATAGCTTTCTTAGCGTGTGCAAGAGAACTTCCCAATATTGAAAAGTATGTGACTCCGTCATTTAAACGCAGACTTGAGTCCGCGCAAAAGATGGTGACACAGGATAGTGATCTTTTTGTAACAATTTCTGACGCAAACCAGTATAGTCTAGAAGCTATCCGCCTTTTCCGTTCTTTCCTCAGTCTTGCTGCGTCCGGAGATATGGATCTTCTTTCCGAACGTGCTTCTTGGTGGTGGCGTGACAACCATACCTAGGGAGAATAATATCTGAAAAAGCAAAGCCGCATTCTCCCAGAGGATGCGGCTTTTTTTATGTATAGTGAATTGAGTGAGTGCTTAATCATAAAAATTAAAAGGGAGCAGGAGATATGAAAATTGAATTGACTCAGTATGGCAAATGGTTGCCAGCTGACGTGCAAACACCGATCAGCCTTTATCTGGGGCTGGTTGGAGATGCACCGGGAATACTTCTTGAGAGTGCCGAGGTTGATGGACGGTTGGGACGATACAGTCTTATCGCCTGGGATTTCAGGCTGGTTTTATCTCCTGTTCGCGGCAAGCTGGCTGTTGAATGTGCGGATTCGCGCCTTGCCGGACTGGCGCAGTATTCAGGAATGGGTTTTCTGGATGGTCTGCGGGCGGTGATGAAAGCTTTGCATGTGAACACTCAGAAAGAAGTCGGAATTCTACCCGCTTTGACCAGAGGTTTATACGGGACATTAGGTTACGGCCTTGCCGGAATGCTTGAGCCTAAGCTTGCTGATAAAATCCCTGCCAAGGATGCCGAGGTCCGCCTCGCTCTGCCGGGACGTGCTGTTCTGTTTGACCATTTGAAGCACCGCTGTTGTTTTCTTTCTCTTGATGAAGGAGCCGAACCGGAATTTTCACCGCAGGATTTCAACAACAAGTGTGAGTCCACCAAAGTCGGTGAACCTGTGGCTGTCCCGGGGCGTGAAAAATATATTGAAGGCGTTGAAAAAGTTCGGGAACTTATCGCAGAAGGTGAGTGTATTCAGGTGGTTCTTTCCACCCGTTTCTCAGCCCCTTTCAGCGGCAATGCTTTCGATCTTTATCGCCGGCTAAGGCAGGCCAATCCGTCACCCTTCATGTTTTACATGAAGTTTAGCCGTGAAGAAATTCTGCTTGGGTCGTCACCTGAAATGATGGCTCGTTGTGAAAAGGGCAGGCTTGAAGTCCGTCCCATCGCCGGAACCCGTCCACGGGGCAAGGATGCTGCCGGAGACCGCAAGTTTTCCGAAGAGCTTCTTGCTGATCCTAAAGAACGCGCGGAGCATATTATGCTGGTGGATCTCGGTCGTAATGACTTGGGACGCATCGCCAAACCCGGTACTGTTACCGTTGAGAAGTTTATGCAGGTTGAATATTTCAGCCACGTTATGCACCTGACTTCATATGTGGAAGCTGATCTTCGTGACGATTATGATGCAATTGATGTGTTGCAGGCAACTTTTCCGGCTGGAACTCTTTCCGGTGCTCCGAAAATAAGAGCGATGGAAATTATTGCTGAAATTGAAGAAGTTCCGCGCGGCCCTTATGGCGGGGCAATCGGTTTTATTGGACTCGATAAGGATTCGATCAATCTTGATACAGGCATAACCATTCGTTCAATGTGGATCAGAGACGGCAAGTGCCACTGGCAGGCCGGGGCCGGAATTGTTTATGATTCCGATCCTGAAATGGAATGGAAAGAATGCAACAACAAGGCAAGAGTTTTAAGAGAAATTTTGCAATCGGAGGGCGGCGATGTTTTTGCTTGTTGATAATTTTGATTCGTTCACATTCAATCTGGTTCAGGCTTTTCAGCAGCTGGGTGCAGAGCCTCTTGTCCTTAGAAATGACCGTGAGGAAATTCTGGAACTTGCTGAATCCGGAAAACTTGAGCGGGTCTGTCTTTCTCCCGGACCGAGCACTCCTCAGAATGCCGGTCTCAGCCTTGAGTTTCTATCCCGTCTTCCTAAGGAAGTTCCGGTTATGGGAGTTTGTTTAGGGCATCAGACTCTCGGACATTTTGCCGGAGCGTCGGTTGTCCGGGCGGGGCGCATTATGCACGGTAAAACTTCAATGGTTTATCATAATAATGATGGGTTGTTCAGTGGATTGGATGATCCTTTTGAAGTCTGCCGTTATCATTCTTTAGTGGTGAATGTTGATGAAGCTCCTGAGATTCTAGAGCTCACAGCATGGACAGATCAGCAGGAAGTCATGGGACTTCGTTACAAAGATCGTCCGTGGGCGGGAGTGCAGTTTCATCCCGAGTCTATTTTGACTCCGGACGGACCGAAGCTTCTGAAGAACTTTCTTGAGGGAAATATTTAATCAACTTTCATTAATTTAAGGATATAGGGATAGTAAAATGGCGGAATGTGTAACCACGGCTTTGACTGAATTGACCTTCGGGAGAGACCTTTCAACGGAACTGGCTGATTGTGTTTTTGAATCTCTTTTTTCAGGGGAAGTATCCCCGGTACAGGCCGGAGCATTGCTCATGGGGCTTCGTACAAAGGGAGAAACGGCTTCGGAAGTTGCATCCGGCGTAAACGCCGCGCTTAAAGAAGCTAAGCTTGTTAAAGGGCTGACCGGACAGTTGATCGACACATGCGGAACAGGTGGTGACGGGAGTAACAGTTTTAACTGTTCAACTGCCGTGGCTCTTTATCTGGCAGATATGGGATACAAGGTGGTTAAGCATGGAAACAGGGCGGTTTCTTCTTCCTGCGGAAGTGCTGATATCCTTGAAGAGTTGGAGATTCCAATAACAACCACAGCCGAAAATGTACCTGAAGTTCTTGAGCGTGATAATTTTGTATTTCTTTTTGCTCCTAATTATCATCCGGCCTTCGGGAAAGTAGCTCCAATTAGGAAAGAACTCGGAATCCCGACTCTTTTTAATCTCATGGGACCGCTTTTAAATCCCGCCCGCCCGACTCATCAGATTCTGGGTGTCGGCAGACCGGAAACAATGCGCCTTATGGCGGAAGTTCTTGCTTTGACAGATGTCGGTAAAGCTTACGTTGTGCACGGAGCAGGACGTTTTGACGAGCTGACACCTTTCGGTATTAACAAGGCTATTCTTGTGGATGATGGAATGCTGACCGAGCTTGAAATTGATCCGGCTGATTATGGTTTTGCTCTTTCTTCTCCTGCGGATGTAGCTGTTACGGATCGTAAGAATGCCCGCGAAACTCTTCGTAAAGTTTTAGCCGGAAAAGCTCCGCAGCCTATGCTTGATATGGTGGCACTTAATCTTGGAGCCGCCCTTTCGTTGCTTGATGGAACCAGTCTTGCTGATGGCATTGAAAAAGCAAAAGCAAAAATCGCGGTGGGCGTGAGTAAGGAGTATTAGAAGATGCTTGAGAAGTTTCGCATAGCCAAACAAAGTGAAGTGGATATGCTCCATAAGGCCAAGGCGGAAGGGGCGCTTCCCACTCCATATACCGGAGTTCGTCCTTCATTTGCTGACGCGATAAGGCGTGATGAATCGGGTATGAAAGTTATTGCTGAATATAAGCGGGCGTCACCTTCCAAGGGGGATATAAATCTCGGTTTAAGTCCTGCCGAAGTGGCGGCTATGTATGCCGGAGGCGGCGCTTCTGCAATTTCAGTTTTAACGGAAGAGCAGTATTTTAAAGGAAGTATCAGCTATCTTGATGAAATTAAATCTTGCGGGTTGCCGATGCTTCGCAAAGATTTTCTGGTTGATCCGCTTCAGATTGTTCAGACTGCGGCGACTCCTGCTTCGGCTCTATTAATTATAGTACGCATGTTCGCTGATGACGGTCTGCTTAAGGAAATGATTGATAAAACTCATGATGCCGGACTTGATGCGGTGGTTGAGGCTTTTGATTTGCAAGACCTTATGCGGGCTAAAAAGGCGGGGGCGCGGATAATACAGATTAATAACCGAGATCTTGATAACCTCGGAATCGACATGAGCAGGTCGGTAGAGTTTATTAAAGAGCGAGATGACAGCGAAATCTGGATTTGTGCCAGCGGTATTAATGAACCGGATGATTGCATAAAAATGGCAGAACTCGGTTATGACAGCGTGTTAGTCGGAACATCCATAATGTCGAGCGCAAGCCCGCAGGATAAACTGGCCGCTCTTGTTGCCGGATCTGCGTTTGGAGGTGGGCGATGAATCAACTTATCAAAGTATGCGGCATGACCCGCGTTGAAGATGTTGCTAATTGTGAAGAACTGGGCGCTGATTTTTTGGGATTTATTTTTCATCCCTCAAGCCCTAGGTGTGTGGATGCGGAGTTTGTGCGTTCGGTTGAGGTTACAAAAGCTAAAAAAGTCGGCGTATTTGTAAAGCAAAGTGCTGCGGAAATACGCGAGATTATGAAGAATGCAAAACTTGATTTTGCGCAGCTTCATGGCGGGCAGAATGAAGAATTCTGCAAAGCGATCGGCAAAGAGCGCGTGATCAAAGTTCTTTGGCCCCAGCGTTATGATTCGGTGAAGGAGTTTCAGGATGATATTGACCGCTTTGCACCTTTTTGCAGTTATATGCTCTTTGATGCTGGAAGTTCCGGCGGCGGTCATGGCAAAACGCTCGATTTTTCAGTTTTTTCAGAAGTGAAAATCCAGATACCGTGGTTGCTCGCAGGTGGTCTTTCATCAAAAAATTTATTGGAAGCCATAAGTAGTGCAAAACCAGACGGTGTTGATTTGAATTCCGGTGTGGAAGTCAGCCCCGGTATTAAAGATATAAATAAATTGAGTGCAGCTTTTGTTTCAGTGCACTTAGCAAATAAGAGGAAAAAGTCATGAAAAGAGGATATTATGGGGATTTCGGCGGACAGTTTGTGCCTGAATTGCTTATGCCTCCACTTTTGGAGCTTGAAGAGGCAATGGGAAGAATTTTAAAATCGGCGGAATTTCAGCAGGAATTTACACGTTTACTTAAAGATTTTGTGGGCCGTCCTACAGCGCTTACTCATTGTGCAAACCTTTCACGCGAGCTCGGTTTCAACCTCTGGCTGAAACGTGAAGACTTAGCTCATACCGGTGCTCATAAAGTTAACAACACCGTCGGTCAGGCCTTGTTGACCAAGATGATGGGTAAACCCAGACTTCTGGCGGAAACCGGAGCAGGTCAACATGGGGTTGCAACTGCAACAGCCGCTGCTCTTCTTGATCTTGAATGTGAAATTTATATGGGCGCTGTCGACGTAAAACGTCAGTCTCATAACGTTCGCCGCATGGAACTTCTCGGCGCAAAGTGCATTCCTGTCGAATCCGGTACGCAGACTTTGAAAGATGCGATAAATGCCGCGCTTCGTCAGTGGATCGCTAATCAGCGCACTACTCATTACTGCTTCGGAACAGCAGCCGGACCGCATCCGTTCCCTCTTCTTGTAAGAGAATTTCAGTCCGTAATCGGTCGTGAAGCAAAGCAGCAGTTTAAAGAACGTACAGGTGAGATGCCTTATATGGTTGTTGCCTGTGTGGGCGGCGGTTCCAATGCAATCGGTATGTTCCACGAATTTGTTAATGAAAAAACAGTGAAGATTGTAGGCGTAGAAGCTGCCGGAACAGGCAAACCAGGATGCACTAATTCCGCACCTATTAATCTGGGTACTCCCGGAGTGCTTCACGGAATGAATACTTTGTTATTACAGACAGATGAAGGGCAGATACTTCCATCACATTCCATCGCCGCCGGACTTGATTATCCCGGTGTCGGGCCGGAACATGTCCATCTTCACGATTGCGGCAGAGCGCAGTACGGCATGGTGAATGACAGTCAGGCTATCAATGCTTTCCATGTACTTTGCCGTAAGGAAGGAATTCTTCCCGCGCTTGAAAGTTCTCATGCTGTAGCGTGGGTGCTCGAAAACAAGGATTCGATTCCTAAAGATGCAAACGTAATTGTGAATCTATCCGGTCGCGGAGATAAAGATATGGGTATTTTGGAAGATTACCTCAAGCAGCACGGAAAATAGTGGAGCAGATAAAATGAGTATTACAACACTTGCTGATAAAATAAACGAAGCCAATGCAGAAGGGCGCACAGCTCTGATTCCTTTTCTTCCCGGTGGATATCCGAACAAAGATATATTCTGGAAAGAAATTCTCGAACTTGATGCAAACGGCGCAGACATAATCGAAATAGGAATGCCTTTTTCCGATCCTGTTGCGGACGGTCCCGTCGTCGAAGCCGCATCTCTCAAGTGCCTTGATGCCGGAGTAAATCTGAAATGGATTATTGAGGAGCTCGCAAAAGTTCGGTCGCAGATCAGCGCAGGAATCGTGCTGATGGGATATTATAATCCCGTATTGCAATACGGGCTTGAGAAGTTTGCAAAGGATGCCAATGCTGCGGGAGTAAATGGTTTAATTATTGCCGATTTACCGTATGAGGAAGGTGTTGAATTCCGTGATTTACTGGCGGAAAACGAAGTAGTCCTTGTACCGCTGGTAGGACTGAACACAACACCTGAACGTATGAAACTTTACGCTGATGGTGGAAACGGGTTCTGCTATTTTGTTTCTGTATTAGGAACAACAGGCGATCGCGATTCACTGCCTGATGAAATTAAGGTCGGTCTCAAAAACGCGAAGGAAATATTTGATATTCCCGTAGCTCTGGGTTTTGGGTTGAAACACCCGTCACAGCTGATACCGCTTGAAGGATTGGTCGACGCGGCCGTTTTCGGGTCAGCTCTCATCCGTCATATCGATGATGGTAAAAGTAGCGCTGAATTTATGAAGGTCTGGAAGAAATAATATTAGAGATAGGCGTTGATGATCAGCCTTTGGTTACCAGAGGGGGAACTTTTTTATGAAAGTTTTCTCTCTGGTTTTTTTGTCGAAACTTCCCAACTACATCCCTTATGGATAAATAACCGTCCAATCCTTAACCTTGTCATTAATTACGCCGGATTGTCTTAGTGCCCGTTCAATTGTCCCGTTTTTTCTTAATATTTTCAGACCTTTTTCCAGTGCTTCATAGACCTGCTTGCCTTGGGGATTTTTTTTAGAAACCATAAAGTGTCTGCTGTATGGAAATATCATTTTAGTGTTCGGGATGGGGTACAGGTCGCCATTTTTACTTTGTATGATTAGATTATTTGTTCTTGGAAATTCTAATAGTGCAAAATCAGCACGATTTTTATTCATCATTTTGAACAATAGATCATACCGTGGTGCAGTTTGGATGGTTTTGAATCCGGCCTTTTTTAATACTCCAATATCCGTAATCCATGTGTTCCCAACTAATGGGACGTGTTTTTTTAGAAGTTCAAGGCTGGTTGCGTTTTTTAAAAGAGGGGAATTCTTTTTGACGTAGAGTCCTTTTTGAAATTTTCCCTTACGTACAACTGGTGATGTTTTATAAACAGAAGAGTCGAAACGTTGTTCCCAAATATCACATGAATATACTACTGCACGGCCTCTTTTAACCTCAGCCAGACTTCTTCCGGGATTGGGGCAGGAAATAAAAAAGAAATTGGCATTTAAGCCTCCAAGGTGGAGAGCCTGTCGTAAAAGTAATAGGGATATAACCGGGCGTGAAGAATATGGCGAGTCATAATCAGTAATGGCAAGAGGATCTCCGCCTTTGCTTTTAACTAATTTATGATAATTATGTTTAGTATTTATGTTGCCCGCAACTGAAATGCTTTCCGTTGCAAGTGTTGGCGCAGGAAAGAGCAATAAGAATATGGAAATAAGAAGATAAGAAAATCTCATGTTGCTGCTGTATTGGGGCTGCGGGTTGTAAACTTAGTTATTGGGGATATAGGCAATCTCATGCCAAAGGTAAAGCTTTACCCTTTTGCAATGGGCAGAGTGACTGTGATTGTGAATCCCTTTTCAGTATTTGTGGCTTGCATGGAACCTTGGTGCATGGTTGCGATTTTTTGCGCGGCAGCAAGGCCGAGTCCGTAACCCGGTGTATCGTGACCTTTGAGACGGTGGAAAGGATTGAAGATCTCTTCAAGCTCTTCTTCGGGAACAGGCGAGTGTGTATTGGATATTTGAATCACGGCTTTGTTCATCAATAGTTCATCTTTTTTTGCTCGCAGTTCTACTTCAATAACTCCGTTTTGCTCGGTGTATTTAAAAGCATTTCCAAGAATATTATCGAGGATGATCCTGATGGCGTTCTGGTCGCAATCGGTGATAGTTACATCTTCAAGATCGCTTATTATTTTTAACTTTTTATGGTCGGCGGTTGGCTGGTACTGATACAGCAATTCTGTGATCAGTAAATCAAGATTAATAGAATCGTTCATGGGCGGAACTTTTTGCATATCGAGTTTTGAAAATTCTATTATTTTCCCGATGAGTGTATCCATGTGTATTATTTCGGACTGCATGCCGCTGATAAAAGCTTCGCACTGGGCTGGTTTATCATTATTTATCTTTTCCCGGATCATTTCCAGCGAAATACCCATACGGGCCAGCGGACTTCGCATTTCATGTGATACGTTGGCGGTGAGTTCTCTGTTGCTTTTGATAATTTTTTCAAGGCCTTCAGCCATGTGATTGAACGTTCGGGCAAGTTCTGCAACTTCATCTTTACCGCGCACTTTTACTCGCTGTGTCAAATCTCCCTGCCCCAGTTTCGCCGCAGAGCGGGTAAGCTCTTTAATCGGTTTGATTATCCGCAGGGCAACCGGAAGAAGAAAAAGAGCAGCCAGTATTGTAATAAGAGCCTGTCCGCGCAGGAACCATATTTCTTCTTCAAATTGTTTCCAAGGATGAAATAAATGGTAAGTGAAAGGGTATCCCTCTGGAATATTAGAAGAATATGTTCCGTAAACAGATTTCATTCCTTTACGGCGCTCTTTATATATGTATACGCCTTCGGTGGTCTTCGTAGGCTTACCTTCCAAATGTAGGGTCAGGTCCGGGATTATTTCACCTGATGACGCAACTACTTCTGAATATGGCCCTGTAATCCACACCTCGGCGCGGAAAGACTTGCTGAGTGTTTTCATTAGCGGGGTGAGGGCTTCTTTTTCCTGTCCCGGGGAAAGATGTTTCGACTCAATTTCCATTTCCGTGAGATTTTTTATGGCCATCAACTGGCCTTCGGTTCTTTTCATGCGGGGACTGCCAGCCCATCCAGTATGAATAATCCATATTACCGTAAATTCTGAAACCATGAGTACAAGCAGGAAGGCTAGAAATATTTTAAGGTAAAGTCTGCTTATTTTCATTTTTCACCTACGAACATGTATCCGGTTCCCCAAACTGTTTTGATGCGTGATTCATGTTCCGGGTAGGGTTTAAGCAGCGCTCTCAGCTTGCTGATATGAACATCAATGCTGCGGTCAAAGGCGTTAAAATCTTTGCCCCAGACCGAAGTCATAAGGTCGTCGCGGGTAAGCGGGGTTCCGTGATTGCCCATCAGTGCGTGCAGAAGTTTGAATTCCGTGGAGGACAACTCAAGTTGTTCGTCCCCTATTTCGAGCCTTTGGTAGGCAATGTTCAGAATCAGACCCGCTACTTTGATAATACCTGAGCTTTTAGTATCGCCGTTCCGCTCGGAATCCTTTGCACGGCGAAGCACTGCCTTGATGCGGGCGAGCAGTTCCCGCGGGTTGAACGGCTTTGGCATATAATCGTCAGCGCCCAGTTCGAGGCCGACAATACGGTCGGTATCTTCGCCTTTGGCTGTGAGCATAATTACGGGAATATTCGAGTGTGGACGTAATTCCTTCAGGACTTCGAGACCGTCTTTTCCGGGCATCATAATATCCAGAATTACGAGCGAAGGGTTTTCACTTTTTACCGTTTCAACGGTTTTTTCGCCTGACGGAAGAGTGAGCACCTTAAAGCCATAGCCTTCAAGATACTGGGTCAGCAAGTCTCTAAGCTTACTGTCATCGTCGATGATGAGTACGGACAGTTGTTTTTCCATATTATCCGAATACCCTCGCAGCCCGTTTCATGAAAGGAAGAAAACATCATTTTTACATTTATTAACAATTTTTATCATCAGCGTAATACTCTTTTACTACCCTTGAGATATAAAAAGTAAAAATGGAATGCAATGGAGATCTCAATTTATGCCTTCATATAAATATAAGCTGTTAATTTACAGTTTGATTGTTGTTTTCGGTTTGTCCGCTTGTTCGCCTTTTAGGCCTGCCCCTCGAGATGGGGTCACTATGGGGCTCCCGCTTTCTTATACCTTGTATTCTTCTGAGCCGCAGGAGTTCGGTAAGTGGTGGGAAAGCTTTGGCAGTGCTGAATTGAACCGCATGGTGGAAGAAGCACTTACAGCTGATTTTGATGTGCGGATTGCCTGGGCAAAACTGCGTCAGCTTCGTGCAAGTGCAATAAAATCAGGCGCGGCAAAATATCCTACTCTTGATGGTTTTGGTAAATATACCGGTAGTAAAACCGGATCGGACGGGACGGAAGGAACAAAAGGTTCAACCTCCACTGATAAACATGAGCTCGGACTTACAGCTTCATACGAAATTGATGTATGGGGAAAGATTGAGGCAAAAGCCAATTCAGGTGAGCTTGATTTCTTAGTTTCCCGTGAAGACGTAAGCTCTGCGGCAATGACTGTTGCTTCGGAAGTTGTCTCCCGCTGGCTTGAAATTCAAACTCAGCGCCAGAAGAAAGCCATACTTTTTCAGCAACTTGAAACTAATACGATATATCAGGATCTTGTCGAGCTTAGATTCCGAAATTCTCTGGCTAACGCTTTGGACGTTTATCAGCAGCGGGAGAATGTTGCTCGTGTGAAAGCTTTAATCCCTCCTGTTGAATCACGCGAAAGAATTTTACTAAATGAACTTGCGCTTCTGTTGGGGCGTCCAGCCGGGACAGTTGAGATTTTAACCACAGATTTTCCCGCTCTTGATCCTGTCCCCGGACTAGGACTTCCGTTTGATCTGCTTGCCAACAGGCCGGATGTGCGCTCCGCAGGACTTAAGCTGCAATCCTCTGACTGGGCTGTTGCTGCGGCAAGGGCTGACAGACTTCCGAGTTTTAATCTTACAGGTAATGCCGCGCTGACCAGTGCTCAGATCGCAAATATTTTCAGCGGCTGGATGGTCGGATTAGCGGCTTCCATTGCCGGACCGATTTTTGATGGTGGCTATCGCGCGGCAGAAGTGGATAGAACCCGCGCCGTTGTTGATGAACGACTCCTTAACTATAAACGTACAGTTTATATCGCGTACAAGGAAGTTCAGGATTCGTTGATTAAAGAAACATGGCAGCAGGAATATATTACGGCACGTAAAAATCAGCTTGATGCCGCAAAAACCAACTTAAATGAAGCCGGTTCCCGTTATTTACAGGGGCTTGAGGAATATCTTCCGGTTTTGAGTGCTTTGCTCAGTGTTCAGAGTCTTGAGATTAATATCGTTGAGGATGAATCCAATCTTTTATTATACAGGGTTTCGCTTTATCGCGCGCTCGGCGGCAACTGGACTGATTCACTTACTTCGGCCGATGAACTTTCCGAGACCTCGGTCAAAGCCGATGCTGAGATTAAAACCGTTTCTACGAAATAAGGAAATTTAGATATGACCAAGCAAATTATGTATTACGTTAAGAATATAGGTCTTAAAGGGATTGTTCCTATTCTTATCCTTGTTATTGCCGGATTCGGAGCACGAGCGCTGATTGCCAGTAAACCTGTCGCCAAGAAAAAAGCTCCTGTTGTTTCTGCTCCTCTGGTGAATGTAGAAATTATGAAACCGCAAGACCTTAAAATCTGGACTCCGGTTATGGGGACAGTTGTAGCCGCCCGCAAAATTACACTTGAGCCGCAAGTCGCAGGTAGAGTTATTTCCGTAAGCGATTCATTTATTCCTGGTGGATATTTCAAACAAGGCCAAGAGCTTTTGCGTATTGATCCTTTGGATTACGAGCTTGCAGTAAAGCAGCAACAGTCTGTCGTTATTACTGCTGAGTATAATCTTAAGCTTGAGCGTGGACATCAGAAAGTTGCAGGGAGAGAATGGAAGCTTCTTAGAAAATCTTCCGGTGGAACTTTGCAGGAAGCGGATCTGGCACTTAGAAAGCCTCACTTGGAGAAAGCGGAAGCGGATCTCGATTCTTCCAAGGCAAAGCTTAAGCAGGCACGTGTCAATCTTTCCCGTACAACAGTAAGAGTTCCTTTTTCGGCGATGGTTGAAAGCAAGAATGCAGATCTCGGAGCTAATCTCGGAGAGCAGGAAGCTATTGCAACTCTTGTCGGGACCGACGAGTTCTGGGTGATGGTATCTGTTCCGGTTGATCGTTTAGATCGTCTGGTTATTCCCAGCGCAGCTAATGGTTTTAAAGGTTCTGCCGCTCGCATCGTTTCCGGAAGCGGAGAAAGTTCATTTGAAAGAGAAGGGCAGGTGTTGCGTCTTTTGCCTTCTCTTGAATCAATGGGACGTATGGCGCGTGTAATTGTTGTTGTTAAAGATCCTTTGAATTTGAAGGGGGAGCAAGGTCTTCGACCTCTGCTGCTCGGCAGTTATATAAATGTTTTTATCGACAGTGGAACTTTGAAAAATGTTTTTACTGTATCTCGTGGAGCCTATCGTGACGGCAATACTTTATGGGTCATGAAAGATTCCGGCGTGCTTGAAATTAGAAAAGTTGAACCTATCTGGCGCGATCAGGATTTCATTTACCTTAATTCCGGTCTTACCGATGGGGAAAAGCTGGTTATAACCGATATTTCTACACCGTTGCAGGGAATGAATCTACGCGAAAACGTTTCTGAGGAAGTAAAGGATAACAGCAATGGCTGAGAATAATAAAAAACCGACCGGGCCGATTTCATGGATGGCGGGTAATTCGGTTGCCTCAAATTTATTAATGATAATTCTGCTTGTTGGCGGGCTTTTAATGGCCTTCAACATCAAGCAGGAGGTCTTTCCCGAATTCAGCATGGATACCGTGACTGTTTCAGTTTCTTATCACGGAGCCAGTCCGGAAGAAGTTGAGCAGGGTATTGTTCTAGCTATTGAAGAAGCTGTCATCGGTCTAGACGGGGTTAAAGAAGTTACCAGTTCTGCTGCTGAGGGGCGTGGTTCCGTTACGGTTGAAGCTATTGAAGGATATGATCTTCAGCAGCTAACGCAGGATGTAAAAAGTGAAGTTGACCGTATTACTTCATTTCCTGAAGAAGCTGAAGATCCGTCGGTAAAGGAATCTTCCCGTAAACGGCAGGTTCTTGCGCTGATGGTCTACGGGGACGTGAATCCCTTAACTTTACGCAAAGTTGCAGAAAGCTTGCGCGAAGATCTTATCAGCGATCCCGGTATTACTCAGGTTGATCTTTCCGAAGTGAGCGATCTTCAGGTTACAATAGAAATTCCTCAGGATAAGTTGCGTGCATATAATCTGACGCTTACCGATGTTGCCAAAACCCTTAATGATGCTTCAGTCGAATTACCCGGGGGCGGCATTAAAACCGGGTCAGGCGAAGTTCTTGTAAGATTTAATGAACGCAAAGATTTTGCTCGTGAATTTGCACGTGTACCTGTTGTTACGGGGCGTGATGGAACTCAGGTGCGTCTGGAAGATATTGCGGATGTAAAAGAAGATTTTCAAGATGATGACAATGTCACTTCATATAATGGAGTGCCTGCGGTTCGGGTAAATGTTTTCAGAGTCGGTACGCAAACGCCTATAACTGTTTCTGAAGCAGTTCATGCGAAACTGGAGACTTTTAACCGCAGTCTGCCTAAAAGCGTACACGTTGATGTGCGCAATGATTCTTCTGATATTTTCAAGCAACGCATGGATCTGCTTCTTAAAAATGGATTAATGGGGCTGGCGCTTGTGTTTATTTTGCTGGCCTTATTCTTGGAGCCGAGGCTCGCTTTTTGGGTTTCCATGGGAATCCCTATTTCATTTTTAGGCTCAATGCTGATTCTTGCTCCCGCAGACGCAAGTATCAACATGATCTCTATGTTTGCCTTTATTATTTCGCTAGGTATCGTAGTTGATGATGCTATTGTCGTGGGTGAAAACGTTTACACTATGCGACAACAGGGTATGACGTGGCACAAGGCTGCTTATGAAGGAGCCAAAAGAATTGCCATGCCTGTAACGTTCAGTGTGCTTACCAACATTGTCGCGTTTATGCCGCTTTTCTTTATTCCCGGGGTTATGGGAAAGATTTTCAAAATTATTCCGCTGGTTGTTTGTAGTGTTTTTGCGGTTTCATTAGTTGAAAGTCTTTTTGTACTCCCTGCTCATCTTGCTCATGGCGGAGAGGGGCAACCGGGCAGAATAATGGCTTTTGTTCTGAGGAATCAGCAGAAGATATCCAAAGGACTTATGGTTTTTATCGAGAAAGTCTATCGGCCTTTTCTCGATAGAGCGGTTGCATGGAAATATCTGACTGTTGCTCTGGGATTTGCGTGTCTGCTCGTTGCATTTGCATATATTAAAAGTGGCAGACTCGGATTCACCATGTTTCCGAAAATTGAATCAAACTATGCTTACCTGACAGTTGATCTGCCTTACGGAACTGCAAAAGAAGTAACAATGGAAGTGCAGAAAAAAGCTCTTAAAGCTGCTGCGATTGTTACGAATGAAAATGGCGGAGATGAACTTGTTCGCGGTGTTTATTCCAAGATAGGCGGCGCGGGCAGAGGCAGTTCAAGCGGAAGCCATGTACTTAAAATTCAAGTTTTCCTGACGGATGCCGATACCCGTCCCATTTCAACTGACCAGTATACTAAAAAATGGCGGAGTGAGCTGGGGCCGATTGCAGGTGCTGAATCTGTTCTGTTTGAATCTGACCGCGGAGGACCGGGGTCTGGCGGATCTCTTGAAATTGAACTTAGCCACACGGATATCAGCGTGCTTGAGAGAGCCGCGTCTGATCTTGCTTCGGCTTTAAGTACTTATCCTAAAGTAAAAGATATTGATGACGGATATTCACCGGGAAAAAGACAGCTTGATTTCGAGCTTTTGCCCGAAGGAAGAAGTCTGGGATTGACGCCGCAAAGCGTTGCTTCACAGATGCGTGCCGCCTATTACGGCGCCGAGGTCCTTAGACAGCAGCGTGGAAGAAATGAAGTAAAGGTCATGGTCCGTTTGCCGATAGCTGAAAGGGTCTCGGAATATAATCTTGAAGAAATGATAATCCGAACTCCGAAAGGGACAGATGTTCCTTTGCGGGAAGTTGTGAAAATCAAAAGCGGTAGATCATATACTTCTATTAAACGCAGAGATGGCCGAAGAATTGTTTCTGTCAGTGCGGATGTTACGCCCCGTAAGGAAACTGCGCAGATTATTGAGTCTGTCGTAAAAGAAGTTTTGCCGCAGCTTAAAGCTGATTATCCCGGACTGGGCTTTTCTCTTGAAGGTAAACAGGCGGATATGCAGGAAAGTACGGACAGCCTGATTTCCGGTTTGTTCATGGCAATGATGTGTATTTACGCTTTGTTGGCGATTCCTTTTAAGAGCTATTTTCAGCCGATAATTATTATGATCTGCATTCCGTTCGGCATTGTCGGAGCCGTTATCGGACACATCCTGCTGGGCTACAGCCTGAGCCTCATGAGTTTGTTCGGTATCGTTGCGTTAAGCGGGGTCGTAGTAAACGATTCATTAGTCTTTATCGATTACGTTAATAAGATGCGCATGAAAGGGCATTGTGCGTATGATGCCGTTCTCGAAGCAGGAGCGGCCCGTTTCCGGCCTATTCTGTTGACGACCTTAACGACATTCGGCGGGCTTGCTCCGATGATTCTTGAAACATCCAGACAAGCGCGTTTCCTTATCCCGATGGCAATTTCACTGGGATTCGGGATACTCTTTGCGACAGGCATCACGCTGATTCTGGTTCCTTCCTTCTATATGATATTTGAGGATATCAGACGCGGAATAAGGAAGCTTTTCAGACTTCCTCCGGTCGCAGGAACAGTCGACGGAGTTATCGAGAATGTTCCGGTGACGCAGTGTGAGCATAAGCCTGAATAATTAAAAATATAAAAACAGCCCGTTCAAAGTGATTTGAGCGGGCTGTTTTTTTGTGATGATTCCGAGCATAAATATAGTAGAGAGAAAAAACTGTTAGGTCGACCTAGGGCGTGGAATTTCCTCAAATAATACTGTAAGCTCCTCTCATGTCAAAACGCCCGATACTTGTTCTTCAGATGCAGCGGATGGGGGATTTAATCCTTTCTTTTCCGCTTTTTCTGTGGCTTGAACGAACTTACCCCGGTCATCCCATATGGGTTGTTGCGGAGGAGAATTTTTTCCGGCCGCTGATGCCTTTAAGCCCAAAAGTTACTTATTTTCCTTGGGCGGGTTTAGGGTTTCTTCGTAAAGAAAAGTACGAGCTGATCATAAATTTAAGTATACGTGAGCAAGCCGCGTCTCTTGCCGGAGAACTCGGAGCTGAAGCGAAATTCGGCCCCGTAACAGACTCCGAAGGAACTGTTCGCATCCTCGGAGACTGGCAGCTTTACCGTGCAAGCGTGGTGCAGAATAATAGACATAACCGTTTTCACTGGGCTGATCTTAATGCACTGGATTGTATCCCGTTAAGCCGTATTTCGAAGACTTCGTGGTCTGATCCCCGAACTTTGCAGGGGGAGAGCGGTCGTATAGGTCTATTTTTGGGAGCAAGTGAGGAATCCAAACGTCCCGGCGTAGAATTCTGGGCTAAGCTTTGTTCCGAAATCCTTGGAAGGGGAATGAAGCCGGTTCTTTTCGGTGGACCTCTTGATAAAGGACTCGGGGCAGATGTCGCCCGTACTTTCGGCGGCCCCGTGCTCGATATGACGGGTAAGCTTAATCTCGGAGAGCTTGCCGCGGTCGGGCAGTCATTACAGCTTTTTATTACTCCTGACACAGGGCCGATGCACCTTGCGGCATGGTCCGGGCTTAAAGTACTCAATCTTTCCATGGGGAATGTTAATCCTTGGGAAACCGGACCTTACCAGAATGATCATTATGTGCTGCGGTCCACTATGAGCTGCGCTCTTGGTTGCTGGACCTGTGTGCGGGACAGACTGCATTGTCATGATCCTTTCACTCCCTCGCGCATTGCGACGGTTGCAAAGAGTATGATTCGTGATGACCGGGCGGCTTTGCATAAAACAAATTTGCCGGGACTGCGTCTTTATTCTTCATCCAGAAGTGCCAGCGGGGTGTATAACTTACTTCATATAAGTGGGCGTTCCGCAGAAGCCGGCGACAGGCTTGGTCAATTTTGGCAGGAATTTTTCGGTATGGCATTCGGGTTGTGGGACAGTCGTGGCGCAGATAAGATTTGGGCTGAAGTGATCGAGCAACAGCCGCTTCTTGCGCGAAAAATGTGTTTCCATCTACCAAGGTTCGGTAAGGAGTTCAGCAAGGGGCTTGCGAAAAGCGCTTCTCTTTCTGAAACATTCTGGAACTCATGTCCGCTAATATTACGTCAATTTGCTGGATATATTCATCTTTTACTTCAAAATAATGATTATGACCGGGCGTCATGGATTAAAGTTTTATCCCTCTATGAAAGACTGGCAGCTATTGTCAGCGAAAAGTAATCCACACTGAACTATTTTCCCCGTAGGGAAGAAAGTACCCTCTTTTTTAGTTTTATCTTAATGTAACTACCTGAAATAATGTATTTTCAGTTTTGGCACGCCTTGTGAAAGAAGATGACACGAGGAGCTAGAAAATGAAAATACTTCCACATCTTGATCAAAGTACTCAGAACTTAGAAATAACTACAGACAGGACTCCCCTGCTTGAAGATTCATATCGTTCATCAATGTTTGATGATTTTCTCTATTCAAGCAACCAGGCCGGTTTTGAGAGTATCTATCAGCCTGTGCAGGAAGCTGTAGCTGACATTCGTTCTTCGTATGACGATGTGTCGTATAATGATGAGCTTCAAAGTGCCTCTGAGTACATAGATGAAACAGCTCGCGAAATTTCAATTCAGTCCGTTGAAGAGCAGCCTCAAGAGCTTCAGGTCAGTCGTGAAGACTGGAATGAAATCAAGGAAGAGCTGACTGAATATGGTATCGACAAGAAAGATATTGCTGATCTGGAAGAAAAGGTAATGAGTAAGGGCGGCCTTACTTACGGAGAACTTGTCAGCGAACTTACCGGTATGATGCAGTCTGTGAAGGGTTTTAACCTAGACCCGGTTCAGCAGCAGAATATGCACTCTATTTTTTCAAAGCTCGGTTTCGCTCCTGATGAAGCTAAGGCTATGCTTGTAAGTATTTCCAAGGGAAATATGGGTGATGTTCTTGAGAAGATGCAGGCTAAGCTTGCAGCTCTTTCCGATTCTCAGTCTCTTCAGCTTTCTGAAGAGGAAACAAAGACTCTGAATTCCCTTTTTAAACTTTCCGGTGAAAACAGCGCTAAGGTTGCCCAGTTACTTACGAAGGACGGTGCAACTGTAGGTCTTATCAAGCAGGGATTTTCTGTTTTAAAGGATGCTTTGGCTGAGCAGAGTGCAGCTCAGGATGCGAAGGATCTCAAGCTGGTCAAGACGGTAAGTTTTTCTCTTCAAAGTGCGATGGATAAGGCTTCAGATCAAACACCTGATACAGTTCGTATGGCCTCTGCAAAGGTAATCAGCGATTCGCTTGGAATAGGGAAGGACATCAGTGACAGCTCCAAGCCTGCAATGCATGGTGAGGCCGGTGATTCTGTTATGTCTAAGAACTCTAATGATAATTCAACGTTGAAGCAGAACGGTAACAATGCGTTAAATTCAGAAAATAATTCCGGCAGCGGATTGGGCAATCAGACTAAGGGTGGTTTTGAAGATAATCCTCAAAACAATCCTCAAAATAATTCTGCTGCAAACGATTCTAAATATACAGCCAAACATTGGCTTGAAAATATTCTTTCCGATTCCAACGATGTTAACACCTGGAATGACTTTTTCGGCAAGCTCTCAGATGCTTCGTTATCAAAAGGCGAGTCTTCGATTTTGGGCGAAGGTTTTGGCGGGGGAGCCATGGGCGCTCTTAAGAATGCAGCTCATGCCACTCAGTCAGGAAAAACCACTGGAATGTGGGAAAAAACTGCCCGGTCAAATATTCTGGAGCAGGTCCAGCAAGGGGCTTTCAAGAACTTAGGACAGGGAAAATCACAGATTACCCTCACGCTGAACCCTCTTGATCTTGGTACTGTCAACGTTATGATTCAGGTTAAGAATAAGGAAGTCCAAGCGACCATCAGGGCAGAGAATCCTGAGACCGCAAAGGTTATCGCAGAACAACTTGAAACCGTTAAGTTAGCTCTGGAAGAACAGGGACTTAAGGTGGATAAGCTTGAAGTTCAGACCGGTATTGCAGACAGAGAAACACAGTCCTCATGGAATGGAGCACAGGATCACAACAGTGCTCATTATCAGGAAATGATGGCCGGAATGAAGAAGCGTTGGCAGGCTTTACGAAACGGCGGAACCTCTTTGGCCCAGGATATGCAAAATATAGAGCATACGGCAACTATTTCCCAAAGCGGTCTACACATAGTCGCTTAACGAAAAATAAGAGGTAAGAGTCATGGGATATGTAGGATACAGCAATATATTAGGTAGAGCGGAAGCCGATATGGCAGCCAGCAATACGCCGCAACATAAATCTTCATTGGGTACAGATGACTTTTTAAAGCTTCTCTTGACCCAGATGCAGAATCAAGATCCTGCAAATCCTATGGAAGACAAAGAATACATGGCGCAGATGGCGCAGTTTTCCAGTCTTGAACAGCTTACTAAGGTTAATAAGAATCTGGAAAGTATGTCCGGCAATCAGGCTCAGGAACAGATGGTTTCAGCCGTTGGCTTCATAGGCAAAGAAGTCAAGGCGGAAGGTTATTCCCTGAGTCGCTCAGACGGAAAAATCAGCAAGGTCTTTTACGGACTTGGTGAGCCTGTAGCAAACGCATTTATCAATATTTACGACAATGACAAGAACCTTATCCGGACAGTCCAGCTCGGCTCTAAAGCTGAGGGAACCTACGAATTTGAGTGGGACGGAAAGGACTGGTCTGGAAAGGATGTATCGGATGGTGTCTACAACATCGCAATGGCGGCGGAAGATGCCAATGGCAAACCGGTAATGGTTAAGACAGAAGTAAGTGGAGAAGTTACAGGGGTCGTTTCAGAAGGTGGTCAACAGTTTCTGCACCTCAAAGACGGTCGTTACATCAACTTTCTCAATATTAGAGAAGTTGTCAGTCCCACGGTTGTCGCTGAATCTCCTGACGGGGATTCAAGCTAAAAACAACCACGAGTCAACGGGACTTAAAGGAGGTTTCTCATGGGTTTATCAGCATCATTGTACTCAGGTATCACAGGACTACAGGCACACGGCGATAAGATGTCTGTTCTCGGTAACAACATTGCAAACGTTAATACTGTCGGTTTTAAAAGTGCAAAGATGCATTTTGAAGACGCTATCAGTCAGGATATGTCCACTGCGACCGGTATTGCTCAGGTTGGTCGCGGCGTTCAGGTAGGGGCAATTTATGCCGACTTCGCACAGGGTTCATTTGAAACAACTTCTGAATCAACTGACCTTGCAATCGGCGGAAGCGGATTCTTTATAGTAAAGCCTAAGGAAGACGAATCTACTTATTACAGTAGAGCTGGTAACTTTCGTTTCGATAAAGACGGTTACCTGACTGATCCGCATGGATACGTTTTGCAGGGATGGCAGGTTCAGAAATCATCCGGCGGTATTGCTACCGGAGATACAACGACCGCATCTAATGCAGTAAGAACTGTAGGTGTTCCAACTGACATCAGATTAGAAAATTTTCAGTCTGCCCCGCTGGCTACCAGCCGCGTCAATATGATTACCAACCTTGATTCCGGGGATGCAAGTCACGCAACAAGCGCGACCAATCCTTATTTCTCATTATTTGAAGCTTGGGATGGCACCGCAGATCCACCACTCGGTGATTCCCTTTACGGGTATCAGTCGACTATTAAGGTCTATGATGCCAACGGTTCTTCTCATAATGTAACAACTTATTTTGATCAGGTTACACTCAGTAATGCCGGTGGTAAAAAGGTTTGGGAATTTATTGTTACCAGCCAGCCTAATGAAGATGGACGTCTCATTAGTGGAACCTCCTCTTTTGCTACTTCCTCTGCAGCCGGCTTGCTTATGACCGGAACTATGACTTTTAACGCTGCCGGTGATCTGACCGGGGTGTCTGCATTCACACTTAAGAGCGGCGTAAGCGGGGCAGGGATCAAGACTTTGTCAAATTGGACACTTGCGAACTTCTCGCAAAATGGTCTTCCTGTTCTGACAGCTAACTTTTTGTCAACCTCAAACGCCAGTTTTACTGACTCAGTCAGTCCGACTACGATTGAAATGAACTTTGGTTTGAGTAATCAGGATCTGTCAGGAAGTGGAATTACCAAAGGGTGGAATACTGGATCAGCTACAATCTCAAATGCCGGTCAGCTGGGAACAGATATTACCGATGTCAGCCGGATACCTAATTTTGGTGAGGTTGAGAAAAGTGCACTGTCAACAACCAGTTACAGCACCGGTTCAACCACACTATTCCAGTCTCAGGATGGGTATACCGCAGGATTCCTGCAGAATGTATCTGTAAGCAGGGACGGTGTTCTGACAGGGCGATATTCAAACGGACAAATACTTGAATTATATGTTTTAACTCTTGCCGACTTCAATAATAGATGGGGACTTCGTCGGGAAGGTGGTAACCTCTTCTCTGAAACCAGAGAATCGGGTGACGCGTTGACCGGCTTGCCGAATAGCGGTGGTAAAGGGTCAATTGCTTCAAACTCCCTTGAGGCTTCAAACGTTGACCTTGCAGTGGAATTTGTAAATATGATTACCACCCAGCGCGGTTTCCAGGCGAACTCGAAGGTTATCACAACAACCGATACAATGATGGGTGAACTCATCCAGCTCAAGCGCTAATAGTCACTAATGTGTCCTGATAAGATGCTGAAAATATAAGAAAGCTCCTTTCTTACAACCTCCGTAGCCGGGAATGACTCCCCTGGTTGCACAGGTACCAGTAATCCTCGCTCCCGATCGTGCCGTATCGGAAGCGGGGATTATTTTTTTTAAGCCTGCCGGAATACTGACTCATGCAAATGCTTTTTATTTCACCCGTAGCCCTCTTTATTAAGCTATCCATATTTGCGATTAAATTTAAAAAACATAAAAATCGTATGGTTATGGATTTTTTTGCGTGGTAAATGCGGTAGGGAAAAAATTGACATGTTCTATTGCGAACTGTTGGTAAAAATTGACCGATATTGCTCTTTTTTTGAAGTCTAGACTTTATCTACGCTTATAAGTCTTTATATTAGTTAGTAAAAGTGTTTTTGGCATTACCGTTGCTTTATGTTGGTTAACAAAACGGATTTTTGTGAACAACAAGGAGGTTCAGATATGTCCTTAGTCATTAACCACAACCTTATGGCCATGACCGCCCAACGCAATCTCGATACAGCGTACGGCAATCTCGGCGTCTCCACCCGGCGCCTTTCATCTGGCTTGAGAGTCGGAACCGCAGCTGATGATGCTGCCGGACTGGCAATTCGCGAACTTATGCGTGCTGATGTTAAATCTCTGAATCAGGGTATGAGAAACGCCAATGACGCGATTTCCATGATTCAGACCGCAGACGGAGCATTGCAGGTTATCGATGAAAAGCTCATCCGCATGAAAGAACTTGCAACTCAGGCATCTACCGGTACTTATAACTCCGATCAGCGCCTGATTATCGATTCTGAATTTCAGGCAATGGCATCGGAAATTACCCGTATTGCAAACGCAACAGATTTCAACGGAATTCATCTGTTAAACGGTAACCTTTCCGGAGCGGCTTCTGCCCATAACGGTAATGGGTTGCACGCAACAGGACCTATGAAGGTTCACTTCGGAACCGGCAACGATTCTTCTGAAGATTACTATTATATTTCAGTCGGCACTTCCACAGCCTCTGCTCTCGGTGTAAACACCGCGATTTCAACTCAGGCTTTGGCCCAGCAGGCTCTGGATAAGATTCAGAACGCAATTATTTCAAAAGATAAGATCCGTGCGAATCTCGGTGCTATGCAGAACAGGTTGGAAAATACCATCACCAACCTTTCAATTCAGGCTGAAAACGTTCAGGCATCGGAATCTCGTATCTCCGACGTCGACGTAGCAAGCGAAATGACTGAATTTGTTCGTAACCAGATTCTCACACAGGCCGCGGTGGCAATGCTGTCACAGGCTAACTCGCTACCGAAGATGGCAATGCAGCTCATAGGCGGATAACGCTTGACATATTGGGTGACGATTAAGGACTGTGGAGATGGCTGATCACCATCTCCCGGTCCTTGACCTTTTTTAAGCAGATAAAAGCAAGACGAAATCAGAAGAAGAATTGAAGGCAGTCTAGAATAATCAGTCTTCAGTCTTTTGAGAATTTAAGTAAACAATTGCAGTTGCAGCCGCTGTCTGTTCAGCCTTTTTCAGACTTGTCCCTTCAGCCTCAAAAGTTTTTCCACTCGGAAGATTTAAGACTACCTGAAATATTTTTTCATGCTCGGGGCCTTTGGTACCTGTAAGCATGTATGTAGGGCGCTCTTTAAATACATCCTGTGTTATTTCCTGAAGTTTGCTTTTAAAATCTTTAGAAGTTTCAATCTTGAAAGTTTCAGGCCATTTATCTTCAAACAGTCTATGGATGAAACTACAAGCCTCATGATAGCCGCCATCAAGGAAAACAGCTCCTATAACAGCCTCCATTGTGTCAGCCAGCAGAGACGCTCGCAGCCTGCCACCTTGAGACTCCTCTCCTTTGCCAAGTCGCAAAAAGTAATTTAATCCCAATTCAAGGGCGATTATTGAAAGACTTTTTTCCTTAACCAGTTTAGATCTAATTTTGGTTAACTGTCCTTCATGGGCTTCTTGAAAACGCTTGAAAAGTTCTTCGGTTACGCATAATTCAAGAACTGCGTCTCCTAAGAATTCGAGTCTTTCATTATCTTCACACGGTTCAACTTGCTCATTTGCCCATGAACTGTGGGTTAATGCCGTGGCTAAATGCTTGACTTGCGAAAATCGATAGTGGATACATTGCTGGAGGCGTAAGTACTCTTCTTCCATAAAAACCTGCTTAAATTTATAGTAAAATTAAAAATGTATTCTTATTCTTCATTAGAGGCTCTATTTGAGCCGACATCTATCGCCATTATCGGGGCTACCGCAGATCAGGATGATCCCGGTACCATTGTTGCGTCTAATCTTCTTGCCTCAGGATATAAGGGCAAAATCTTTCCAGTCAATGCCGAAGGTGAAGAAGTTCTCGGAATAAAGGCTTTTTCTTCAATTTCCGAGATTCCCCGTTTTACTGATTTGGCTGTTATCTGTCTGTCTCCTGCGGAGGTTCTCGGTGCTGTGGAAATGCTCTGCGAACTTCCTGTTCGTGCAGCAATAGTAACGAGTTCCGGCTTTGGAGAGACAGGACGCGAAGGGTATATCCTTGAGCAGCGTCTTGCCAAAATCGCTAAAAAAACCGGTATGATTATATTAGGACCGAATTGTCTCGGACTTATGAATCCAACTCTGTCACTTAACGCAAGTCTGTCTGCAGATTACACGAAGCAGGGAAACATTGCATTTTTTTCTCAATCCGGAGCCCTTTGTAATACAGCCTTGGACTGGGCCAACAGCGAAGGTGTCGGTTTTTCTAAGTTTATAAGTCTGGGCAACAAGGCTGTTCTCAGTGAAGCCACAATGCTCAGATACCTTTCTAATGATCCTGACACGAAAGTTGTCGTTGGTTATTGTGAAACTCTTGAAGACGGACAGGACTTTTTACGGGTAGCTTATGATGCCACCTGCAAGAAACCTTTGATTCTGCTTCGTGCCGGAGGGACTTCCGCCGGCGCAAGGGCGGCATCCGCTCACTCAGGAGCTTTAACAGGAACTACAAGCGCATACAATGCTGCTTTCCGTCAAGCCGGAGTTTTACAAGCTGTTGATATCGAGGATATGTTCAACCTCGCTCATGCTTTTTCCTGTCAGCCTCTTCCAAAGGGTGGCAGTGTTGCAATTGTTACTAATTCAGGCGGCCCCGGAATTATTGCTGCTGATATGTGTGAAAAGGGTAGCCTCACGGTTTCGCGCCCTTCCAATGCAACTATTGATAAAATGAAAGGTTTTCTTAAGCCTTATGCGGCACTGTACAATCCTATTGATATGATAGGTGATGCAACATCTGAAACATATGCAAAGACGCTTAGAGCCGTTATTGAGGATGATGCTTTTGATTCTGTGCTGGTAATTCTTACCCCTGCTGCGAATATTGTTGCTGAGGTGGAAAAAGTTGCCGCTGATATACTTGTTGCGGCGATGGATTCTTCTAAGCCGATAGTTACATGTTTTATGGGGGGGCATTCTGTTGCCGGGGCAAGAAATTTACTCCGTGACGGAGGAATTCCGTGTTATGATTTTCCGGAAGCCGCAGTCAGGAGCCTTGACGCCATGACTCGCTGTTACAGATGGCAGAATAAAGATTGGCCCATTGAGGTTTGTTTCAGGCGGGATATTTCAAAAGCGCAAAGCATTGTAGCTAATTCCAGAAGAATTGGTCTGATGGAGCTTGTCGAGCTTGATGCACAGCATCTGGCTTCGGCTTATGAGCTTCCGGTCCCCGAAACGGTTCTGGCCCGTACATCGAATCAGGCAGCCAAGGCTGCTAAACGGATCGGATACCCTGTGGTTCTTAAGGTTGCTTCGCCGCAGATATCCAGAAAAGAAGAGCTTGGGCTGGTTGTTACGGATCTCAATACTCCGCAGGAACTGCGAAGGGCCTTTTTAGAGATAACTTCCCGTGCCGCCAGAAGATGTAAAGATGCCTATATTACAGGTTGTCTTGTTCAGGCCATGGGACCGAAAGATTCGCATGAAGTTATAATTTCTTTCAGGCGTGATGCCCAGTTCGGACCGCTTATCCGGTTCTCTCTTGGGGGCATTCATGCTGATATGCTTGGTGATGTTTCATCAAGACTGGCTCCTCTCGCTCTTAACGATGCACAGGAAATGATTCGCGAAATAGCGGCGTATCCTATTTTGCGCGGAGCCAGATCTGGAGCCGCAATAGATTTAGGGGCGTTGGAAGATATATTGCTCATGGTTTCTCAGATGGCATCAGATCTACCGGAGATTCAGGAAGCAGAATTCAGCCCCATTATTGTGGGACCGGATGGGGCGGTTGTCGCCAATATGCGTATGACCATCGGTTAAAATTTAAAATTTAAGGAGTAACTTTCATGCCCGGTTTATATATAGGCTCCACCAGCGGATATTCCGGTAAGAATATGATCGTTATGGGACTTGGTCTGTATTTTCAGAAAGCAGGCGTCAGTCTTGGTTACATGAAACCGGTTGGAGCTATTCCAGTTGAAGTTGACGGGTGTCTCGGCGACGAAGACGCTTTTTTCCTTCAAGAGGTTTTAGGTGTTTCCAACCCGGCTAAAGTAGTTACTCCGGTTGTAGTTACCCATGATTTTAAGGTTCAGGCTTTTAATGGAAGATGTGAAGACCACGTTGAGCCTATTGTTCAGGCTTACGAAAAAATAAGCGCGGACAAAGATCTTACTCTGGTTGCAGGGTCAGGTTCCATGTATTCCGGCAAATATTGCGGGGTAGACGGGGTTCACCTTGTTAAAACTCTGGGAATTAAATGCATTGTTATTGATAGATTTCAGAAAGAGTTGAACTACGACTATCTGGTGGTACTCAAAGAAACCCTCGGTGATAATATGATCGGGGTTATTCTGAATGATATTCCTCCTACTTTCATGGATGAAATAACCTCACTCATTAAACCTTTTCTTGAAAGAAAAGGAGTTAAAGTGCTGGGCGTAATCCCTAAAGATTCGCTCATGGGAACCATAAAAGTTTGTGATCTTGCAGAGCATCTGGGTGGTAAGATTATTTCGGCTCATAGTAAAAAAGATCAGCCTGTGGAAAGCTTTTTGATTGGAACTATGCAGGTCGAAAATTTTATGACTCATTTTCGTAAGCATCGTAATTCCGCTGTGATTGTAGGCGGAGACAGATCAGATGTTCAGCTTGTTGCGCTTGAGGGAGAATGCCCCTGTCTAGTGCTGACCGGAAATCTTTATCCGAATGATATTATTTTAACTCGTTCAGAAGTTTTGGGGACTCCAATCATTGTAGTGAGGGATGACACTTTTTCTGTAGCGAAAAAAATGGAAGACATTCTTTCGCGTCATAAACTGCGTGAACCTGCCAAAATCAAGCACGGAGTTGAGCTTGTTGAGTCGCATATCGACTTTGCATTTATTAAAAATGAACTCGGGCTCAAATACTAGTTATTACTCAGCCCCGCACGGCATGCCGTGCGGGGCTGTTTTTTATGTAAAAAGCGGATTGTTTTTCTTTTCGTGAATGACTGAGGTCATAGGGCCGTGACCTGGATAAATTTGTGTTTCGTCCGGAAGAATGAATATTCTGGTTCTGATGGAATTCAATAAAGTTTCGCTGTCACCGCCGGGAAAGTCTGTTCTACCTACAGCTATCATGAATATTAAATCTCCGACGAATACACAGCTAAGTGCCGGGAAAAAAAATGAAAGACTGCCGACGGTATGACCGGGCGTGGCGAGTACCATCATTGGTTGATCAAATATAAACTGTTTTCCGGGCTTCAGGTCGGTTACTTCGAAGTCTAAAAGATGTGGAAATTCTTTTGATCCTCCGTATGAGAAAGACACTTCGTTCAGGTAGTGATCTTCGATGTTCCCATAAATCTGAGCTCCGGTCATTTTTTGCAGTTCACTCACTCCTCCGATATGATCTAAATGCATATGAGTCAGGTAGATGGACTTAAGATTGAGATTTCTGCCTTTGATCGCCTCTAAAAGGGGTTGCGGCTCCGGAGCACAGTCTATTACAATTGCCTCTTTGCCGTAGGTCAGCAGGTAACAGTTTGTTTCTAGAGGGCCGAGAACAAACGTTTCAACTGTAATATTTGTCATTTTTACAAACTCTTGACTGTGTGCCGGCAATAAGGTGAATTTAAATTAATGTTCTGCGAAAATAACTTTTCAACAATTAGTCAGGATTTAAAATGCTTTACTTTTTAGGAAACTGTCAAATGGATTTCCTCAGTCGTGCTGTTAGCAAACTGGGGTATGATTGCGTGTACAAAGTGTTAGCTTCACCTTTTACATATAACAGTTCTCCCGGTATTATTCCGCAAGAGTTACTTGATAAAGATGTAAATCTCGGACTTGCAGATTTTTATCATGACCGCAGTCTTTCCAACCAGTTTGAAATGATTTCTTCTGCTGAGCCGGAACCGGAAGCTATTGTAATTAATCTGTTCCATGAAAGCAGTCCACTTTTTATTAATAATACCCAGAAATATATATTCTTTATTGATCCTAAGGCATGGACATATCATCCAGCTCTTGAGGAATGGATGAAAGCTGGATTCGGTATGATTCAGGTAAATCCTGCTACCTATATGAAGCGATACGAGGAAATGCTCAAGAATATTCGCGAAAAATTTCCTTTGGTGCCTATTCTGGTTGTTTCAAGACTTTCCCATTTTCCGGCGTTCGGTCCCGAACCTTATTCCTATCTTGAGGGATGGAACGATTTGTGGAAATACAGCGGTGCAATATTCAATCGCTGGGAAAACAATATTTCTGATTTAAATGTCGTTGATATGGACAGAGTTTTTGCCGGAATATGGGCTTCGTCCGAGAAAAAAATTGAAGCTCACTGTCCTTTTTTGAAGTTTAAATTAGCGGAAGAAAATAATGTGGTAACAGGTATTCATGCCAGCCGTGATATTGAACATGTCGGTTCAACGTGGCCTGTTTTAGCAGCTAAGATAACAGAGTTTATCGAGAATGGTAAAATCAGTTATTCCGCAAATGAAGTGAAACCGGATGAGTGGAATCATCCGTGGCAGCCTGTAAAATATTCTGAGGAAGAGCTACTCAAAATGCTCGCATCAGGAGCAAATTATCTATGCGCTAGCGCAATAGGTAAATTTTTTGTTAATCTTGAGAAGGATTATACAGCGTTGCTGGTCAGGACGGCTGAATACACACCAGTATGCCACAACACATTGCATATGATTAAAACATATGGCCGAATCTGGAGAAATCCAGATCTTTCGCAGTGGTGTCAGGCTCATCGAAAAAATGTGATTGCGTTTACCGCAAACGGGCCGCTTTATACAGAAGATTACTTGCAACGATTGGACGAAGTAGAAAAATATGCCTTGGGAGAGATCTAAACGGTTGAGACCGCATGAAGGTTATTGCTCTTCGTGCGCAGCCTGCATCCCGAATTTATCTAATATCAGCTGAAGTTCTCCTGTCTTTTTCATGTTTTCCAGTTCCTTGTTGAATTTTTTTACAAATTCAGGAGGAGCGAATTCTTTGGAAAAACCAATGTAGTAATTTATATTTTTATTAGCTCCTGCGAACTGGATGTTATCAAGATTTAGTTTTTCGATCATTGCAAAGCCTACCTCCTTATTGGAATAGACTGCATCAACACGGCATTTAGAAAGTTTTTTGAAAGGAGCTATGTCGTCTGGAGTTGTATCAATACTGATTCTTCCTCTGAGTGGCTTACTTATTTTTATGAGCTCATTTGATGTGTTTGAAGGACCGTATACTCCTACGCGCTTGCCTCTGAGGCTGTAGATGTTTTTATAATTGATTGGTGTTGTCGTACATTCAAAAAAGCCATATTGGGTATTAAGAATCGGGAGTGAAAATGTCATCCATGATTCTCTTTGTTTGTTTTTTCCTATTAAAAAAAGAGCTTGCACTTCACCTTTTTTAAACATGCTTTGCGATCTTCTCCAAGGTCGCAGTATGATTTCATAGTTGGTCTCCAACTTCACACAGATTTTTTTAATGATTGCCGCACCGGGGCCTTGGACTTCGCCATTTTCTAAATATGAAAACGGTGGAAAATCCTGAGTGGCGAAAGTTATTTTGTCTTTCGCATTTACAGGAAGAGATGTGAGGCACAACAGCAGAGTCATAATTGCGAATATTATTTTCGGCAAAGCAGGCTCCTTAAAAGAAAATCCCGCTGAAGATTAGTCTTCAACGGGATTTAGAATAACATTTGGATTAGTCTTCTGCAATGCTGCTTTGAAATTATTTAGGAGGTTGTTTCTCCGCTTTCAAAGCACCGAGTAAAGCTTCATCAAGTGAAGGGTGCGGGAAAATTACTTTGTGCAGATCTTCTTCAGTCCATGCTTCTTGAACAATCATAGCAGCAGCAGTCGTGAAGCCGGACACATGGTGTCCTACAGCGGTAATTCCTACTACTTTATCATCCAGCCATACCACCTTCACAAAGCCCTGAGTTGCGGCATATGACTGCGCAATGGGATTGGCTACCAACTGGAACGAAGATACTTTTATCTCACCTTTTCCTTCAAGGTCGCTGACCATCTGCCCGACACGCATGGTTTCGGGTGATCCATAGAGAATTGAAGGGATGGGAGCATGAGTGTACGGACCTTTGTCTTTTCCGGTAATCCTGCGCACAACATATCCGGCTTGATGGCTGGCTGCGTGAGCAAGCAGCGTTTTACCGTTTAAGTCTCCGATCGCATAAATATTCGGTGCTGCTTCAAGGTTTTCATCAACCTTCACAAAGCCGGGACCTACGGTTGAAGCTCCGCAGTTTTCGAGACCTAGGTCTTTCGAATTAGGGCGTCGTCCAATGGCAATCAGAGCTTTATCCGCGATTATTTCATCACCGTCTTCGGTGCGCAAAACAGCTTTGCCGTTTTCAGCAGTAACGGATTTTACTTTCACGCCCAGTCTGATGTCCCATTTATGACGCTTGAAAACAGAGCGCAACGTTTTGGATACTTCTGGATCTTCATACACAGCGATTCTGTCAAGAGCGTCCACAACTGTAATTTTAGTTCCGGTTCTATGGGCAATTTGAGCCATTTCCAAACCGATAAAACCTGCTCCGATGACTAGAAGAGATTCAGGCATTTCAGTGAGAGCAAGAAAGCCTGTGTTGTCTAAAACCGTCTCATTGTCAGGCTCTAGCCCAGGGAAAACAGTGGGATGCGAACCTGTCGCCAGTACAAGATTTTTATATTCTAAAATAGCGGTTTCGTTCGGGTGGGAAACTTCTATTTTTCCTTGTTCAATTATTTTTGCTGTAGCGGGGTAGAAATCTATCCCCAGAGCTTTAAGCTTTTGCGCCATTGCTTTACGGGTTGCACCGATAAAGCGGTCTTTTTTTGTGCAAAGAGCTTCAAAATTTATTTTTATTTCACCTGTCGCAACTCTAGCTTTGACCTGCGCAGCAAGGTCTTCAACCGGAGAAGTTGCGCCGAGATAAAGTTTTGTGGGGATGCATCCTACATTCAGACAGGTTCCGCCGAGAAGATCTTTTTCTACCAAGGCAACTTTGATTCCGAATGTCGCAGCTTCTGTTGCTGCGTCAAAGCCGCCCGGCCCGGCTCCTACGACCACGAGGTCGTAGGAACGGATTCCGGTTGGTAAATTATTTAATGTCATCAGTGATCACCATGTCGCGCGCAGCTTTTGTCTCATCCAGTCTACTGACTGGAAGAGTAACAGGGGCGTTCTTGATAAAATCAGGATTTTGGTTTGCAAGCTTTGCAATTTCAATCAGATCATTAACGAATAGGTCGAGAGTTTCTTTACTTTCAGTTTCAGTCGGCTCAATCATCATACATTCCTTAACAATAAGCGGGAAGTAGATGGTAGGGGCATGATGTCCCTTGTCGAGAAGAGCCTTTGCCACATCCAGAGCGCGTACTCCGTTTTTGGCCTGATTTACTGCTGAAAGAACGAATTCGTGCATACAGATGCGGTTGTAAGGAATCTCAAAGTATTTTTCGAGTCTTTTGCGCATGTAGTTTGCATTGAGAACAGCATTTTCAGTTGCTCTGATAAGACCTTTGCGGCCTAAGCGGAGCATGTAGGCGTAAGCCTTTAGATAAACACCGAAATTACCATAGAAAGGAGCTACGTATCCGATTGATTTAGGAGCATCGTAGGAGAGGTAGTACTGACCGTCTTCAAGCTTTTTCACGCGGGAAATAGGCAGGAAAGGAGTCAGTTTTTCGCATACACCGACAGGCCCGGAACCGGGACCGCCTCCGCCGTGAGGAGTGGCGAGAGTTTTATGCAGATTTAGATGAACAACATCAAATCCGGCATCCCCTACGCGCATTTTTCCCATAACGGCATTCATATTTGCGCCGTCATAGTAAAGAAGAGCGTCTTTATCATGAATCATTTTGACAATTTCAGGTAGGTGTTTTTCGAACAGACCCAAGGTGTTAGGGCAAGTCATCATAACCGCTGCGACGTCGTCATCAAGAACTTCAGCGAGAGCTTCGGGAGTGATGATTCCGTCATGTGATTCAACAGAGACAACCTCGTATCCGGCAATTGTTGCTGATGCGGGGTTGGTTCCGTGAGCTGAATCAGGGCAGATAACTTTAGTTTTTTTATTGCCTTTATCTCTATGATAAGCGGCTATGAGCATTACACCTGTCAGTTCGCCGTGTGCTCCAGCCATGGGATGCATGGTGAAGTCAGCCATACCGCAGAGTTCACTCAGCAACCTTTCGGTCTCGAAAATAACTTCGAGCGCTCCCTGGCAAAGATGACCGGCTCCTTTGAGCTGAGATACTGCCGGATGCAGTCTTGCGAAACCGGGCAGAGCAGCAACCTGCTCTGTGAATTTAGGATTGTATTTCATTGTGCATGAACCAAGGGGGTAGAAATTGGAGTCCACCCCGTAGTTTTTCATGGACAATTTAGTGAAATGGCGAACAACATCAAGCTCGGAAAGGGACGGCATGCCTGAGCCTTTGCGCAGCAGTTCAGACGGAATATAGTATTCTACCTTGGTTGCAGGCTTTTCAGGCCACACACCTTCACGTCCGGGTACGGATTTTTTGAATACGGTTCCCATTAGAGTTCCCCCCGCAGTATTTCAGCAAAGATGCCGATTTGTTCTTCCGTGGTCTTTTCAGTGCATGCTACGAGCAGTTCGTTTTCAAGACCTTCGTAGTAGCGTCCCAGCGGGAAGCCGGGGATTATTCCGCGTTTTGTAAGTTTGTCGATAACTTCAAAGGCGTTGACCGGAAGAGTTATTGCAAACTCGTTACCGAACGGGCCTTTAGTGAAAAGTTCCACTCCGGGAATGGCGGTGAGTCTTTCGGATGCGTAATGAGCACGCTCGATTGAAAGCAGCGCTGTACGATGCAAGCCTTCTTCACCGAGCAGACAGAGATGGATCAGAGTACGAAGTGCGCATAATGCCTGATTAGAGCAGATGTTTGAGGTCGCTTTGTGTCTTCTGATGTGCTGTTCTCTTGCTTGAAGAGTCAGAACATAACCAGTCCTGCCTTCACTGTCTTCAGTACGTCCGGCTATGCGGCCGGGCATCTGACGAATAAGAGCTTTGGTACAGGTCATTATTCCAAGGTAAGGTCCACCGAATGAAAGAGGCTGTCCTACACTCTGTCCTTCTGCAACAGCAATATCAGCGCCCATCTCTCCAGGTGTCTTTAAGACTGCCTGCAATACTGGATAGGTCGACATGATTGCAATAGCTTTATGTTCGTGGGCTGTTGCGAAAAGGTTGGTGAAGTCATTCACTGATCCGAAAAAGTTGGGATTCTGAACGATTACGGCGGCGGTATCGTTATCGATTGCGGCTGTAAATGACTTGATGTTTGTACGGCCGTGATTGTGCGGTACTGTGACAAGTTCAAGGTTCAGATTGGTTGTATATGAGTCAAGCATAACCCTGTAAATGGGGTTGAGTGCTTCACTCACAATGATTTTGCGGCGTTTTGTTTTGCGTACAGCCATGAGGGTTGCTTCGTATAAAGCTGTACCACCGTCATATACAGACGCATTGGCATAATCAAGATCCATAAGTCTTGCCATTGCAGTCTGGTACTCAAAAATGGCCTGCAAAGTTCCTTGAGAAGCTTCGGGCTGATACGGAGTATATGCTGTGTAAAATTCGCTGCGGGAAACAAGTGCATCAACTGCGGTAGGGATGAAGTGGTCGTAAAATCCGGCGCCGAGAAAACTTGTGAGATCTGTGGTATTTCTTGCAGCCAGTTGTTCCATTTTTTGCAAAACGGCCATTTCGCTGTTGCCTTTAGGAAGGTTAAAGCTTTTAGGTCTTAGTTCTGCCGGAATTTCAGCAAACAAGTCATCCACGGAGTTTACGCCGATCACTTCAAGCATTTCCCGTACTTGTTCCGGGGAATGGGGTACGTAAGGCATTTAGTCCTCCGATGAAAAAGTTACTTCCCCGCATGCCTAAAGCGGCTGGCGGGGAAGATTCAGTTTATTATATAATGTATGATATGTCCGGATTAGTGGGCATCTTCTTCTGTTACTTCCTGATAGGCTGATGCGTCCATAAGATCTTCAGTAGGTCCGGTGATTTTAACTTTGATCAGCCAGCCTTCTCCATAAGGATCGTCATTCACTTTTTCAGGAGCGTCTTCAAGACTCTCATTTACAGCGATTACTTCACACGCAACAGGTGCATATACTTCGCTGGCAGCTTTAACCGATTCGATAGATCCGAATTCGTCTCCAGCTTCAAATGTATCTCCTTTCTGTGGTAACTCGATGAAAGTGAGATCACCAAGCTGTTCCTGAGCAAAGTGGGTGATACCGATGGTTCCGTTTTCGCCTTCGACTTTGAGCCATTCGTGAGATTTGGCGTAAAGAAGTTCCTGAGGGATCATAAAGCCTCCTCTATGAGTGCTCTTGATTTAAGTTATTTTGAGTGGTCCTTTGTAAGGACTTTCTTCTGATAGCATTCCTGCTTAAGAAATAAAAGTCTTACGGATAGAGTAATTCAAGATAATTACCTTATAAAATTAGCCGACAAAGAAAAAGTACAATATTTGTCTAATTGGTAACCAATATAAGCGTGTTACTCTTGCTTGTCTTTTGGCGAAGAAAAGCATACGCAAAGGAACATAGTCGCTTTTCGTTGTTTATGAAATGTTCATGAAATAATAAGTTATTTTTTTGGGAGTAGCCCTTAATGGATTGGGTTTCAGGTGATAGAGAAATAATTTCAGTCAGCACCGCAGGTCGCGATTGGAAGATTGAACGAACTGCCGATCTTGAGAGTTTATGGAACTCTATCGGTGAAGATGATTTCGGTGATGACGAACGTTTACCGTATTGGGCAGAGCTTTGGCCCGCAAGTGTTTTGCTCGGTGAATGGCTTTATCGGAATCGTTCTTTAATTAAAGGTAAGAAGTGTCTTGATCTTGGATGCGGCCTTGGTTTAACCGCCATTATAGGTGCATCGCTCGGGGCAGAAGTCGTTGCTTTCGATTATGAATATCCTCCCCTTATTTTCGCAAAAGATAATGCCGTCCTGAACGGAACGACTCAGCCGCTTTGGTTGCAGATGGACTGGCGGGAGATGGCCTTAGCTGAGAATTCATTTGATTATATCTGGGGCGGTGACATTCTTTATGAGAAAAGATTTTTTGAGCCGCTGGAAAAATTGTTCAGGCAGGTGTTAAAACCTGAAGGAACTATCTGGATGGCTGAACCGGTGAGAGACGTTTCAACTCCCGTCTGGGAGCGGCTTGAGAGTCTCGGCTGGAAAACTTCTTTACCTCTGACTGAAAAAGCAGCCTGCTGTAATGCTGAAATGACTGTTAATATTCGGGAAGTTGTTCCCGGCATATCTAATATATAAGGAGGACTAAAATGGGTAAAACTATACGTTTCGGGGTTTCTCTAGATTCAGATTTGCTGGAAAAGTTCGATAAGCTTTGTGATGAAAAAAGTTATCAGACCCGTTCTGAGGCAATCAGAGATCTTATTCGTAATATGCTTGTTGAAAAAGAATGGGATGAGACTGACGGTGAAATGGCCGGAACTCTTTCTCTGGTTTACGATCATCATCAAAGCGGTCTTTCTCAGAGACTCACCGAGTTGCAGCATGACAGCCATGGCATGATTTTGTCCACGCTGCATGTTCATTTAGATCATGACAACTGTCTGGAAGTTCTTGTTCTGAAAGGTGACGGCAAGGAGATCAAAGAACTTGCTCACAGGCTTATTTCTACCAAAGGAGTCAAGCACGGCAAGCTCGGTCTGACTACCACCGGTGAAACTCTCGTTTAAATTTAAAGTACTTTAAATATTTTATAAAATTATCAGCATGGATACCCGTACGACAGTTTTGCGGACGTATCAAATAAGGCATCAGCGCTGTGATGCCGATGGAGTAAAATGGAAGACGTTCAAAACGGTCCCTCTCAAGTAGCCATGTCAATCGACAGAGTCGGAGTTCGTGACCTTACCCTGCCTCTGGTCGTGCGGGATCGTGCATCAAAAAGCCAGCATACAATGGCTAAAGTTACTCTTTCGGTTGATCTGCCGGCCCATTTTAAGGGTACGCATATGAGTAGGTTTATTGAAGCGCTTGAAGATTGGTCCGAAGAATTGGACTATAAAAGCTTCTTTAATCTTCTCAACGATATTTTAAAAAGGCTGGAAGCTAAGAGTGCTCATGCAAAACTGTGTTTTCCTTATTGTTTGAAAAAAACTTCCCCTGTCAGCGGACGTAAAGGGTTCATGAGTTACGACTGTTCCGTTGAAGGAGAATTGATCGGCGGGCATCTGGAGTTTACTCTCGGTGTGAAAGTTCCCGTAATGACCGTTTGTCCCTGTTCAAAAGCAATCAGTGATGAGGGCGCACATAGTCAGCGGGCGGTCATACATATTAAAACGCGTTCGAAAGGGTTTGTTTGGATAGAAGATCTTATAGAAATAGCGGAAGCTTCAGGTTCCTCTCAAGTTTACTCACTTCTTAAAAGAGAAGACGAAAAATATGTGACTGAAGATTCTTTTGCAAATCCTACGTTTGTAGAAGATGTTGTTAGGAACGTTGCTAAGGGGTTAGAAAAACAGCCTAAAGTAATATGGTATAAAGTTGATGTAGAAAGTTTTGAATCAATTCACAATCATTGTGCGTTCGCAAGTATTGAAAAAAAATAAATCGTGCTTATATTATAAGTACAGGGGGCTGAGGGGAATTTCCCCATTAGTCTCCGCCAACAGCCGCTGTTGCTTCCTTGAAATACAGGTCGAGCGATGGCGGCGAACTTTTGTAGACGGCTGAAAAGCATCCGATTACAGCGTTGCTGCAAAAACCTCAAATTCTCACGTATTAAGAATACGTTTCGAGCTTGAGGTTTTTTTGCGCCGCTTACGTGGTGGCAGTTTGTGTTATGGTTGAGAGACTATTGTTTTTTTTCGAAGATAGTTCGCAGGGTTTCAATTCTTTTTCTATTGGCGGAAAAGTCTGAATATCCGATTCGTGATGCTGAACGAACCTCTATTTTGTTATTGTCTTTATCGTAAAAACATTCCAGATCATCTACGAAGCGCATAATATTGCTGGTAAATTCAGCGTGAAGATAAGCTCCTTCCAGCTTTATCACTTTGCTTCCATCCATTTGTTTAATGTTCTCCTTAAGATTTGCCATTACTGTAGCAAGCTCGCCATGTGCTTTCAGTGGGGCTATTTTGTGATTTTCATCTGATGCTTGTGATGAAACACAATTGGGGCTGGACGGACATGCTGAAAATTTCCCGTTTGTAATACCGAGATTTTTAGGTTTATTGGCGGAGCAGGCTGATATGAAAACAACTGCCAGTATGGCTAAGACGCAAAGTATAATTAATTTGTATGTCATGTCAGAACTGTAGTTTCTTTTGGGTGAGGCAGGCAAGTTTTGCTATAAAAAAAAGGGTCGGCAGGAAAACCTGCCGACCCTTTTCAGTTTTATGATATCGAGAATTTATTTGGATTCAACAGCGTGCTTCCAGCCGTCCTGACCGTTCGTCAGGATAAACAGGCGGTAGGAAGGGATTCCGTTTGCGTTAAGGTAATCAACAGTGCGTTCAGCTCCGCTTTGACCGCGCGGACAGATAACAACAACAGGTTGTGTTCCTGTTTTGAGGTCTGAAATGGAAGCATCAAGTTTAGCTGTGTCTGCACTTGATTTAACGGGATAGGCGCAAGTTTGAATAGCCCCTTTGATGTGGTGATCTTTGAACTGGTCTGCAACCCGAATGTCAACGATTGCGATTGCGGCACTCTGATCAAGAGCATTCTGTAATGAATCTCCATTCATGTAGTTATATTGGTCTTTTATGGCAAAAGCAGAGCTTGCAAGAATCAGGATCATAAGAATTGCTGAACATACGCTTAAAACTTTTTTGGGAGCGAACATAATATTCTCCTTTGGGGTTATGAACAGAGTTAAGGCCGTATGTATAAGTATCTGGACTGAAAAGGTCTATTATTTATTGTTGATTAGTTTGTACTTTTGATATCTGATTTTCTGATAACAGGGTGCGGACAGCAATAAGTGTCGAATCTTATCGGGTCTAGGCAGTTCAAATGCGAATTGTTTAGATAGAAATAGAAGCTGGCTGAATGAAAGCAAAGAGAGTTATAGCGCAGCCCCAACCGTGCAGGCCGGGACTGAGTCAGTGAGCTGAGTGGAGATTGGTTTTTAAAAAGAGTTGTTTTTAACGCAGAAAGAACCTTCTTTCAGCATGTCAGATATACTTATCTCGTCCAGAGCTGCATACATTGCTTTGCTTGCTTTGATCCAGACTTCACGAGTCGGACAGTCCTCTATTCTTTGGCAGAGATTGTCGCTTGCCAGACATTCAACAAGTCCGGGCTCACCTTCAAGGCTTCTGACAATAGCACCTACGGAAATTTCTTTCGGGGTCATTGCCAAGGTGTGCCCGCCACCGGGGCCGCGTTTGCTGGATATGAATCCAGCTTTTTTTAATTCGCGGATAAGTTTTTCAAGATATTTGGTCGAGAGTCCCTGACGCTGGGCAATGTCGCTGATGCGAACGGGGCCATCTTCGCAGTGTATAGCAATATCGAGCATCATTCTTGTTCCGTATCTGCTTCTGGTGGTCAGTCTCATGTCCGTTCCTTGTTGTTTTTATCAGCATTAGGAAAGTAACGCTGTCCGGTCAAGTGCCGAGTGTCCGTTAAATTGGTTGTGACGATAAGACGTTTTTTGTTTTGTCGATAGTAGTATTCCTTTTGATCTTAAAATTTATTTTATAATAGTTGCTTTCTTGATTGTCTTTAGCTAAAAGCGTATATTGGGATGTTTGTGCGTCTTATGTTGACGCTGATAAAAAGACCAATCTGGAGAAAATTATGTGCCCGAACAGTACCGGGAAGAAAGAGTTTGATGTTATTATCGTTGGCGGTGGACCAGCCGGTCTTTTCGCTGCGTATCATCTTGGCGAGAATACGGACCTTGATGTTCTGGTTATCGAAAAAGGAAAGCCTTCCCTCAAAAGAAATTGTCCCATAACCGGAGATCAGGAGTGCATTAAGTGCAAGCCCTGTAATATTCTTTCCGGTGTCGGTGGGGCTGGTTTGTTTTCTGACGGTAAACTTAATTATATCCATAAGCTCGGTAAAACTGATTTAACTCAGTTTATGTCTGTTGCGAAAGCTAAAGAGCTTATTGATGAGACGGAAGATATTTTCAATCGCTTTAACATGGACGGGAAAGTATTTCCCACTGACATGGAAGCTGCGAAAGAGATTCGCAAGAATGCCCTTAAGAACGGCATTGATCTTCTTCTTATTAAACAAAAGCATCTTGGTAGCGACAATCTTCCCGGTCATATTGCGGCAATGGCGGAATATGTCAAAGGATGCGGTGTGACATTTCACACTTCGGAAGAAGTTAAAGATATTTTGATTGAAGACGGCGCTCTTGCCGGGGTTGTTACCAGCCGTTCTGAATATCGCGCTAAGAATGTAATTCTTGCTCCGGGAAGAGTCGGTTCTGAATGGATGGGAACTATTGCCAAGCGGCATGATCTTGCTATCACTCAGCGTGGTATTGAGGTTGGAGTGCGTGTGGAGGTTCCAGCTGATATAATGCGTGACCTTTGCAGTGTTATTTATGACCCTACGTTCTTTATCCGTACCACGACTTACGACGATCAGGTCCGCACATTCTGTACTAATCAGGGCGGTTTTATCGCGCTTGAAAACTATCAGGATTTTGTTTGTGTTAACGGGCATGCTTACATGGATAAAAAGTCTGAAAATACAAACTTTGCGTTCCTTTCAAAAGTAGTGCTTGAAGAGCCTGTTACCGATAATCACGCATACGGCGAGTCTATCGGTAAGCTTGCAACTATTATCGGAGGCGGTAAGCCTATTCTTCAGCGTTTCGGAGACTTGAAGCGTGGTCGTCGTTCCACATGGAATCGTGTTCACAACAGTTTCATTGAACCGACCATGAAGAATGTTACTTGCGGTGATATTGCAATGGCTCTTCCTGAGCGTATTGTAAGAAACATTGTCGAAGGTCTGGAAAAACTTAATGAAGTTGTTCCGGGTGTCGCAAATGAAGAGACACTGCTTTATGCGCCTGAGATTAAATTCTTCTCAACACAGGTTGAGACAAGTAATATGCTTGAAACTGCTTACGAAGGTCTGTTTGTGGCCGGAGATGGCCCGGGCGTAGCGGGGAATATTGTTTCCGCTTCTGCAACAGGACTTATTCCGGCTAAGGAAATTGCTCGCAGAAACAACTGATCCTTTTTAGTATTCAAGTCATCGCGGCTAATTGCCGGGTGTTACAAGTGAATTATATAGTCCGCCGGATGTGTTTAGCATTCGGCGGACTTTTTTGTTTTTGTTATATTCATTTTATATAAAATACGCGCTGCTATGGTCTTATATTGATGACACAGATTATTGAGTATGTTACCGATTTTTAAATACTCTCTCTTATATTGTCCCGTAACGAAATAATTCGGTATGCGCAGTTGTTGTAAATTATTTCAAAAGCAGAGGTCGATTATGGTGAATGCTCCCCTCGAAGACAAACAGTCCACAAGCATCATTTTTGTTTTACTTATTTCCGCAGCCGCAGCTCTTGGCGGTTTTCTTTTTGGATTTGATACCGCAGTCATCAACGGGGCTGTAGTTGCTTTGGGGGAACATTTTAATGTCGGTCCGGTGCTTGTGGGGATGTCTGTTTCGTTGGCCCTTATGGGGTCGGCCGTGGGAGCTTTGTCTTCCGGGTTTATTTCTGATCGTTACGGCAGAGTGAAGCCTATGCTCCTCGCCGCGGTGATGTTTACCGCCAGCGGTATAGGTTCAGGTTTTCCATTTACTGTGTGGGATTTTATCTTCTGGAGGTTTGTAGGCGGGATGGGAATCGGCCTTGCCAGCGCGATTACCCCTGCTTATATCGCTGAAATTTCACCCGCTAATTTACGTGGACGGTTCGGGTCTCTCCAGCAGCTTGCTATTGTAACGGGTATTTTTATAGCCATGCTCAGCAATTACATATTGGTAAAGATTGCAGGCGGATCTGCCAGCATGGATTTATGGCTGGGGGCTGAAACGTGGCGCTGGATGTTCTGGGCGGAAGTCCCGCCTGCATTGCTTTACGGCTTTGCAGCTTTGATGATTCCTGAATCTCCCCGCTATTTAATAGGTACGGGGCGTGAGCGTGAAGCTGAAAGTGTGCTGTCCAGAGTTTTAGGAGAACATGTTCTTGAGAAAATAGAAGAAATTAAGCTCACTCTTAGAGTTGAAAACGGCTCTTCTTTTGCTGATTTGAAGGGACGTTTCGGATTTACACCGATCATCTGGGTTGGGCTGGGGCTTTCGGTTTTGCAGCAATTCGTCGGCATTAATGTCATTTTTTATTATGGAAGCATGCTCTGGCGCAGTGTTGGTTTTTCAGAGGAAAATTCGTTGTGGATTACTGTGATTACCGGTGTTGTAAATATTGTGACAACTCTGGTGGCGATTGCTTTTATTGACCGTGTAGGACGCAAACCTCTGCTCTTGCTTGGTTCAGCGGGAATGTTGCTGACTCTTGGGTTGCTTGCCTTTCTTTTTGCCAACGCGCCGCTTGATGCCGCAGGTCATCCTGCCTTAAGCGGTTCTTCCGCCACTACAGCTCTCGTTGCAGCGAATCTCTATGTCTTCTGTTTCGGATTTTCATGGGGGCCCGTTGTGTGGGTTTTGCTTGGCGAGATGTTTAATAACCGGGTAAGAGCATCTGCTCTTGCTTTGGGTGCGGGCGCGCAGTGGGTAGCAAATTTCATGGTTTCAGCTTCTTTTCCTTCACTTGTTGAATGGGCGGGACTTGGAAAAACCTATTCAATATACGCTTTTTTTGCTGCGGTTTCATTTTTATTTGTAATGTTTTTTGTGCGTGAAACCAGAGGGAAAGAGTTGGAGGAAATGGAGTAGGTCACGAAGTCTGGTTCTCAGTGTTTTTATTAATATTTTGTAATAAAAATTCACTTGCACATTGACTTTGTGTCATTTCATTGACACTTAATATATAGACTTTTTTTAAACAGTCGCAAAACAGTATTCCGGTTTTAAGCCGGAGTCGTGTGGAACGTTATTTTATCAGTTCCCCGGATAGTAAATTTCGGAGGCCAGATGGCTCTTAATCTTGATGGAATAATAGGCAACAGTGTTGCCCTCAGGGATGTTTTTAAAGTCCTTGGAAAAGTCGCGCCTACCGACAGTACCGTGCTGGTAACCGGGGAATCCGGTACGGGTAAGGAGTTGGTTGTCCGAGCTTTGCATCACAACAGTAAACGTAAAGGGAAACCTTTTGTTCCGGTTAACTGCGGCGCTATTCCCAGAGAACTCCTTGAATCCGAACTTTTCGGTCATGAGAAAGGCGCGTTTACACATGCAATCCGCTCACGTCCGGGGCGATTTGAATTAGCTGACGGCGGAACAATTTTCCTGGATGAAATCGGTGAAATGGATCTCAGCCTTCAGGTCAAGATTTTACGAGTCTTGCAGGAAAAGGAAATTGAGCGGGTCGGCGGCACTCAGATAAAGAAAGTGGACGTTAGGATCGTTGCTGCAACCAACCGGGATCTGGAAGTCGAAGTTGCCGCCGGAAGGTTTCGCGAAGATCTTTTTTATCGTTTGAATGTTATCCCGATGCATCTTCCACCCTTGCGTGAAAGAGGCGGGGATGTTCTTATTCTGGCAAAGCACTTTCTTTCCAATTTTTGTTCAGGAAAAGATAGAGTTACTTTGAAACTACTTCCTGAAACTGCGGATATGCTGGTTTCATATTCGTGGCCGGGTAATGTTCGCGAACTGGAAAATTTCATGGAAAGGCTGTCCATCCTCTGTGATGAGGATGAAGTTACGCCTGATGATCTGCCTGAAAAAATCTTGAGAGATGTGGGCAGAGAACCTAAGATAAAAGTATCCGAGCTTGTTCAACCTATGGGTTTTTCATGGCCGACTTTAGAAGATATGAACGAGCACAGCAGTGAAGGTCTTAAAGATTTTCTTGAACAGATTGAGGATAAAATTCTTATTGAAGCTTTACAGAAAGCGGATGGCGTCAAAAATAAGGCCGCAGAACTTCTCGGAGTTAAGCGGACGACACTCATTGAGAAAATCAAGAAAAGAAATCTGGACGTTTAAAGGTTTTTTCATTTTTATTTGTTGATTATGCAGGGTAGGCAAGAATATTGCAGAAATACCGGATTGTGACGATCAGCAGTTTTACCGGAGTATTCCGGACACTTTTGATGGCGGCCTTCATTTGGCTCGCTTGCCCCCATCCGGGTTTGGCTATGGAGTATTTTCTCGATACCAAGTCAGACATGGATGCCCTTCGTCTTGTCTTTGATCAGAAGAATCTTTCCGGCACAGTCCGCAGAACCGGACGTCAGCAGATTACAATTTCATTTCCAACCAATTCCTTAAAGGGTGAAAAAGCTCCGACTCCTATGCCCTTATCCGGTATGCGTGTTGTTGATTCCATTAAAGTGGGGTCAAGTTCCATTGTTATCGGAACCAAGATGAGCGGGTTTGGATTCATTCGTTTTCCCGGTGGCAACGGCGAGATGGTTTTGCAGTTTTTCCGAGATCCCATTGGATCAAAATGGCGTTCTCCCGAAGATAAAGCAAAACGCGCTGCCGCCGCAAAAAGAAAAGCCGAACAAAGAGCAGCTAAAAAAGTTGCTGCCCAGAAAGCTGCCGTAGCTAAAAGAGCAGCTCAAAAGGCCGCAACCCAAAAAGCTAATGACCAAAAAATTGCTGCGCAAAAGGCTGCTGCTGAAGTAGAACCTCCGATTATCGATGAAATTGATATTTCTCCTGAAGAAGACGGGCAGGCCGCTCCTGTTCAGGATGAAAAGGTTTTGCCTGAATCTGTCCCTATGAGACGTCCTTTCTATTCTGTTCCTTATACTTATCGCGCTCCCGTTTCCAAAGTCGGACCGGAAGGTGCTACTGTTGTTGATACTTCCAATCCACCGTCTAGAGCCGGTGGTTCATCCGGAAGTGTTTCCGGCCGGATTATGCCTGTTGCAGATCAGGCGGGTGGCTCTGTTGCGGGAAGTATTATCCCGCCATCCGAGCAGGGACAGGAAATGACAGAACCTATTCCACCATCACAGGTTTCCGGTTCGGTTGCTCCTCCACCTGAGTCAAGTGATACAGGGACTCCTGAAATGGGAGAATTTCCTGTTGTCGGTGGCGATGAAGAATATGGTGGCAATGAGACTGAAGTTGAGGGAGATTTTTACGGGGAAGATGATAACGCTACTGATGTGATGGAAAATTCTGTTGATAGTACTGACGCATTTCCTACTGAAGAGGGTAAACCTGCCGATGAAGAAGAGGGTGGGGAAAGCAAAGAGCTGACTTTGGATGATAAGATAAAAATCGCCAGAGGAATTTTGCTTGCTGCTGAAACAGCTCTTGAAGACGGAGAGGTTCAAGTCGCTGTTGATGGATTTAAAGAAGTTACAGCAATGTCTTATCTGCCTAAAGAGCTGAGAATTAAAGCTGTATATGGTAAAGCTGAAGCCGTGACTGAACTTCATAAATCTGACATCCAGAATAATTTCGGTGTAATTTCCAGTTCGTGGATGGAAGCCATGAACTCGGATACTAATTCACCAAATGTGCCTATGGCGCTGCTTAATCTAGGTCTTATAAATTTGAAAGTTGGAAATATGCCGGAAGCAAAAGCATATTTTAATTTATTAAAATCTCAGTATCCTAATGACCTGAATATTCCTTATATAAGTTACTATTGGGGTGAATATTATCTGGGTATGCACGAGTATGAGAAAGCAGCGGACCAGTTTCAAACTCTGGTTCAGAGTTACCCTGACAGCAAGGTTGTGCGCGAAGCTGCTCTTGGACTTGCAAAATCCCTTGATGCTCTCGGATATAACAAGCAGGCATTTCAAATTATCGATTACATAGATAAACGCTGGCCCAGATATTATATTGAAGATCTCGGATTTTTACTGATGGCTGCAAACACCCAGAATAGGCTTGGGAAGGTTGATGATGCCAAGGATAACTATTGGGCGTATTATAATCTGGCACCGGATGCAAAAGAGAATGATATCGTCTTAGCCCGTATTGGTGATATTTATCTTAAAACCGGGGATTCACGAGCTGCAAAAGAGATTTATGAAAAAACGGCGAAGGATTATCCCGAGGAGGAAGGCGGTCTTGTTTCTCTGATGCGTCTTGCTGAAGAAGGTATTTATGATAACCCCAGCATGGACGATATGGATAAGGTTTTTGACCGTCCTTATAATCTCAGACCTCAGAAAATTTATACTCAGATTATTGAAAAACATCCTGACAGTCCCCTTGCCCCGCTTGCTCAGCTCAAGCTGGCAATGTGGTATTATTGGAATAAAAAATATGGTGATTGTCTCGGATCTGTGCAGGCGTTTCTTGATAAATATCCTAGAAGTTCCTTGCATGATAAGGCCAGTGAATTAGGTTTCAGAGTTTTTGATAAAGCTGTTCCTGAGTTGGTCAAAGATGAAAATTACGGAAGAGTCGTGTCTTTCTGGAATTCCTACGCCAAGAAAAATAATAACGGCGACGGAGTCAGTGATGAGACCAGAATGGGCGTTGCTTTAAGTTACTGGAAAAAAAATCAGCCAGAGGAAGCCCTTAAACTTGTCGAGCGTTATCTGACAAAGAAACAGGTTCCCAAATATTCAGCCATGGCTCTTGATATGGCACTTGGAATATATGTGGAAGGGCAGGCATGGAGCAAGGTTACCGAGTTGGTTGATATGGCTAGAAATAACTGGGATGTTGATCCTAAGCAGAAAGTTCATATCGAATATGCCAAAGCTATGGCGTATGAAAATCTCGGTGAAACGGAATTGAGCACACCTCTCTGGGCTGGACTTGCCGCTAATTTAATGCTTCCGGAATCTTCAAGAGCATATGCCATGTATTATATGGCAAAATCTGCTATGAAACAGAAGGAACTGAAGAAAGTATTTGTTTATTCTCAGGAAGCTCTTTCAATGTTGCTTGAAACAGGCGGAGATAGAGAGAAGATTAAAGACTGTATTTTAATGACTATTTTTGCTGCGGAAAGTTCCGGCAGATATAGAGAAGCTCTTCAATGGGCTGCCGAGTATGATAAATATATACCGATTTCAGATCCGGAGTGGGCTTCTTCCCGTTTCAGGCTGGCACAGCTTTATGAAAAAGCAGGGGCCATGGCTGAGTGGCAAAAGTTGATGGAGGAGGTTGCTGAGAAAAGTCCTGACGATTTGTATGGACGCTTGGCTACATCCGCTCTTGCAACCCGTAAAATAGAGCGAGACGCATCAAGATTCGAGCCGACACCGTCTTTTTAATCGGCAGTAGTTTTTGATTCGATCCTCCGGAGGCAGGTGGGTATGGATAGAAAGCCAATTGTTGCAGGGCGATTTTATACTGACAATCCGCAGGAACTAAAAACTGAAGTGGAGCAGTATACCGGACCTCGTAAAAAGAAATCTAAACCCCCTTATGATAAGCTGGTGATGCTTCCTCATGCCGGGTATGTGTTTTCCGGCGGAACATGTGGCAAAACTCTGGCGGAAGCGTCTCTGGCTCCCATTGTAATTCTTTTAGGGCCGAATCATACAGGACTCGGCGCTCCTTTGTCTGTCTGGTCGACAGGTTGCTGGAATTTTCCCGGCGGTAAGCTGGATGTGGATGAAAGTCTGGCTGCACAGCTTCTTGAAAGCGGAGCCGGATTTGTCTCAAACGAAGCCGCTCACACCAGAGAGCATTCTTTAGAAGTCCTTATTCCTTTTTTACATCACGTTAATCCGGCAATTAAAATTGTTCCTGTCTGCGTTTCTGAGTCTGCGCCAAAGTCACTTAAAAAGGCCGGAGAAGCTCTGGCTGAAATTATTGAGCGCAGTTCTAAACCGGTTTCAATAGTAGTCAGCTCGGATATGAGTCATTTCATTACCGCTGAAATGGCCAAAAAACTTGATTCAATTGCACTTGAAGCTGTGATCAGAATGGACCCCGAAGGGTTTTATTCGGCAGTTTCCACAAATAATATAAGTATGTGCGGCGTTTTACCTATGACTCTCGGCATGTATGCCGCTCAAAAGAATGGCGCAGTACGTGGGAAACTCCTTGATTATACCAATTCAGGCAAGGTTACCGGGGATTATGAAAGTGTAGTGGCTTATGCCGGGGTAATTATTTCATAAACAGTGCATTTTTAGATTTTAAATATGGTTTATTTGACGGTCGTTATAAAAATAACGGCCGTTTTTTTATATCTTTTAAATAAGTCTTTTATTTAAGATATTTATTGTCGTTTCTGAAATTAAACTGAGGCAACAGGTTGCCATTGTCGAGAAGCGGCATTATCAGTATTGAGCGTCGGTTACATATATGTTCCCGAATTTGTTGAATCAGTCATAATAATGCTCGAAGGATATACATATGAATTTTGAAAACGGCTATGCAATCGGAATTGATACAGGCGGAACATACACTGATACTGTTGTGGTCAAGTGTGCGGATTTAAGCGTTGTTGCCACTGCTAAATCACCAACCACTCATCATGATTTAAGCCTCGGTTTGGCGGCATCTCTTGATGAAGCTTTAAAGAATAGCAAGGTCGATCCTTCGGAAGTGAACCTTGTTTCAGTCTCGACAACTCTTGCTACAAACGCCGTTGTGGAAAATAAGGGAGCCAGAGTCGGATTGTTTATGATTGGTTCTTCGAAGAGTGTTAAGCTTCCGGTTGTTACTGCACGCTTTGTTAGGGGCGGGCATAAAGTTACGGGAGCTGAGGTCGATCCGATTGATATTGAATCTCTGGTTGACGGTGTAATGAATATGAAAGGGCATGTGGACAGTTACGCAGTGTGCTCTGCCATGAGTATTAAAAATCCCGCTCATGAAAATATTGCAGAAAAAGCTATTTCGCTCACTGATCCCAAGCCTGTTTTTTGTTCGCACAGAATAAGCACTAAGGCAGGGCAGATGGAACGTGCGGCAACAGCTGTGCTGAATGCGCGTCTTATGCCTGTTATGGATGAATTTCTTAAAGGTGTCAGTTCAGTGCTTGATGAACGCAACCTTGGCGGATCGGTTGTTGTTATCCGCGGAAACGCTACATCCATGAATATGGAAAATGCCATCGAACGCGCTGCTGATACTTTTGCAAGTGGTCCTGCATCTACAGCCTATTACGGATGTATATATTCCCCTGCAAAGGACGCTCTGATTGTTGATGTGGGCGGAACCACTACCGATGTTACTTTAATTAGAAACTCAAAGCCGACCATTCAGGAAAGCGGTAGTATCATCGGCGATTGGGAAACTCATGTTGAAGCTGTGGAAATGTTTACTGTGGGCGTAGGTGGAGACAGTTTCTCGCGTATAACCCGTTCCGGTAGGCTTGAAATCGGCCCCGGCAGAGTTGTTCCTTTATGTATGGCGGGCAATATTCCGCTTCCTGAAAACTGGATAGGCACAGAAAACGATTCCCGTTTGATTAAGATTGGACCGGCTGCTTCTGAAACGTCTGATGATGCAATTCTCACATATCTTTTAGAAAATGGACCGTCTACTTTCGGGCAACTTATGCAGGGACTTGATCTAGGTGAAATTTCACTTGGAACTAAGGTTGAAAAGCTTGTGCGGAGCCAGTTGCTTGATGAAGTAGGTTTTACTCCTACTGATGCTTTGCATGTTCTCGGTAAAGTTGAAATTGGTAACCGTGAAATGTCTATTTCTGCTGCGAAGGTTCTGGGCGCTGTATTTGAAATCAGCGGTGATGAATTTGCAGAAAAAGTTTTAGACGACACTCGCATTAAGATTGAAAACGCAATGCTTGAACATATTGTGCGTAAAGAAATCGGTGGTAATATGGCCGGAATTGTTGCCGGACGTTCTGCCAGCAATTTGGTCAGCTTTGATGTGTCGCTTAATCTTCCTATTATCGGAATTGGTGCGGCGGCTGATTGTCTTTTGTCCGAAGTTGCTGAAAAATTACATACGGAAGCTGTTTTTCCTGAGCATCACGAAGTCGGAAACGCTCTCGGTGCGGTAAGAATGGCTCTTGATAATATGAACAAGGAGAGTGAGTAATGTATAATCGTCAACCTTCATCTTGGGAATACTGCCTTGAAGCGGCAAGTGAAAATATTGAAACCGAAGTTGTCCACGGTTGGATTTTCAAAGATGGCAAGTGGGTTACTCACGCATGGTGTGAGTTCGCGGATAAAGTTATCGATTTGACCGAATCGACTCATTCTATGCCTAAGTTTGAGTATTACCAGAGACATATGGTGAGTGATCAGCGTTGCAGGAGATATTCCCGCATAGAATTTTTCACACTGGTCGGTGACGAAAAACATTTTGGACCTTATGATACAGAATTATTCTTTGCTGAAACATCTGATGAAGATCCGATTGATGTGATTGAGGCAAATAAAGCTAAATAGGGCCAGACAGGGCCAAGTCGCTCCAAGTAAGGATGGGCAGGTGTGAGTATTGATATTCCCGGTTTTTTTATAACCGGAACAGGAACAGATGTCGGTAAAACTGTAGTTACTGCCGGACTTGCTAGGTTGTTGCAAAATGCGGGGTATAAAGTTTTACCCGTGAAGCCTGTGCAGTCCGGTGGAATTAAGACTTCACTCGGAAAGCTGGATTCTCCCGATGGTGACGTTTATAAAAGCGCCGGAGCCGTGTGGGATATTGATAAGCAATGTCCGTACATATTTGAACCTGCCTGTTCTCCGCATCTTGCGGCGCGTTTGTCCGGTGTTGAGCTTGAAGTCGGGACTATTGCTGAAAAGGTAAAGTCACTTGAAGGTCAAGGGACGTTGCTTGTTGAAGGTGCCGGAGGAATACTGGTTCCTTTGAACGGGGAAAGTACCATGATGGATCTTATGAAAGAACTTTCGTATCCTGTTTTGCTTGTTGCCGGAAACAAGCTGGGCACGATTAACGACACCTTGCTTTCCCTCACTGTATTAAAGCAGGCCGGAATCAATGTTGCCGGTGTGATAATGACCTCCAGCGCCGGACCTGAGCCTTCAGAATTTGGTATGGCGGCCGATAATATCCGTTCTATTGAAGACTTTTCCGGTGTTAAAGTGCTTGCCTCGATTCCATATATTTCAAATTGGAATCCTGATGAACTCCGTTGCTGGGCAGAAGTTGACCGCGCTTTGGCAGAAATTGATCTGAATTCACTCGCGAATAATTAATATCTCATATCTCAATAACTGAAATAGCCTGATTAAAGAGTGCTGATGAGTAATATTGAATCTATGCTTGCCTTTGATCGTGAACATCTTTGGCATCCCTACACTTCCACTGTTAATCCCTTGACCGTCTATCCTGTTGCTAAAACCGACGGTGTTAAAATAATTCTTGAAGACGGCAGAGAGCTGATTGACGGCATGGCTTCATGGTGGTGCGCTATTCATGGATATAATAATCCCGCACTCAATAAGGCACTTTGCGACCAGGTGCAGAAAATGCCTCATGTCATGTTCGGTGGGCTTACCCATGAACCGGCTGTGTCACTTGCCCGCAAGCTGATTGATCTTTCTCCGCCCCCGCTCCAACATGTTTTTTTTGCTGACTCAGGTTCGGTGTCTGTCGAAGTGGCCCTTAAAATGGCTATTCAGTATTATCAGGCTGTCGGAAAACCTGAAAAGAATAGAATTATGACTATCCGTAACGGATATCACGGGGATACGTTAGGGGCCATGTCCGTATGTGATCCTGTAAACGGAATGCACTCTTTGTTTGAGTCAGTTCTTCCTAAACATATTTTTGCCGAAGCTCCATGTTGCGGTTATGACGACGGCTGTACGGATGATGACTTTGCGGATTTTAAGAGCAAAATCGAAAATCACGCGCATGAACTTGCTGCTGTTATTCTTGAACCTGTCGTGCAGGGCGCAGGGGGAATGCGTTTTTATTCTCCGGATTATCTTAAACGAGTCCGTCAGGCTTGCGATGAGCATGATGTCCTGCTGATTTGTGATGAAATTGCAACGGGATTTTGTCGTGCAGGCGCAATGTTTGCCAGTGAACTTGCCGGAATTTGTCCTGATATAATGTGCGTGGGTAAGGCCATTACCGGCGGTTATATGACTCTTGCGGCAACTCTTGCCACAGCTAAGGTTGCAGAAGGAATTTCTTCAGACGGCGGTGTTTTTATGCACGGGCCGACTTTTATGGCTAACCCGCTTGCTTGCGCGGTTGCTAACGCTTCGCTTGATTTGCTTGTCGAAAGCAACTGGCAGGAACGTATCCCTCAGATTACCAAAATGCTCAGAGCCGGATTCACGCCCTGTGAAAACCTTGCAACGGTTGCTGAGGTGCGCTGTCTTGGAGCCATCGGTGTTGTTGAGATGAAAAATCCTGTGGATATGGATTCCATACAGCTTGAATTTGTGAAGCGCGGAGTGTGGGTTAGACCTTTCGGAAAGTTAATTTACGTTATGCCGCCTTATGTTATTTCCAACCTTGAGCTTGAAGCTCTCACTTCTGCTATTTGCGAAGTGGTAAGTTTGCAGAGGTAATATCGATGGACAGACAGGAAAAACAAATTTTGTGGGACTGTGTTCGTGCCGGTAAAGCAGTTGATAAGCATATCGCTATTGCAATACTCAGAGCTTCGCATGGTGAACTTGCAGAGATTCTTCACGCTGCGCATCATGTTACTTCTTTGCGTTTCGGGCGGGAAGTCAGTTTATGTTCCATAGCGAATGTGCGTAGCGGAAACTGTTCGGAAGACTGTTCTTTCTGTGCTCAATCCAGTCATTTTAAGGGTGTACCAGCTCCGAAATATCCGTTGATGTCTGTAGATGAAATTAGAGAGTGCGCGGAGAAAGGCGGGCAGGCTCCTGTTGAATATTTTAGTTATGTAACTAGCGGCAGAGCTCTTGAAGGGAAGTCTTTGGGACGAGTTTGCGAAGCTGTTGCGGGAATGGACCCGTCAAAGGATTTCTCCAAGCATTGCGCTTCTCTTGGTTGTCTCAGTTTTGAATCTTTAAAAAAACTTAAAGATTCAGGGGTAACTCGCTACCATCATAATCTTGAGACTTCAGAAAGTTTTTTCCCTTCAGTATGCACCACTCATTCTTACGCTGAAAGAATCAGAACGGTGCGTGATGCAAAAAAAGCAGGACTTGAAGTGTGTTGTGGTGGACTTTTAGGACTTGGTGAGAGCTTTGAGCAGAGAGTCGAGCTTGCTTTGGCTATTGCTGCTGAAAAAGTTAATTCGATTCCACTTAATTTTTTAGTCCCTATTCCCGGTACTCCCATGGAAGACCGCCCACAGCTTGAGCCTCTTGAAATTTTGCTGACCATCGCCATGTTCCGTCTCGTAAATCCGCATTCAGAAGTGAGAATGGCTGCCGGTCGCGGGGCTTTGCGTTCTCTGCAATCATTTATATTTCATGCAGGGTGTAACGGTCTTATGGTCGGAGATTTTTTAACTGTTTCCGGTCAGGGAATTGAAAATGATCTTACAATGCTCAGGGATTTGGGACTTACGGTAAAAAGAAAAGATCAAATCTGAGAGTGTAAGAATGGTTCGCAGGATTGGGCTTTATGTTTTGAGATGGTAGTTGTGGCTTAAGTTGAATGTTGAAGTACAGTTGCAACGTAATCCTGAATTTTTATAAGAATTTCAGGCGAAGGTTTATCAAATGTTAACCCCAGTGCTATTTTACGGGTATCTTTTGTCGCTCTTTGAACTTTGCAGGGGATAAACCCGTTATTGTCTTCTATAAAGTATGGGCAAAAAATCTTAACATTATCACCTATTTCTGGAAAAATTGAGCTCTCATCTTTCAGATAGGTAATTCCGCATCCGCTGCTGCTGAGGTCTTCAACAATTGCCAGTGTTTTTTGTTTGCCGATCATTACTTCTGCTTCAAGGAAGCAGTTGATTCTTTTATGCCTTCTGAGATTGTATGTTTCTACCCGCTTAGGATATTTTAAGAAAAGAATTTTATCTGGAGAGTTGATCAGTTTGATGATGCTGGTTTTAAATCCTGACGCGACTCCTTCAAAAATATATCGGACAGTGGCTTCATTGCCGGGGTATAGATATTCAGACCAGATAGCTTTGTCATTAGGGTGAACCATAGGTTCTTTGAGAAGAACATACTTGGATGGATATCCTCCAAGAACAATGGAAGGAGCTTTGTCGTTAAGACCTCCCAGTTCAATAGCAACTCGCAATCCAGGGGTGCATGCTGCTTTGAGTTTCGCGCTTTGGCTCATCATTGTTTTATCTGCTTGATTATATATTTTTTAAATTTATGTGCCCATTCTAAATTGGGCTTAAGGGCTAACGCCTTGTCAATATGCTTTAGAGCTTCATCAGTCTTTCCTGCATCAAAATAAGATCTTGCGACGTTGAAATGCAGATTTTCATCTTTTTTGTTAATTTCTAATGCCTTATTGTAGAAATTAATCGATTCATCAAAAAGTGCCTGCTTGCGTAGTGATATGGCAAAAACATTAAATTCTTGTCTTTGAGATTCTAAGAAAATTGTATCAATATTTAAGAGCTTATTAACTATTTTAGAAAGCTTTTCAAAATTTTGTTTGCTGCATAGTACCGAGCCCATTCCTAGATTGGCCTTTGGATTATCTGGGTCCAGCAGGAGTGCCTTTGCGAAAGATTGTTCCGCTTCGTCAAGGTTCCCACCGGCAAACAGTTCTTCTCCCTTTAAAATTTTAGTTTGTAGAGATCTTAGGGCAGGGAGAGTCTTTTTATCGTAATAGTCCATTTCAGGACTGAATGTTGTAAGAAATTGTCTTTTAGTTAAAGTGGTTACAATACCCGAAGGGATGTGTTGTTGATTTAACGGTTGAACCTGATACTCATCAACTTCGGTGCGGGTAACGTAGTAGTAGGTTTTGTGCTCGGCTTTTTGGAGGGTTGTACCCGCTCCAGTCTTTTCTTGAGTTCTTTTTGAGAAAACTCCAAGCACTTGATTTATTTCAGCCATAGATTCTTTCTCCAAAGAATGAACCAGTGATTTTAACTCATGAGATTAAATATAATATACGATTTCATGTCGCGCGAAAAGATTACCTCTGATTTCTCATACAAATATATTATTTTTGAATGAAAAATGTGTTTCAGCAGGGACCGTTGTCCACGATCAGGTTGTCATTTCTTTTAAACGATTATTTCAAAAGAGAGAAGGACGTCGGATAATAACCATTTTTGATTTTGGCTAACAAAAATCAAAAACGGTTGAAATCCAACGTAATATAAGCATGTTTAATAATTATGTCGATTAGAATGTTATAATCTTCCTTCTTCAAAGGCATGACAAACAACTAATCCTTCGTTTTCTACTTGAATAGCTTGAGGTCTTTCTTCTCGGCAACGGTCATTTGCATGAGGGCATCTACCGTTGAATACGCAACCTGTAGGCAGATTAATAGGAGTAGGCACATCTCCAGAGAGGTGAATATGCTTTTTACGTTTTCCGCCAAGGGTCGGTATCGCTGAGAGAAGAGCTTGTGTATACGGATGCTTAGGCGATGAAAATAGATCTTTTGCAGGAGCAAGTTCGCATAAACAGCCGAGATACATAACTGCCACTCTGGTGCTGATATGCTCTACAACTGAAAGGTCATGGCTGATGAACAGATAGGTTAAGTTGCGTTCTTCCTGTGCGTCCATCAGCAGGTTTAGAACTTGGGCCTGAATGGATACATCAAGTGCGGCGATGGGTTCATCTGCCACGATAAATTCAGGGTCTACAGCCAGTGCGCGTGCAATGCTTATGCGCTGTCTTTGTCCACCTGAAAATTCATGCGGATAATTATTAACCCACTCCGGGTCCATGCCAACGCTACGCATCACCCTGTGAAGGTGGTCTTTAGCTTCGCCGCGTGAGATTCCCTTATTGTGAAAGTAGATCGGTTCTTCAATTATCTGCCGAACTGTCATACGTGGATTCAGCGACGCATAAGGGTCCTGAAAAACCATCTGCATTTTCGTACGGAACGGGAGCATTTGAGAGGATGACAGCTGGTCAATACGCTGTCCATCATAATAGATTTCACCGCTGTTAGGAGGGTAGAGCCCCATAACTGTTCTTGCGAGTGTGGATTTACCACATCCTGATTCGCCTACAACACTAAGGGTTTCACCTTTTTTTATTGCAAAGCTGATGTCATTTACAGCCTGAACAATAGTATGGCGGCGCGTGATGCGTCCTTTTTCCAATGATAACTGATCAAGCAATCCACCTGAAATGTCGAAGTGCTTAACCAGATTTTTTACTTCTACGAGGGAGTCAGTCTGCATGACGAGTCTCTATTATTTATCGGCATGGTGGCAGGCCACCAGAATACCGGATTTATTTTCGATAAGTTTCGGGACTTCACGTTCACAAATATCTGTACAGAGGCTGCACCTTGCATGAAACGGACAACCGGACGGCATGTTCACCAAAGAAGGCATGGCTCCGGGAATCTGAGTCAGTCTGTCACCGGCTCCTCCGCTTTGCGGCAGTGCGGCGATCAGTCCTTTTGTATAAGGATGACCGGGATTTGTTGTTACCTGACCGGTGAGGCCTGTTTCAACAATGCTCCCTGCGTACATAACCGCTATTCTTTGTGTCACTTCTGAGACAACAGCAAGATCGTGTGTGATCAGGATAAGAGCCATATCATCCGATTGGCAAAGCTCAAGGAGAAGATCCATGATTTCAGCCTGAATGGTAACATCAAGGGCTGTTGTAGGCTCATCCGCAATAATCAGGGACGGTTCCGTCAAAAGCGAAATGGCGATTACAATACGTTGACGCATGCCTCCGGAGAATTCATGCGGATACTGAGCAAGTCTTTTGCGCGGAGAAGGAATGTAGACCTTTCTAAGCTTTTCAAGAGCAATCTCTTCTGCTTCTTTGCGGGATACATTCATGTGGGCTAACACAGTTTCGATCATCTGGGTGCCGATGGTCAGAACCGGATTAAGGGTCATCATCGGGTCCTGAAAGATCATTGAGATTCTGTTGCCGCGAATTTTGCGCATTTCTTCGCTGGGCAGTTCCGCTAGATTTTTACCTTCAAACAGGATTGATCCGTTTGAGATATATCCCGGTTTTGATATCAGATTAATGATCGAAAAACCGGTAACGGATTTACCTGCTCCGGATTCTCCGACCAGTCCGAGTCTTTCACCTTTATCCAGATTAAAACTTACATTGCGTACAGCCGTTAGAGAGCCGTTCCGCAAAGCGAAGCCTACGCTTAAGTCTTTTACTTCGAGTAGATGTTGCATGGTCTATCCCTTATACAGCTTGGGGTTCAGGAAATCGCGTAGCCAGTCGCCAAGCAGGTTGATGACCAGAATCAGAACTACAAGTGTAATTCCGGGGAACATGGTAATCCACCACGATCCGCTGAATATATACTCAAATCCCACATTAATCAGCGATCCAAGAGAGGGCTGTGTAACGGGCATGCCCAGTCCTACGAAGGAAAGTGCAGCTTCACTCATGATGGCATTTGCAACTTGAATGGTGGAAATAACGAATACCGGTGAAAGGGTGTTAGGGAGAATATGTCTCCACATAATACGCCTTTTTGAAAGACCGATGACTTTAGCTGCTTCAACGTATTCTTTTTTCTTTTCAGCCAGCACGGAAGCACGGACTGTGCGTGCATACTGAGGCCATTCCGCAAATCCGATGATCAGAATAAGGAGCGGCACAGCAATTTCTTCATATTTTGCCAAACCGAAGGCTGCCTGAAAGATTGCAGAAATAAAGATCGCTACCATGTAAGTGGAGAATGATAGCTGGACATCTGCAATACGCATTAAGATTGATTCTGTTTTCTTGCCCATGAATCCGGCAACCAGACCGACCAGGATTCCTAGAAAAGCCTGAAGTGCAACCGCTCCGAAACCGATGATCAGAGACACCCGCATGCCGTAAAGCATGGTGGAGAATAAATCTCTTCCCTGTCCGTCAGTACCAAGCAGGAAATCCGCATGTCCCCCGGCAAGCCATGAAGGAGGAATTTCCGCATCCATAATATTGATGTTTACGGAATCATATGGGTTAAAAGGAGCAATAAGCGGTGCCGCAAAACCTAAAATTAAACACACGACCAAAATACAGAAGCTTGTAAGAGCAACGGGGTCGCGCAGGAAGTCATGCAGAAAATATGATTCTTTGAATCTCTGCCAGCGAGTTCTGGTTATCATTTTTGCCCCGTAATTCTGACTTGTGGGTTGACCAGTCCGTAAATGACGTCAACCAGAGTGTTAACAATAACAAATATAAATCCGACAACTACCAGATAGGCTACCATAAGCGGAGCATCGCCGCGTTCTACAGCTTCAATGAACATGAAGCCCATGCCCTGCCACTGAAAAACTGTTTCAGTCAGGATGGTGAATGCGATCATGGTTCCAAGCTGTACGCCGCCGACGGTGATAACCGGAAGCAGTGTGTTCTTAAAAGCGTGAACAATCCATACCCGGCGCGGACTAAGTCCTTTTGCCCATGCGTATTTGATGTAGTCGTTCTCAAGAACTTCCATCATCTCAGAGCGGATAAGACGGATAAACAGGGGCAGCATAATTGAGGACAAGGCAATTGATGGCATAATCAAATGCTTGAGGCCGTCCAGTGTCAGGAGGCCTGTCCGCCAACCGCCAATATTTATTGTCTCACCTCGTCCGAACGAGGGTAGCCAGTGTAATTCAACCGAAAAAATGTAAATCATCAAAATGGCGGTTAGGAATACAGGGATAGAAACCCCTAGAGTCGAACCGCCCATGATAATTCGCGAGAGTATAGATCTCGGCTTGATGGCTGAATAGATACCAAGAGGTATAGAAAAAAGTACAATGATTATAGCAGAACAGAAAACCAGCTCCAGCGTAGCCGGAGCTTTGCTGAGGATGACTTCAAGTGCAGATTTTTTATAGAAAAAAGATCTGCCAATGTCTCCATGGGCAGCCCCTTTGATAAATCTGCCGAACTGAACCATAAAGGGATCATTAAGTCCGAGTTCATCTCTGATTTTGGTACGTTCTGCTACGGAAACCGAGATTCCGGTAATTTCTCTGATCGGATCACCGAAGCTTTGCTTGATGGCAAAGCCGATAAATCCGATAACCAGCATAACTATTATCGCCTGTGCGATTCTTCTGACTATAAAAGCAAACATAGGCACTTCATTTCAAAGGGGAGCTCCTTTACGGGGCTCCCCTCTGTTTTTTGTATTAGGTTGTGAGTACGGTTACTTGATAACAAGGTCACCGAAGTAAGGGAAGTTCTGAACGTTTACGATTGCTTCAGTATTCATGTTGTTCTTGCTGGCCCATGAAAGGTTCTGCCAGTGTAAAGGAACGAATGCTGCGTCGTCATAAAGTGCTTTTTCAATTTTCTGAAGAAGAGCGCTACGTTTTGCAGTGTCTGTTTCAGTCTGAGTCTGGATGGTCATAGCGTCAACTTCTGGGTTGCAGTAGTTACCGCTGTTGTACTGACCGTATCCTGTTTCCTTGTTAGGGCACATAAGAAGGAATTCTGTGTAGTTAGCAGAATCTTCGGTATCAGGATGCCAGCCGATCATTTCAATGTCAGCAACCTGTGCGTCAAACTGATCCCAGTACTGTGCTTTAGGCATAGTCTTGAGGCTTACTTTGATGCCGATTTTACCGAGCATGGAAACGAAAGCTTCAGCAATTTTTTCATCATTAACATAACGGTTGTTAGGTGCGATCATGGTGCATGCAAAACCGTCAGCGTATCCAGCTTCTTTCATAAGCTGTTTTGCTTTTTCAAGGTCGTAACGAGGAGTAAGTTCTGCGTTGTAGCTTGCGAATTCTTTTGGACCCTGCTGAGATGCAACTGTTGCGAATCCTTTCATTACTTTTTCTACGATACCGGAGTTATCGGTTGCGTAGCAGATAGCCTGACGAACTTTAAGATTCTTGAAAGGTTCGAAGCGTTTCTGGTTGAGCTGGAAAGTAATGATACGTGAACCGGACATGGTCACGAGGTCAAGACCTTCAGTGCTGCCGATACGTTCAAGGTCCTGAGGAGGAACAGGCATGATGAAGTCAACATCGCCGGAAAGAAGAGCTGCTACACGGGTAGCGTCGTTCTTAATCGGAGTAAGGATGATGGTTTCAGCGTTACCGGAGTTTTTGTCCCAGTACTGAGGGAAAGCTTTGAAAACAGTGCGAACACCCTGTTCACGTTCAGCAACAATGTATTTACCGGTGCCGGACTCGTTGGAGTTTGCAAAGGAAGGGCCGGTTTTTACGATGGCAGCTTTGTCTTTTCCGCTTTCGTCTTTACCTGTGTAGAACTTGCTGTCCATAGGGAAAATGTAAGTAGCCATATTCAGGAGCAACCCGTAAGGCTTCTTAGTGACGACATCTACAGTATAGTCGTCAACAGCAACAGCCTGTCCGAAAGGCTCAAAGAGTCCTTTGAAGTCAGGGCTGGTTTTGATGCGGTCAAGTGTCCATACAACATCTGTAGCTGTAAGTGGGTTGCCGCTGTGAAATTTTACGTCTTTACGAAGATGGAAACGCATTGTGGTTGGATCGATCTGTTCCCAAGATTCAGCAAGGCGGGGTTCAAATGAACCGTCTTTTGCCCAGCGAACGAGAGGATCGTAAACCATGTGAGCGTACTGCATCATTCCGCCGGAAAGCTGAACCTGAGGGTCAAGAGATACCGGGTCGGCATCCATGGCAAGTTTCAGGGTTTTACCGACGGTTGCGCTTTCAGCTGTTTCCTGTTTAGCTGTAGCTTCTTCCTTTTTATCTGAACTACAGCCGATTAGGCCGAGAGCCAGAATGGCGACAAGCGCCAGAAATACTAATGAACGTTTCATCCTCACACTCCTTGAAAGGGTAAAATCTGTAATAAAAACAGGTATCCTTTTTACGAACGATGCTCGAAAAAAGGCCACATCGAAACAGTAAAATAATGGAGAAAACAATTCAATTATACGGCTTCCCCTTGCCGTATGTATCCCGTAGTATTACACTTGAATCAGTTTTTTCTCAAATCTTTAACCTCTTGAAATCACTTATGAAAAATAATTTATTCTTTAATTTCAATAAATCTCTTAAAAAATGTCAATGTTTGTTGCACGTTGATGCTAAGAATAAGGCTTCAATTTTAGCTATATGTGTCTTGCTTCTTTTCGGTTTAGGAGGGTGCGCGTATCTTAATCCGTTTGCGTCTTCTGTCCCGGAGTATGATCTTGACGGTGTGCACGATTTATCGCTGATCATGATGCCGGGGGACTCCGTTGTTTTTGAAATGAGGAATCCCGGTTCAGGCGGATATCAGTTTGACGGAATTACGTTTGATCCTAAATTGGTAAATCTTGAAAAATTTCAGATTTTAAAACCTGAATCAGGCATGGTGGGAGATTTCGGACGCTGGCGGTTTGAATTTAAACTTCTGGCAATAGGGGAAGTTCCAATCATTATTAATATTAAAAGGGCAAATGACAGCCAGCGCGATGCGTATAAAATAATCAGTTTAAATATTACAAAAGATGGTGAACCATTTTTTGAATGGTAGTTATTTTTTCGTTAAGTAATAAAAAAGGGCTGCATTTCATGTTATGAAATGCAGCCCTTTTTTGTTTAGTATTATTGGTGATTTATTCGAATCGTTGATCTGTTTTCATCAGTGAGTAGTCCAGCAAAGTTGTTCCGGGACAAACTGCTGCAATGATTTTGGTCGGGCTGATGTAAAGATCGGTCCAGTCAAAAGTCATTTTTATTTTATTGTTACCCAGTTCTTCGTAGCTGCTGAGACATGGTCTGGCATTTTTCTCTTTAAATCCTTTTTTGGATTTATGCGAGATGATGTATTCTTCAGATTCCATGAATTCCCGCCATTTTGCCACGCGCTGAGCTGTTTCTTCGTTGTCACCATTGAAAGATAGTAGAAAGTCTTCAATTTGCGGCTGGCTTTGCTTATGGGCAAGAGAAAGCTTGGCAGCTTTAGTTATCACAATGCCGATGGGCATTTGTTTATTCAGCTTTTCAACCAACTCTTCATCAGTAAGTTCGGTGCGGAACATTACATTCATCCACTCAGCCTGACTTTCTACGGCTACAGGCAGGGCGCGCCCGAAAGAAATGCGCGGCATAGGGTGAAACCCTTGAGAGAAGGTCAGCGGGAGTTTGGCTCTACGTATGGCCCGTTCAAAAACAGGTTGCAGGTCAAGCTGGCTTAAATAGGCTGTCGTTCCGGTTTTTGTGTACCAGATGCGAAAGTGACTGCCTTTTAGACCAAGGTCCGGTTTTTCTTTCTGAACAAAGGGTTGAACATCCTTATTTGCCTGATCTCTTTGAGTGAAGACCATTTTCGGGCGGATATCTTTTTCTGCGGCTTGAACTTTTAAAAGCGATTTACGCCCGTCAAATTCACAGACACCGCAATTATGACATTCTTCGTAACGGCAGTCTCCGGTAATTTTCCCTTTAAATCCGCGTTCTCTTTCAGTCAGTAAAAACTTTTTGCTGACACCGCATGAAAGGTGATCCCATGGGAGTCTTTTATCAACCGGAATTTCTGCAAGGAATTCTTCGGGGGTGAGACCTTCTTCTTCCATCGCTTCAAGGTATGGTTTTAAATCCAGATGATCCTTCCAGCTTGAAAAAAGAGCACCGCGTTCGTATGCTTTTTGAATAACCGGGCCTAGACGACGATCTCCGCGTGAAAAAATTCCTTCAAGGAAGCTCATGCGAGGAATATGGAATTTTAGTTTGATGCGTTTATATTTACTGAATTTTTCGCGTAGGTAATCAAGTCTTTCATTAATTTCCTCTAGTGATATTTGGCGTTCCCACTGAAAAGGAGTTTGCGGTTTGGGCACAAACGGTGAAATAGCTGCTGAGATTTGCATGAGTTTGACATGCGGCCCGGCAATGTCGCGGACTTTGAGGCAAAGGTCGAGGATTGCGTCAAGGTCTTCGAATGTTTCGGTGGGCAGGCCGATCATGAAATAAAGTTTGATGCTCTGCCATCCGTTTTCGAAGAGCATCCGTGAATGATCCAACAGTCCCTGTTCGGTAATACCTTTGTTGATGACATCCCGTAAACGCTGACTTCCGGCCTCAGGGGCGAGAGTCGCTCCGGTCCGTCTGATGGTCGCAATCCGCTCCATGATCGGTTCGGAAAGCGAGCCGACACGCAGAGAGGGCAGTGAAATGGAAATTTGTTCAGCAGCGCAGTGGTCGAAACTTTTTGCAAAAAAAGCATCAAGTGCGGAGTAGTCGCCGGTGCTTAGCGATAGTAACGAAGTTTCTTCGTAACCGGTTTCCTCAAGCCCCTGCATCAATGTCTTGTTCAGAATTTCCGGTGTACGTTCTCTTACCGGACGGTAAATAATACCCGCCTGACAGAATCGACAACCTCTGGTGCAACCTCTGGCAATTTCAAGAGTCAGCCTGTCGTGTATGACGTTACCATATGGAAGGACCTGATCTTTGGGGAAATCAATCGGGTTAAGGTCGTCGACAATAGCTTTTTCTACACAAAAATCACCGGGATTTTCAGGGTCAAAAAAGGATGGGATATAAATGCCCGGAAGTTTAGACAATGCTGTCAGCTTGTCAGCCCGGCAAAGATTTTTTTCTTTACAATCGGCAATGGTTTCAAGGACTCGTATGATTGATTCTTCGCCATCGCCGAGCATCATTACGTCGAGAAAATCCGCCATAGGTTCGGCGTTGAAACAAGCACCTCCACCGGCAATAATAAGCGGGCAGTCTTCACCCCGATCCGCAGTTTTAAGCGGAATTCCGGCAAGGTCGAGCATATAAAGTACATTTGTATAGCATAGCTCATGCGTAAGGCTTACCCCGACCGCGTCAATGTCTTTGAGCGGAGTGTCGCTTTCCATGGTACACAGCAATTCGCCGTGTTCACGCATTATTCCGGCGGTTTCTTCACATGGCACGTAAGCACGCTCAGCGTAGAAATCGGGATTTTTGTTCACAATTTCATAAAGAATTTTCTGTCCGAGATATGACATCCCTATTTCGTATAGATCTGGAAATCCGAGAGCTATATGAGCTTTAACAGAAGCCGGGTCTTTGTGAACGGTGCCCCATTCAGAGCCGAGGTAACGTGTGGGCCGTGTCAGGAGGGGGAGTAGCTTTTTCAAATGTATTGCCTGTAAAAAAAAGATTTATACGCGACATTGCGTGAAAGACAGAGCCGGAAATATACCACAGGAGAGATGTCGCGGGAAGTTTAAAGCGGGGAGCTTAACAAAAAGCTCCCCGTCTGAATTATTTCTTGAGAAGTTCAGAAATATTGGAAACGTTGCCGCCTCTCATACCACCACCTAAATTGCCACCAAGGCCGCCTGAAGAAAGAGTCAGTTTGCTGGCAGCTTCAAGATATTTAGTGGATACATCTTCAGGGCAGTTTTTGTATTCATACATAATGTGCTTGCCGTCGATTTCGCCTTCAATTTCATTATCAAAAGGATATCCGAAAGGCAGAATCATCATTTGCACACCCTGTTCGGCAGGAACAGTCTGAAGAACTGCAGGATCAGTAATAAGATTTTTTTCAGCATCCCATTTTCCGATAACCATATCGCCATTAACCATTTTAAAAAGCTTTACATTATAAGCCATAGAAACTCTCCTTAGAATTAATTATCATTATAAAAAAGACCGGAAAAAAAGGGTTGTTCCGGTTTCTAAAATTGCGCATTGCTGTAACATGAAAGAATTAGTGACTGAGCAGAGACCTGTCAAGCTAAGGCTGGTTAAAAAATGAGAGTCCTCTTTATAAAGATATTTGTCGGCTTTTTAATGAATAAATCCTCCAGTTACATAAATTAACTGGAGGATTTATTTGTTTTTTACGCTGAAGGGTTCTCGGGAAATGTGAGACCATTCTTTTTAGTTTTTAATCAGCGAATTCCGGTTCAGTCATTTCACAGTTTTTTTGTGGCTGTTTTACCAGTGAGATTGCAACAGCGCCGATGAGACAGCAGACTCCACAGATTGTGAAAGCCATCGGGAAGTTTCCGAGATCTCCCAGTTTTCCGCCGAGCATCGGGCCGAACATTCCTCCGACTCCGTAGGCGAGGAAAATATAAGGATAGTTCTGACCTACGTTTTTGGTACCGAAAGTGTCAGCTGTCATAGTCGGGAACAGGGCAAAGTTTCCGCCGAAGTTAAATCCGATAATGGTCGCGCCGAGGTAGAGCAGGTATTCGTGCCCGGCCATACTGGTGAAGGCTAACAGGGTGAGTCCCTGAATCGCTGTCATCAAAAGTATGGACATTTTACGCCCGAGTTTATCACTTGCAGTTCCCCATGCAATTCTTCCGAGTCCGTTGGAAAGGCTGAAGAACACGGCCATTGCTGTTCCTGCTATAGCGCTTGATTCAGCGGCGGAAAGTCCCTGTGCCTGAAGAGCTTCCATAGGATAAAGTTTCATAAGTCCGATGGACATGAGTCCTGCTGCCGCACTGAAGGTAAAGGTTATGAAAATGAGTAAAAATTGAGGAGTTTTGAGCATTTCGGAGAACGAGAAATTTTCCTCTTTTTTAGCTGCTTTGCCGGAAGACGTCACTTCGGGATTATATCCTTCAGGGAGCCAGCCTTCAGGAGGGAAAACCATCCATGTTCCACCGAGTGCGATCATTGCGAAAAAGACTAATCCATAGATAGAAAAAGTTGTGGAAAGTCCGAAGTCGGCAATAAGGGATCCCCATGCTCCGGCAAGTTTTACCCATGCCATTGCGCCGAATCCGAAACCTGCAACAGCAAGTCCTGTGATGAACCCTTTTTTATCAGGAAACCAGCGCATGCCTACTGCGATAGGAACAACATAGCCGAGTCCGATTCCTGCTCCGCCGATAACACCGATAAAGAGACAGAGAGCCGTGAAGTTAGTTCCGCCGAAAAATCCTGCAAGGGCATAACCTGCTCCGAGTACAATCCCGCTGAGCATTGCAAGTTTTCTGGGCCCCCATACGGCAAGTTTTTTACCGGCCCAGACCATTGAAAGGGCAAAGGTTACAAGGCCGACTGAAAAAACAATCTGAGTTTGAATTTTTGTCCAACCTGCCGCAACAAGTGATGGTGTGAATACCGACCACGCATAGATTGCTCCGAGAGCAAGCTGGATAAGAATTGCCCCCAGAACTGGAAACCATCGGTTCATTGTTTTTTGTTTACCCATTTTCTTTTGCCCCCGGTGTTGGAATTTTCGGAAGATACTTTGGTCAGTATCTTGTTCCTGATTCAAATTTCCTGTTGTCGTCGAACCCTTTTCTGTCTGTCTGTGTGCACTCACTTTCTGCGGTGAGTGTCTTTCTATTTATGGATTAAAGCACAGATAAAACACCTGTGCATCCCATTTTCGGTGAACGGCGGAAAGTTTCGGGAAACGGCAGGGGGTTGATCCCGCATACCTTCCATCTTGATATTAAAGCCGTTGGCAGGAGCGTATATCCTTATTTAAGGATCATTTCTTCGTAAGATTGTCGCCATGCTTTGGGATGAACTTTAACGCCCGGCTTTAAATAGCCGACTGCAATGAGCATAGGAATCCAGTAATTGTCAGGTATATTGAATTCTTTTTTCACTCCGTCATGATCGAAGCCATCCATAGGATGGGTCTCAAGTCCTTGCTCCGTGGCTGAATACATAAGCGACATTGCGAATAATCCTGCATTTTTATTGGCAAAAGCTTGAGAAGATTCACTGGTTTGTCCGTACAGGGTTTGCGTGGTCCCTGAGAAACTGTCTTTATGTTCCTGCTGCATTTTCCCTGAATCAACATTGTCTTTGAAAACAGACTCGAATGAGCTGTTTCCTGCTTTCCATCCGTCGCGGTCAGCTAGAACAATAAGTATGACCGGAGCTTCGGTGACTTTCGGCTGGTTAAAGGCAAGGGCTTGAAGCGATGTTTTTCTGCCATGATCCCGCAACACCATAAGTTTCCATGGCTGGAGGTTGTAACTTGAAGGTGCGTTGGCAGCATTTTCAATAACCGTTTTTAAAAGAGACTCTTCTACGTCGCGGTCAGGATCAAAAAAATTAATTGCTCTTCTTTTGATTAGAATATCCTTGAAATTCATTAGACTGTCCTCCTGATAAACTGTGCTTTACAAATGTTCCATCCTGATACTCTTGGAATGCTTGTTCCAATTCTTCCATGGAGTTCATGACGATAGGACCACGCCAGAAAATAGGTTCATCTAAAGGTTTGCCGGAAATAAGCAGAAATCGCAGACCATTTTTACCCGCAGTTACGGCAAGCTCTTCACCTTTATCAAACAAGACAAGCGCTCGGTTCTTCACTACGGAACCATTCACTGATCCTTGTCCCTCTATTATATAAATGAAAGCGGTGTATTCTTTGTTTAGAGGATGTACAAATTCAAGTCCTGCGGGAACGGTGCAGTCAAGATATTCAGGGTCAATGGCAATGTTGCGGGCCGGACCTTTTACTCCGTTTACCGTACCGGCAATAATTTTTATTTTGGTTCCGTTTTTGCGTATAATTTCTGGAATTTCAGTTTTAGTAATTTCTCGATAACAGGGCTCAATCATTTTATGGGAAGCGGGGAGGTTTGCCCACAGCTGAAATCCGAGCATTGAGCCGTTTTTATCTCCCTTCGGCATTTCCTGATGAACAATGCCGCTTCCGGCGGTCATCCACTGCACGCTGCCGGATGAAATTATCCCTTTATTTCCGAGGCTGTCGTCATGTTCAACATCGCCGCTGTGGATATAAGTGATGGTTTCGATACCCCGGTGAGGATGCCATGTGAAACCTTTGATGTAATCTTCGGGGTTATGTGAACGGAAGTCGTCCAGCATCAGGAAGGGGTCAAAAAGGGATGCTTCGAAATATCCAAAAGCGCGATGAAGCTTTACACCGGCTCCTTCGGTAACTGGTTCCCCGTAAAAAATCTGACTTATTTCACGTCTCACTTCGCTCTCCTTACTTGCAAAAATATCAATGTTCACATGGTAGCAGTTAGGAGCTGATTTGCAAGTAAGAATATATAAAATTTAAGTGAAGATTTTTCATTAGGCATAAGAAAGCCGGGGTCCAGAACGCTTTTGTTGCCACCTTCCAATAGTCAAAAGCATCTGAACTCCCGGCCTGATCCGGAATCTTTAATTTTTTGTTATGGGTTCATAATTTCGTCGTAACCTTCGATAAGAGCAGTAACTACTGATGGATCGGCGAGAGTTGAAGTATCGCCGAGGTTTGCAGTGTCACCTTCAACAATCTTGCGAAGGATGCGGCGCATTATTTTTCCACTTCTGGTTTTAGGCAGAGATGGGGAGAACTGAATCACTTCAGGCGTTGCCAGAGGTCCGATTTCCTTGCGAACATGCAGACGCAGTTCTTTGGTGATATCTTCGCCTTCATCAAATTCAGCCTTGAGTGTTACATAGGCGTAAATTGATTGTCCTTTAATTGGGTGCGGCATGCCGACAACAGCAGCTTCAGAAACTGATGGATGTGAAACCAGAGCTGATTCGATTTCAGCGGTTCCGAGTCTGTGACCGGAAACGTTTATAACGTCATCTACGCGACCCATAATCCAGAAGTATCCATCTTCATCCCTGCGTGCTCCGTCACCGGATTCGTATACACCGGGGAACCCTTCGAAGTACTGCTGTTTGAATCTTTCCTGATTACCCCAGACTCCGCGGAGCATTCCGGGCCAAGGTTTTCTGATAATGAGGAATCCACCTTCATTGGGGCCGACTTCATTACCCTGTCTGTCAACAATCGCTGCATCAATACCCGGCAGTGGCAATGTTGCGGAGCCTGGTTTGAGCGGTGTTGCGTAAGGCAGCGGAGAAAGAACATGTCCGCCGGTTTCAGTCTGCCACCATGTGTCCACGATGGGAAGTTTCGCTCCGCCGATCTTGTTGTGATACCACATCCATGCTTCGGGGTTGATCGGTTCACCAACTGTTCCCAGAATGCGCAGGCTGGAGAGATCATATTTTTCAGTCCACTTGTCACCTTCACGCATCAGTGCGCGAATAGCGGTGGGAGCTGTGTAGAATACATTTACTTTGAACTTTTCGCAGATCTGCCAGAATCTTGCTGGATCTGGATAGGTGGGAACTGACTCGAACATGACGCTGGTAGCACCGAGAGCGAGCGGTCCGTATACAATATATGAATGTCCTGTTACCCAGCCGATATCAGCTGTACACCAGTGAACATCATTGTCTTTGAGATCGAAAACCCATTGGCAGGTATGAGCTGCGTAGGTCATGTAACCACCGGTTGTGTGGAAAACGCCTTTGGGTTTTCCTGTGCTGCCGGAAGTGTAGAGGATGAAGAGAGGATCTTCTGCATCCATGAGTTCGTAAGGGCAGTCGTTGCTGATATCCGGGTCGGACATGAGTTCTCCCCACAGTCTGTCCCTTCCTTCAACCATTTCAACTTCATTGCCGGCTCTTGGAACAACTACACACTGTTCAACAGTGGGACATTCTTTAAGAGCTTCGTCAGAGTTCGGTTTCAAAGGAATTACTCTGCCGCCGCGAAGTACGCCGTCACCGGTGATGTGAACTTTAACGCCGCAGTCGTTGATGCGGTCACGCAGGCTGTTAGAGCTGAATCCTGCAAAAATGATAGTGTGAGGTGCTCCGATACGGGTACAGGCGAGCATAGCAATCGCAAGTTCCGGGATCATGGGCAGATAAATTGATACGCGGTCGCCTTTTTCAACGCCGAGTTTTTTAAGTACGTTCGCAAAGCGGCAAACTTCGCGATGAAGCATATCATATGTGTAGACTTTAACTTCATCGTCCTGCTCGCCCTGCCAGATCAAAGCAGCTTTGTTGCGGCGTCCGTTCTCAATATGGCGGTCGAGGCAGTTTGCAGACGCGTTCAGTTTTCCGCCTTCAAACCATTTAATTTCAGGTTTGTTGAAATCGTACTCGAGGACAGTGTCCCATTTACGATCCCATGTGATGAGTTCGTCTGCGCGTTCAGCCCAGAATCCTTCCATATCATTAATGGAGCGGTCATATATGGCTTTGTATTCCTCAAGACTTTTTACACACGCGGTGGGTACATCGGTAGGAGGATTGAAAATTCTGTTTTCAGTCGAAAGGCTTTCGATTTTGTTCTCTTCGTTCATGTTGCGAACCTCCTGAGAGTTTTTAAAGGTGCCTGTTTATGCAGAAAAGGGTTATCCGGTTTGTAACCTGTATAAATGGTTTTTCTGACCGGATGATTTGGTTATATACAGTTTTCAACTTTGATGCACATCCTTTTCGATAAACGGCAGTAGAAAAACGTGGGCGGAAGGCAGCACCGTTTGGCGGTATGAATTGCCCGTTCATCTTAAAAAGGTGCCGTTAACGGTAGTTTGCAGCTCTTGCCCGAGACTGTATACTGGTGTTATCAGGTTAGATTGACTCCAAAAGATGAAAAAAGGAAGTTCCACTTAATGAAAGCGCTTGTCATAAATCTTACTCGTTTCGGTGATTTGCTCCAGACTCAACCCGTGGTTTCCGGCCTTGTGCAGAGCGGATATGATACCAGTATCATGTGTCTTGATAATTTTTCAGGAACAACTGAACTTATGAGAGATGTTTCTTCGACGTTTGCCATGCCCGGAGCTTCTGTTCTTGCCGCTCTTGATCGTGACTGGCGGGAATCTTTAAATATTTTCGAATCTTTTTGTGCTGAAATTGAAACACAGATAAATCCTGACTTGATCGTGAATTTAACTCCGTCACTTCCGGCCCGTCTGCTGGCAATGCGGTTGAGCAGGGCAGAAGGTAAGGTTCGTGAATTGCGCGGCTTTGCCGTGGACAGCTTCGGGTTTAATGCAGATACCACTCCGTGGGCAGGATTTCTGCAAGTTGCTTCGACTAACAGGGGAGCAAGTCCTTTTAATGTAGTTGATCTTTTCAGCAGAGTTGCCGGACTTGGTAATACTGTACCTTTCAGGCTTGCTGAGCCTTCTTCGGAAATGAAGGCAGCGGCTGATAAATGTCTTGCGGGTCCGATACCCGGCGCTGAGGGGTTTGTAGGATTTCAACCCGGTGCGAGCGAAGAACGCAGGCGCTGGCCTGTTAAATATTTCAGAGAGCTTGGAGAAAGGCTGTGGAAGGAGTTACGAAAAGTTCCTGTCCTTTTAGGAACCAAGGGGGAACAGCCTCTCGGAGACAGAATCCTTGAAGGTGCCACTTTTCCGGCAGTTAATTTGATGGGGAAGACTGGGTTGCCCGAACTTGCAGCCGTGCTTGGTAAGCTTGATGTGCTCATTACAAATGATACCGGGACAATGCACCTTGCCGCCGGCGCAGGAACTCCTGTAGCGGCAATTTTTCTGGCAACAGCCCAGCCATGGGATACAGGTCCGGCGGCAGTTAATTCCCTATGTCTGGAGCCTGATGCAGACTGCCACCCCTGTCCGTTTGGAGTTGCTTGTCCAAATGATAATATGTGTCGTCATGAAGTTGGCGCGGATGTTGTTTTTAATGCTGTGTCTCGCTTCATAACTGATGGAGTGTGGGAGTCATCAGCCGGGGAGGGCGCCCGTTCATATCTGACCGGACGGGATGAGCTTGGTTTTATGACTCTGTCGTCGCTTTCAGGCCATGATGAAACTGACCGCCACAAATGGATAATCTTGCAAAGAGAGTTGTACCGTCGTTTTCTTGACGAGGAAGATCTTTCTGCATTGTCACTGAATAGTACGCCTCCTTCGCGAGAATTCTGTCTCAGACTTATGAAGCCGCTTTCAGAAGCCCGCGATCTTCTTTTTCTGCTGGGTAAACAATCCGAATTACTGCAAGGCAATCCTATGGAAAGTCTGAAAGTTAAATTCTTAGCTAACTTTCAGAAAATACAGGATATTTTGTCCTCAAGTCCCGAGCTTACAGTCCTCTCATCTCTTTGGTATTTTGAGTCCAGAGCGCATGATTCTATGGATGGACTTTCGCTTCTTCTAAATCGTTACAGATCTCTTGTTTCTGCTCTTCATATTTCTTTTGAATAAACTTGGCACAACTCTTGTATATTCTCCTGCGTACCGGACCAACCGGAAAAATTTACGTATCTAATTCAGAAGGAGAGTAATCATGGTCGTCATCGATGGACACAAAAAGGAAATGGACATTAGAAGTTTTGAAAATCTGGAACAGGTTTTTGATAGCGTACTCGAAAACGGATTTCTTGACGGACGCATCGTAACAGATGTTTTAGTCAATGAAGAACCTTTCAGCGAAATTTATCCCAATCAGTCTGAAGATATCGAAACTTCCGAGATTGAAAGTCTTGAAATCAAGAGTGCTACAACCGTTGAAATGGCAAGCAGCATTACTCTTGAACTTTACAAAGTTGTTAACATTATGGCAGGCGGCGGCAAGCAGGTTGCAGAGCTTTTCAGACAGGCAGATGATGCCGAAGCACTTGAACTATATCAGGATCTTCTTGATGTAACTAGAGACTTCCTCGGCATGCTAGGCAGCCTTAGGGATCAATTTTCCCTCAAAGACAGCAACGGCTTCGGCGTAGTGTTGGAAGAATTTTCCAGTCTTTTCACTGAAATGACTGAAGTGCTTGAAAATGAAGACTGGATTTTACTTGCAGATTTACTTGAATATGAATTTCTGCCTTCAGTTGAAAAGTGGAAGAATGTTATTTCCGCAATTCGTGAAGATATCAGAGAGGCAGCTAAGAGGTAAATATCATGGCTGACACATTAAATCTTTTGGATCAGGCTTTAGACCTTGGACATAAGGAACTTAAGTTTCTGGTTGCCGGAGAAGTTGAAGAAGCTTTTCAGGCTGCGGAACAACGGGGATTATATACCACTCAGGCCCTTGAAACTAAAGCAAGCGTAAGCCTTGATGATATTTTGAGTAAACTTGAAAAGCTCAAATCTCTTCAGGGGCAGCTGACAACGGAAGCTAAGAAGTTACACGCTTCGGTTAAAGCGGATCTCGGGCAGGCCAAAAAGGAAAGTGTTCGGTTTAAGGGGTATCTTGGTGTTGCTAAAGGTACTCCCATTATGAAAAACCGTTATATTCATAAGGTCGGGTAATTTCGCAGACCTGTTTTCAGCCTTATCCTATTGCGTTAAATGACGGTACGACATGATTAGCCCCGGCAGGAATTATATTCCGGTCGGGGTTTTATCCTTTAATTCACTTAATCAAATTTCAGTCCAATCAATAAATTGCTCATTTTCATCGCGAATGCTCCCGCTCATGGTGAATCCTACACCGAGTCTGCATGATTTTCTGTCGATGTTTTCAACTGTGCGGATTTTACCGGCATACCAGTAAGGTTTGAATATTTTTTGACGGAAGTTGAACATAAAAATATTAATGAGCACATCTGTCTCTGTATCAAATTTATTTTCGCTCAAAATAAGAGGAGTGCTGACTGCTAAGCCTCCGTTTGAAATATTGATAACTTCATTATCTTCATGTCCGCCTGATCTTGGATCATATGAATTAACCGCCAAGTCGGGGATGGAATCGGCAAAAGAAGCGTCATCTGTATCAGGTTTTCCGAGCCAGATTTTAACCCGTATGAACTGCTGGTCGATAACTCGTTTGCGTTTATGGCGACGGCGTATGATGCTTGAAAAAGAGTACGGAATGCTTGCACTTAATCTGCTGCATCCTTCCTTTTTACATTCAAGAGAAATTATTGTTGTTTTGAAGTTGTTAACTGAGCCTGTTTCTGTTTTTTCAGGCGGGAACATCATTAATATTTGTCCAAACTCCGATTGTTGCGATAATCCCATCTCGTCAACGATTTCGAGGTTTATGCGGTCTTCTTTTATGTCCGTAATTACCGCGCGGGCGAGAACATTTTCATGTGATTCAGGATTAGCAATATCCATAATTATGCCGTTATCTTTGAAATCTGATATCAGATTTTTTGTGTAATTTGATCCGCCGCCTCGTTTCCGGGACGAAGAGCGGAGCATAAGATAAGCAATCAGTGCGGCTAGAAAACCTATGGCTCCGGCCACGGTGAGTATTATCGGCATAGATTCCGGTGGCAGATCTTTAATGATTTTCATGGCCGGAACAACGATTGCTGAGTCTATTTTATCTAAAAAGAATTGAAGGCTTATTTTTTCCATCGGTAATATCCTGTAGTGAATATTATATTGCTAAAAATTTTATTCTCATCATTTACTTATGTAGGTGGCGGGAGTGCAAGTTGTCAATGTTGGTTTGTTACTGGACTATCATGGTTATTACGGCTATTCACCGCCTTAACGAATGGTTATTAATGCGGGTGTAATATTAAAATTAACGCTAAATTATTTTTGCCCGATCTGATACATGCGAAAACATTGCTTAATGCAGGGTTTGTGAAATGCTTGAAAGGACTTTTTGTCATCTTAAGGGAATAGGAAACACCACTGAGGCTAAAATCTGGGAATCCGGAGTCAGTCACTGGAATGATATTCTGGAAGGAACTGATATTCCGTTTTCACCTGCGAAGGTGAATGAGCTGGAAATAGGGTGCGGTGAATCTCTGAAAAGACTTAAAGAATATGATCCCATATGGTTTGCGGATAGACTTCCGGCCTCCGATCAATGGCGTCTTTATCCTCATTTTCGCAAGAACATAGCTTATATAGATATAGAAACGACCGGAACGGATGCTCATTGCTGCGATATTACGACTATAGCTCTCTGGAATGGGCGTGAGGTTAAAACTTACGTGCAGGGGCGTAATCTTCATGAGTTTGAAGAAGAAATAGCCAAGTATCAGATGATAGTAAGTTTTAACGGTAAATGTTTTGATGTGCCTTTTATCGAGAAATATTTCGGTATCAAGGTCAAAGCCGCTCATATTGATTTACGTTTTGTTTTCAGGTCGCTCGGAATTACCGGCGGACTTAAAGGAATTGAACATTATTTCGGTATGGATCGCGGTGACGCAGAAGGTCTGGACGGTTATTTTGCTGTTCTTTTATGGAATGAATACGAAATGTCAGGTAACGAGAAAGCGCTTGAAACTTTGCTGGCATATAATGTCCTGGATAGTGTTAATCTTGAGAACTTGATGATTCGCGGCTATAATCTTCATATAGAAAGATTTCCGCAGCATGATCTTGAACCTCTTTCCAAAGTTCCGGAGCCGCTCAATCCTTTCAAAGCACATATTGATGTAGTGGAATCTATAAGACGCAGATATCCTTCCGGAGGAGCTTTTCGGAAGTTCTAAAATAAAAACAGTCCATATTTTTCCTAAGAAAAATAGTCCTGTTGTCAGTGTGAATTTATTTCCTATTAAAGCCGTTTTCAATTTTGAAAGCGGCTTTTTTTATGCGCTTTAAAAAATATTATTACACCTAACATGTTTAAATGCTTTATTAAAAGTTGTGTAATCTAGTTTGAAGGGGGAGCTTTAAATAATTGGGTACGATCTGTGCATTATGTGAGTGGGCAAGGCAAAGGATGCCTGTCTGATTAACATTTTGATGATTGTAAGGGGAGAATGGAGATGCAGGAACAGACCGCCGTGGACGTTGAAAAAGTAAGTTATTCGCATAAATTCATACAGGATATGGTCATCAATCCTTCCTTTTATACTGATAGTTCCTTGTTGAAAGATGTTAACGAGATGAGTAAACCCTCTGTTGTAATTACAGATCCCATGATTATGGGAATGGTTCTTAAATTTTTCTATTGCTATGTCCATAAAGGCTGTTTTGATGAAGTTGTTCCGCTGGAAAAAGTCAGTGAGTTATGTGAGATGTTCAGTCGTCATCGCAGTCTTAACGAGCCTGATGATGATATTGAATTGATGAATTACCTGCGTCAGTGGTCATTTTCTCTCCGAATGCTCGCTGATATTCCTAAAACTAGCCATATTATCCGTTCCATTATCACACAGAAAATTTCTCCGAATCTTATGGATTCAGATGAATATGTCGGTCTCGATATCGGCACCGGGACTGGAATTTTGCTTCTTGCACAGCATATCCATGCCCGAAGACTGGGTTTTGAAAAGATTCATCTTTACGGAATAGAATATGATAAGATGGTCGGGTTGCAGAGCTATAAAATTTTCAAAGAACTGGGAATTGCTGAAATTATTCTTGGCGATGCCAGAGAAAGCCGTAATTATGAGCCGTTAATGGATAAGCAGGTCACATTTGTCTCAAATGAAACAGTTGCCGCCATGCACCAGCCACTTCGTCGTGATCACTTTGTAGCTATATGCCGCACTCTTTTCAGGACTGTCGGCAACAACATTAAAGATGCAGGATTTTTCCCGGAAGGGTTGATCGCCTTTTGTAAGGAAATGAATGTCTCTGTACTTCTTGCGAAAAACACAGCTTTTCTAGGTCCGAAAGAATATCATGATATGCATCTTCTCCCGCAGGGTATTATTATAGAAGGAAATATTGTTCCGCTCCATCAGCTTGGAGATGAATTGCTGCCGTATATGTCTGAATGGGCTCGAGAGCGTCTTTCCCGTAGATGGTAATAATTCCAAATTCTTAAGAAATTTTAGAATCTCCTCCAGCATACTTTATGATATGTGGGAGGAGATTTTTTATGTTTGTTTGTCGGTTCATTTAGCTTTACAGTGCGTAATAAATATATGATATTCCGCGCGCTCGCGTGACAGGGTGTATAGCTGTTTTATATATTGAAGAACGAGCAGTAATTTTATGTGACAACGGAGATTTTCTTGAATTTCGAATCGTTTTGCTTTGACTCCCGCATAGCTTCCGGCATTCGTGCGACCGGTTACAGCGCTCCGACGTCTGTTCAAGTAAAGGCTATCCCCGCTGTTTTGGAGGGTTGCGATGTCTTTGGGTTAACCCAGTCAGGCACCGGAAAAACCTCTGCTTTTGTGTTGCCCATTCTTCAACGTTTAATAACGGCTGAGGCCCCGACTCGTGGACCTATACGTGTTTTGGTGCTGGCTCCTGCCCGCGAACAAGTTTTAAAAATTCACGAAAAATTTATTTCGCTCGGTAAACAGACAGGAATACGTTGCAGCGCTGTTTTTGGCGATGGTGATGCTGAATCCGGCATACAGATTAAGCTGAAAGAAATTTCCCGCGTGACCGTGCTTGTCGCCACTCCTGACAGACTTCTGGAGCTGATTAATCGCGCCGAAGTTGATTTATCCCATGTCGATACTCTTGTTGTTGATGAAGCTGACACTCAACTGGCGATGGATTTTTCAGTTGAAATTAAGTCTATTCTCGCTAAGCTACCGTTGAAACGACAGAATTTAATGTTTTCCGCTACTCTGCCTTCAAGCGTGAGCACTCTCTCTGCAGAGATTCTACATGATCCTAAAATATTTCAAATCGCGAACACTGCACCTGTTGAAACTGTAAAGCATATCTGCTGCCCTGTTCCGATTCATCTTAAGCAGGAATTTTTGAAAGCTTTGCTTGAAGATATAGAGTTTGAAAGTGTTCTGGTTTTTGTCAGAACCAGACGCTGGGCAGAACGACTTGCTGCAAGACTTGTAAAAGCAGGGTATAATGCCGTTTCACTTCATGGTGATTTGTCTCAAAGTAAACGGAAAATAGTTTTAGACGGATTTAAGAGCGGGGAATTTAATATTATGGTCGCCACTGATCTGGCGGCCAGCAGTCTCGAGTGTTCTTCAATCACTCATGTTATTAATTATGATATGCCTGATACCTTTGAAATATATAGACATCGTATGGAAAAGGCCGGGATTGACGGTAAAAAAGGTGTAGCATTTCTTTTTGCCGCTGATGAAGACATCGCTCAGGTTGTGGAGATAGGGAAATTAGTTGAGGGCCGCCTTTCGGTACATCATTTAGACAATTTTGATTACAAGGGGGCCAAACCTGAACCTGTTTTACCTGAGGTTGTGAAGAAAAAAGAACGCAGCAAGCCCGGACGTGCTAAAAAAGGAAATAAACGGCATATTCATAGTGGTAAGGGTTCGGTTTAACAGCGAAAAGTTAAGAGTTTAATATCTTGTAGCTCCATGATATATGAGCAATATGAATCGGACAGAAATATGAAAAAATTTTGGATTACCACCCTCGGTTGTAAAATCAACCAATATGAAAGCGAATCAATCCGTCAGCGCTGGGAACAGATGGGATTTGAACAGGCTGCCAATGACGTGGAAGCTCATGAGGTCGTGATTAATTCGTGCGCTGTAACCGCATCGGCTTTACGCGATTTGCGGCAACTCGTTCGCAGCATCAACCGCCGGAATCCCGAAGCTGATATTATTATCACCGGATGTGCCGCGCAGGTTTTTGCCGGCGAATTAGCAGAGCTTCCCGGTGTCAGCGAAGTTATTCCACAAGATCACAAGGCTGATCTTTTGAAGCTTGATAAACTTCATGACTCTGAAGATAAAGTTGAAGATTCAGATGGCGTGACAATTTTTCAGCCTTTTGAAATTAAAGATTATCAAAGGGCAAGAGCTGTAGTCAAAGTGCAGGACGGGTGTTCGCATCGCTGTACATATTGTATAGTACCTATCACCCGCGGGCCGAGTGTCAGCAGGAAGATGGAAGATATTCTGAGCGAAATTCAAAGACTGCTTGATGCCGGATTCAGAGAAATGGTAATCAGCGGTATTAATCTCAGTCATTATGGCCGCGAATTTAAAGATCGTCCTGATTTCTGGGATCTCATGGAGCGCATTGAAAAAGAATTCGGTTCAGAGTGGGGCGGCAGAGCAAGACTGCGTATCAGTTCGCTTGAACCGGGACAGCTTAAAGATCGTGCGCTTGAAGTTTTTTCCTCTTCTAAATTAATATGCCCGCAACTGCATTTATCTTTGCAGAGCGGTGACTATTCAGTGTTAAAAAGAATGGGCAGAGGGCATTATAAGCCGCAGGATGCTCTTACTTTTGTTGAAGAGTTAACCAAGATATGGCCTGTTTTCGGTCTTGGAGCTGATATTTTGACCGCTTTTCCGGGAGAAACAGAGGAAGAGTTCAATAATACTTTTGAATTCTGCCAAAAGCTTCCTTTGTCTTATGCGCATGTTTTTCCGTATTCAATTAGGCCGGGAACTGTTGCTGCTAAAATGAAAGAACAACTTTCCGGTCCTATAAAAAAAGAGCGCGGGGCAAAACTTCGTGGACTTGTTGAAGAAAAGAAAACTGAATTTTTGAATAAAATTTTAGGGTTGGATTCATTGAGAGTACTTTTTCAGGATAAAAATAAAGGTATTTGTGAGTTTTATTCGACATGTGTGTTGGAAAATGGTTTTGAAGGAGCCGTACCGCGTGAACTCGTGAAAGTGGTTCCTGTAAAGATTTTGAAAGATAAGTTGCTGGTTCGTATTTTAGAGCCGGAATGTTAGAGTAAATTTGTTACTATAAAATTGTCAGTATAAAATTGATAAGCAGCGCAAGCAGATGCTGCTTAAATTATATTTTAAAAGAAAGGAGGCTCAATGCCTGTTAGCATGACTGGATTCGGACGTTTTGAGAGTACTGAAGATAAATGGAGCCATTGCTGGGAAATCCGCAGCGTAAATTCACGTTACCTTGATCTTAAATGGAGATTGCCCGGTTTCCTTCGCGGATATGAATCCCGTTGGGAAAAACTGGTCAGAAAATATGGATCTCGCGGTAGAGTTGATATTTCTTTGAACCTTGAAGTTTTCAGCGCAGAACTTCTAGGAATTGGTCTGAATAAACTTCAGGCCGAAGCTATGATCACTCAGGTTCGTGACATGGCAACTGCTGATGGTGTAGATTTTACTCCAGATTACAATAGACTTTTCGGATTATCTTCCTTGTGGAGAGACGCTTCAAGCGAGCCTGATCCTAAACTTGCAGCATCTATTACCGCTGGGCTTGAAGGTGCTCTTGCTAACTGGCGTGAGTCCAGACAGGCTGAAGGCGATGACCTTGTTGTAGATCTTAAAGAGCGTTTTACTCTGCTCAAAGAATACGGCGAAACAGTTAAAGCTAAAGTTCCTGAAATTCTTGAAATGAGACGTGTAGCTCTTATCGAAAGAGTAACTAACATGATGGAAACTCTTGGCGCTGAGTATTCTGAAGACAGAATGATTCAGGAAGTAGCGATTCTTACTGATAAGCTTGATGTTTCAGAAGAAGCCACACGTCTTGATGCTCACCTCGACCGTATTTTTGAAGTTCTGAATAGTAATAAAGATGCTGGTAAAAGGCTCGACTTCCTTCTTCAGGAAACATTCAGAGAAATTAATACCTGCGGTAACAAATGTCAGGATATTGAAGTCAGCCGCGTAGTTGTTGAATTCAAAGCTGAGCTTGAAAAATGCCGTGAGCAGGTTCAAAACATCGAATAATTTGGTTTTAAATGCAAAAGCAGACATTACTCAATATAGGTTTTGGTAATTACGTGGTTTCCAGCCGCGTAATTACCATTGTTAATCCTTCATCTTCTCCGATGCGTAGACTTCGTGAAGATGCAAGGCAGGAAGGCCGCCTTGTCGATGCAACTCAGGGACGTAAAACAAGGTCCATTATAGTTATGGATTCCAATCATGTAATCCTGTCAGCTATACAGGCGGAAACAATTGGACATCGTTATACCTCTGGAGATGCTGCTAATGATTGATACGCGGTTTCCGTCACGAAAAGGTCAAGTTCTGGTGCTTTGCGCGCCATCCGGCACTGGTAAGAGTACTCTTGTAAAAAGTCTTCGCGGTGAATTCGCCGAAGTGGGATTTTCTATTTCGTGTACAACTCGCGAACCTAGACAAGGGGAAGCGCACGGCAGAGAGTATTATTTCTTATCCGTTGAAGAATTTAAGACAAAACGAGATGCCGGTGAATTTGCTGAATGGGCCGAAGTCCACGGCAATTTCTACGGAACTCCGAAAAAGCCTGTTGAAAAGATGTTGTTTAAAGGGATGGATATTCTTTTTGATATCGATTTTCAGGGAGCTATGCAGCTCATGGAAACGATGTCGGATGGAATATTTGTCTTTTTGATGCCTCCGTCCTATTCGGAATTGAAGGCCCGTCTTGAAGGGCGGAACACAGATTCTGCTGAAGTTATCGGACGCAGATTAAGAAATGCAATGAGTGAAATGGCCTCAGCCCCTCAGTTTGAGTACTGGATCGTCAATGATGATCTTGACAAGGCTTATTCTGAACTGAGATCAATTTACCTTGCCGGGAAAAATCGTCCCTGTACCAATCCGGGACTTCTTGAAAGTATATTAAGCACTTGGGAGTAGTATGTCTGAATTAGTTGTCGCCCTCGATTTTAAAGATGCGAAATCCGCCATTGCCATGGCCGAAAAAGTCCGCGGAGTTGCTCCCTGGGTAAAAGTCGGTCTTGAACTTTTTTGTGCGGAAGGGCCTCAGATTATATCCACGTTTAAGGATATGGGATTTAAAGTTTTTATCGATCTCAAATTTTTTGATATTCCCAATACCGTAAAAGGTGCTGTGCGTTCCGCTACGCTGGCGGGAGCTGATATGCTCAGTCTGCATGCTATGGGCGGAGAGCGCATGGCTATTGCTGCCCGTGAAGGTAGAGCTGAAGCTGCGATTGGCGGCGAAGGGCCTTTACTGATGGCTATTACAGTACTCACAAGTATGAGTGAAGAAGATCTCCCTTTTGCTGTTCCCAACGGGCTTGGCGACGCGGTGCTTGATCTGGCGCTTGCTTCTTCTCAGGCCGGACTGGACGGAGTTGTCTGTTCCGGACTTGAAGTGGAATCAGTTAAAGAAAAGTGCGGTAGTGATTTCTTATGTTTGACTCCGGGTATCAGACCCGCATCAGTTTCTGATGATCAGCGCAGAGTTGTTACTCCGGCGCAGGCTGTCAGCAGAGGTTCAAACTTTCTAGTTGTCGGAAGACCCATCACCGGCGCGGATGATCCGGCGGAAGCTGCTCGCAGTATAATTGCTGAAATGAATTCTTAGCCGGAGGCCGTAAGGTAAAATGTCTACAGGACAACGGACTAAGCTTCATGGTGTTTTTTCAACTCTGACAGAATCTAAAGTCGGAGCAGGGGCCACGGCCAAACAGACCCTTCAAAAAACTTATTGGTTTGTAGAAGAACTGAAAAATGAAATTGTTGAGGTTCAGCCGTTAAATAGTAATGACGTTCCTTCCGGGCCGAAGAATACTGTTGCCAAGGAAGAATTTCTTGATAATTTCGAGCCGGAACCTGAATATTACGTTGAGGTCGTTCTCCCGCGGATTAGAAATCTTGACGCCACAATTAAGCGTGGAGAAAAGCATCGCGATCGCTCAGAGAACTACAGCGCGGAGTATGAATTTAATTCTGCGATTGCGGTTGATGAAAATAATGTCAGAGCAAATTTCGGTCTGGGGCTGACATATCTTGATCGCGGTGAAACCAGTAGAGCTGATGATATTTTCAGGCGGCTGGTTGTACTTGAAGCCATCTTTGAGCCTAGACATAAGCATCTGTTCAATGAATTTGGTATCAGTCTGCGTAAAAACTGCATGATTGATCAGGCTTTAGAATATTATCACAAGGCTGAAAGTATTTGTAAAAGAGATGAAAATCTGTACCTTAATATAGCCCGTGCATATTTCGAAAACGGCGCGGTTGAGGATTGTTTGCAATACGTCAATAAAAGCCTTGATATTAATCCTGATCACGAAGAGGCCGGACTTTTTCTCGAGTATATGCGTGAAATTGGTTACGGGGGTGACAGGGTTGCTGATTCTGAATGTGTTGCTCCTCAAAAGATAAAGAATAAAAAAAGTCCAGCCCCGGATTTTAATTTTAACATTTAGCCGCAACAAACAGCCGCACCTGAACGACTTTTTCATAAAGCATAACGGAGTTAGATTTGCCATCCATTTGGAAGCTGAGAAGCGAAGAGGAAGTACCTTCGTCTTTATCTGTATTAGCGGCAGAGTTGGGAATTACTGACCTTTTAGCTGAAATTTTATGGCACAGAGGTTTTAAGACTCGTAATGAGATGGATTTTTTTCTGTCTCCCGGGTTGAGAAATCTATGTAAGCCTACGGAAGTTCCCGGTGCTGAAGAAGCCGCGAAAGTGCTGGTTGAAGGACTTACACAGGGTAAAAAGTTCGCTGTATGGGGTGATTATGATGTTGACGGCATAACCTCCACTGCTTTGGTGAAATCTTTTCTTGAATCCCGCGGTTTTGAATGCGCTCATCATCTGCCGAATCGTATCGAGGAAGGGTACGGGCTTAATATTCCTCATCTTAAAAAGCTTAGTGATGAAGGTATAGATCTTCTTTTGACTGTCGACTGCGGCATAACAAATAATGCCGAGATCGCTGCGGCTAATGAAATGGGAATGACTGTAGTTGTTTCCGATCATCATTTACCAAGTGACGAGTTGCCTCCCGCCGCCGCTGTCTGCAATCCGCGCATAACGTCTATGAACGGTAAAACGTATGACTGCCCCTGCGATGCTTTGGCAGGTGTCGGCGTGGCCTTTATGCTCATGGCGCAGATGAACAGACTTCTTCCCGGAGATCCTGTTGATCTCAGGCAGTATCTTGATTTTGTTGCTCTCGGAACCATTGCCGATGTTGTAGAATTGCAAGGACATAATCGTATTTTGGTGAAGAACGGATTGCTTCTTTTGAAAGAGGCTAAACGTCCCGGTCTGGCTGCGCTTAAAGTCGTCAGCGGCTATGATATGTTTGCCGCAATCGGTGCCGGACAGGTTGGTTTCGGACTTGCTCCGCGGATAAATGCTTCCGGTAGAATGGGGGATCCTGATAAGGCTCTTGATCTTCTGCTTGCCGCAGATATGGAAACAGCACGTCCCATTGCGAAGGAATTGGATACGCTTAATTCTGAGCGTCGCGCAGAAGAGGACCGCATCCTTAAAGAAGCTCTGGCACAGGCCGAAGAGCAATCAAGGCCGCCGCATAACAGGGCTGGATTGGTATTGTTTTCGCCGGACTGGCATCCGGGTATTATCGGGATTGTTGCGTCACGCGTTGTAGAAAAATATTATCGCCCGACCATCATGCTTTGTGAAGATGAAGGCGTTATCAAAGGGTCCGCTCGTTCCATCCGCGAATTTCATATCCACGAAGCGCTGACTGGAATGTCGGAACTTTTTACAAATTTCGGCGGTCATAAACTTGCCGCAGGTATGTCTTTCCCTTCTGCTAATTTTAAAGAACTTAGAGAAAGATTTGATACAGCCGTAATAAAAGTTGTGGGTACTGAACCGCTTAAGCCTACTCTGAAAGTAGATAAAGAATTACCGCTGGAAAATATCGATTATGTCCTGCTCAAAGAGCTTGAGCTGATGCAGCCTTTCGGTATGGGTAATCCTGAACCTGTTTTCACAACGCCGCCTGTCGAAATTTTAGAACGCAGACCTATGGGTAAAGAACACGTAAAGCTTACTATTTCCGACATCGAGAAAACCCGCAGAATGCCTGCGAAAGCATGGCGCATGGCCGAAAAACTGGGTTCCGAACTTATCGGTAAAAAAATGCGTTTCGCATTTTCCCCCAAAATAGACAAATTTAACGGCATTCCTACAATTGAGCTTACAATTCGGGATTTTACGCGGAAGCTTAAGTAGAGTTTATCTTTTAAAGTTCCCCAAACGATTCAGCCGCATGGAAACTGCTGCGAACTAATGGCGCACAGAACATATGTTTTATGCCCAGTGATTTTCCGTACTCGGCGTATTCGTCGAAAACGTGCGGTTCAACGTATCTTTTTACTGTCGGATGTTCTTTTGACGGGCGCATGTATTGTCCGATTGTGACGATGTCGCAGTTTATTGCCGCCAAATCATCAATGACTCTATAGACCTGTTCGTCCGTTTCGCCCAATCCTACCATTAAGCCAGATTTTGCGGGAATTCCGTTGCCGTATTTTTTTACTCTTTCAAGCAGTTCAATACTTTGTTTATAGTCAGCTTCCGGCCTGATTTCGGAATAGAGGTCCGGTGAAGTTTCAACATTGTGATTGAGTACATTCGGTTTTGCTTCAAGAACCGTTTTCAATGCGGGCAGGTCTCCCTGAAAATCAGGTATGAGAACTTCGATAGCGCATTCCGGGTGATCGGTGCGGATGCGGGTGATTGTTTCCGCGTAGTGAGCGGCTCCGCCATCCGGCAGGTCGTCTCTGGTGACAGAGGTTATGACCGTATATTTAAGTTTCAGGCGTGAGACTGCTTCGGATACGCGGCGTGGTTCGTCGCTGTCGAGCGGATCGATTTTGCCGGAAGTGATATTGCAGAATGCGCAGTTGCGGGTGCAGACGAATCCCATAATTAGAAAAGTGGCGACGTTGCGTGAAAAGCAGTCCCATGTGTTGGGGCATTTCGCGGTCTGACAAACTGTGTTCAGATTTAAATCCGCAAGCAATTTTGCTGTATCATTGAAAGTTTTGCCAGCGGGAAGCTTAACTCTAAGCCACGGTGGAATCCGTAAATATTCTTCTGAATTCTTCTTTGAAGACATTTTTAACATCCTCGATGTCAATCTCCCTGCCGGCTTCTGCTGAAAGGGATGTAGGGTGAGCACCATGCAATCCACAAAGGGTGATGGCGTTGAAAAGTTTCATGTCGCGTGAAATATTAAATGAAAGTCCGTGGTAGGTGATCCATTTTTTTACCCCGATACCGATAGAGCAGAGTTTGCCTCCGCCGACCCATACTCCGGGCTGACCTTCGCTTCGGGCCGCGATTACATCAAAACGGGCCGCAGTACGGATAGCAGTTTCTTCCATGTCATGAAAGAACTTCTTAATGCCGCCGCGCCTTTTTTCAATGCGTACAACAGGATAGACAACTAACTGGCCGGGATAGTGGCAGGTGATATTGCCGCCTCTGGCTGTGCGAACTAGTTGCGCTCCCATGCCCCGCAAAGCTTCTTCGCTTATCAGCAGATTGTCCAGCCCCCCCTGCCTGCCCAGAGTCACCACAGGCGGGTGCTCCAGCAGGTAGAGAGTGTCAGGCGCAATGGATTGCATAACTTGATTAAGTTTTTCGAGCTGTATTTTTTCAGCTTCGTCATGAGGAATAATCCCCAGATCAATAAAATCCAACGGAACTTATCCTTTCTCCCTTATTTACGGGGAGGCTTATTTTTTTTGTAAGAATCTTTTTTTGAATGCGGTCTGGAATCTGATCTGGAATCTGATCTGCCTTTCGGAGAAGAACTTTTTCTTGAATCCGGGGCTGACTTCGAGCGATTATCTTTTTTTGAATCATGATCAGATTTTGAATCAGAAGCTTTTTCGTCAGCAGATTTATGAATTGCGCGGGTCGGCAGTTCAACAATCTTTGCGCCGGATTTAAGATCTTCTTCCATTTTTTCAGGTTCGGGCATTCCGATAAGTCCACCAGGGAAAATTGATCTTGCTCCGCCTTTTGCGAGCAGCAGGATTAATCCCTGAGCGGCGCAGGCATACTGACCGAATCCGCCATCATCAATCCTGAAAGATTCTGAAATAGTACGGATTAGCATTTCGCCTTCCGCTGCGGCAGGAGGTGGTGTGTCAGACTGTGCCACGTATAAGAAACTCATGCTGACATTATCTTTTTCCATACGGCATTTGGCGGAAAGTTTTTGCAGCCATTCAGGTGCATGGTTGGAGTCAAAATTGAAATGACACCATGACTTACCTTGTTCACCGTTGAGTGGACATTCTTCTTGATGTGGGCATGGAGCCAGGATTGAAAGTCCTCGTTCCATGAATTCATTACGCATAATGGAAAGCACGCGTCCTGAACGGCGGATGCCCGGTTCGATGATAAGCATTTTCCCTTTAGGAGCGAGCATTCTGCTTATCTGTTGACAGAATTTATTAGCCCATAATTGAAGCGGGGTGCGCATTCCTGATGAAGCTTCGTTGACCATATTAGCGGTAATCAACAGGTCTGCCTTTTCGCGAATTTTAGATGAAGGGCCGCCTTTTACGTTAACCATTTTCCATGGGCTTTTTCCGGCAAGAGCTTCAAAAAGTTTTTGTCCTTCGCGCATGGGTTTTGGTGAACGGTCAACGTTGATAAAAGTCAAACGTTTATCGCGAAGTTCCGGTTTTGCAATCCAGAGAGCCTGCGCCACAGTCAGTGGTCCTGCGCCAAGGTCTATGATGACTCCATTTTCAGGGAGATTGAAATCCATGCCCTGAAATAGGCGGGTTAGTCTGTAAAGGTTCCAAGGCAGATAGAAGCGCAGGTACGCATTTAGTGTACGTGGATCACCCATGTAATCTTTGGGCAGACTTGCGCGGTCACCGGTCAGCATTTTTGAAAGGTCACGAATTGCGTAGTGAATTTCCTCTTTGTGCCTAGCTCGTAAAGGAACAGCCTGATCCAGCACTTTTGAATAGTATTCCAAAGTGCTGGTGATTTTTTCGGGTGGCAGCGGGAAAAGTGATGTGACTCTAATAGACATATTGAAATATCATCCTTTCGAGGAATTTTTGTCCAAAATCTTGGCCTCCGGCTAACTCCAGTACTGAAGTCAGGGCGGGCAGAGATGAAGCAAAATCTCGAGCATTTTTGTTATTTGTGAGAATTACAGCTCCGGCAAGGGAGGTGTTGCCTGCGGCGCGGGTTATAGGACCTGTTTCTGCAGGGATAAATCCGGTTGTTACAAGATCATTAATGTTTACATGCTGTCCCATGGCCCCGCCAAGAATCAATGAGTTCAATGACGAGGGTGACAATCCGGCCCTGTTTAAAAGGGCTGTCATAGCCAGATTGAAAGCAGCTTTAACTTTTAATATTTCTTCTATATCAGAAGCTGGAAGCAAAAGCTTCGAATTTAAGCCCAGATCGAGAGCCGGAGATCCTTGCGCCTGAGTTATATTGCGAGCCAGTCGTGCGGCTAAAGGGGTATTCCCCTTTGAGAATTGACCTTCACGAGTAAGAACTCCTGATTTTAGTAAAAGAGAACAGAGAGACAGATAACCCGTTCCGGTTATACCGGGACTGCCCGTTTTGTCTGGTTCACTTATAAATGACGGAGAAAGTCCGGCCGGAGTGAGGGTGAAAGATGAAATAGCACCGGGGCCGGCAGTTCTGCCGTTGGTTAGTCCTACGCCTTCAAGGGCGGGGCCCATCGGAACCGATGAAACAATATATTCATCGGGTGAAAGGCAGAGGACAAATTCGCCGTTAGTTCCGAGATCCGCAAAAAGATATGGAGGCTCGGGAATAACGTTTGAAAAATTAAGGGCAACAATACCTGCTGTTATATCAGCCCCTACAAAAGGAGCGAGGTGAACAGGGACGTAAGCTTGCGGAAGGTTTTGGCCCAGATTGATAACTTTGCCGCATCGGTTCGGAAGTGAGTAGGGTGCGCGGCTTAAGCCTTCAACATTATCCTGAGCAAGGATCGAGATCATCGACGGGTTTCCGGTGATGACCATTTCTTTAACCGGACCAGTCTGCTCAATAATGGAAGCCAGTCTGGTCGTTACCAAATTTGAAAGAATTTTACACTGTTCCGGTTTACTTGCAAAAGCCAGACGGGACATAACTTCACTGCCCAGTCCTATTTGCGGGTTTAGTTCCTGTCCTTCTGTTATTATTTCACCGTTCACCGTAAAGGCCCATTGCATTCCCGTGGTTCCGAGGTCTACGGCAAGTGAAAGATTGTCCGGTAGGCTGTTTGCAAATTTACCAATAATATTACCGGATTTTTTCGGGACAACCCGTTCCGGTTTCGGGAGATAGATGGTTGCTGACTCAGCTTTATGCAGGCAGGACAATCTCCAGCCGGATTCTATTTCAGATGTGGAAAATTTTTTAAGCTCTTCTTTGAGAGGAGTGGGGGCGCATGTTTCAAACTTAACTTTGCAAAGGGCGCACCTTCCCATGCCCGAACAGAGAGGAACTCCGCTAAAAGCTCCATTCAGGAATAAAAGTTGAGCCAGATTCAGCTCACTCGAAGGCGTGAGTTCAAGGACGTTTCCGTCGTGAACATTCACAGTAAGGTTGTTTTTCATTACCAAGATAACTTATATGCGGTCCGTCTGTTTAGCAAGAGCGGGAGTAGGCAGTAGTTTAATTGTCCAGTTTTTTGATGGCATCACGCAGGTTATCCATCCAGCGGTCAGCAAAAATACCGAATTCTCCGATACCTTTAATTGCAGGAATAGGTTCAATCCCACCTGCGGCAACTATATTTTTCCATGAATTTTCGTCTTCTCCGGCCATATCTTTTTGGACATGATTCCCTGCGCCGAATAGAAGAGGAAGAAGGAAAGCTCGCTTTAAGCCTGCTTTTTTTATTTTTTCAGTTATTTCCACAATGTCATTCGGTGAGCTTACTGCCCCCAAAAAGGAGTGTTTGTCTTTGTCTTCAAGTACAAGTTTGAATTTGTGATAAAAAATATTACCGGAATGTCTGGACCCGTGAGCTACCAGAATCAGAGCATCTTTTTCAGGATCGCGGTCAGGTAAAAGAGATAAAATCAAATCAGAGACTTCGTCTACAGCCTGATCATCACTGAGTAAGGGCTGTCCGAATACTGCTTTTTCAAAGTGAATTTCACCTTTTGCGATTTTATTAAGTATTCGCGTAATGTGATGAAATTCAATCCCCGGAATAACGTGAAGAGATTGAATTACCACGTGGGTTATTCCATCATCGTGCATTGATTTAAGAATTTCTTCTACCGATGGGATAGGCTGTCCCTGTTCGCGCATTATTTTGCGAACATGGTAGGACGTAAAAGCGCTTTTGATGGGGATGTCCGGGTACTCTGCTTTTGCCAGTTTAAGTATATTGTTGAGAGCGGAATTGGCGGCCCGGTTGTTTGAACCGTGTGCGGCAAGAAGAATGGCTTTTTTCATCAAATATATCCCTGCGGAATTTTGTCCGTATTTATCGCGTCTTGAGTGGACCAAGATGTATAGCAGACAAAAGAAAGGTAGCAAAGCCTTTTGAATGCGCCTGAAAAGCCAGTATTCGATGTTTTTTCAAGGGTGGGGGGACGGCTTATTGCGTGTCATTAATCCCCAATTGTTTTGTGAGCAGAACTTCTGTGTCTACTACCAAAGCATCATTTTCGCCCATCATGCCGAAGCCGAGAATGGGCAGATTGTAAATACTGTTCACCGGTAAGGTAAATCCGGTGACAACGGCTTTTTGCTGACGCAGAACATCATCAACCAGAATAGCAGCGCTGATTTGTCCCATCTTTACTAAAATTACTTTTGACAGCTGATCTTCAGGCGGCTGAGGAAAATCGAAAACAGTATGCATGCGGATCAATGGATGGATCTTGCCTCTGATAGATACAGTCTCGCGTCCGTCCGGCAGTGTTGTGAACTCTTTAAGGACAGGTTCATATACTTCGAGAACTTCACGGCTGGGGAATATAAATGTTTCAGGCCCGACCGTTGCGATAAGGGCATCGACAATTCCCTCATTAACTGAGCGACTGAGCGGTATGGCTATCGTAAATGTCGAGCCGTATCCCAGTTTACTTTTGATTGAAATTTTACCGTCCAGAGTATTCTGAATGGAACTTACAACCGCATCCATTCCGACTCCGCGTCCTGAAATATCTGTTACAGCCTCGGCTGTAGAAAATCCTGATTGCAGAATAAATTCATATATTTCTTCCTGCGTGTAATTTTTTTGGGGATCAGCAAGGCCGCGTTCCAAAGCTTTTACCAGCAGAACATCTGCATCCAGTCCTTTTCCGTCGTCAGTTATTTCGATGTATGCGAATTCGCCTTTTCTGCTTGCACTCAGAATGACTGAGCCGTCTTTATCTTTACCGCACATTTCGCGGTCTTCAGGGTCCTCAATGCCGTGATCAAGCGCATTTCGAAGTAAGTGAACCAGTGGCTCATTGAGGCTTTCGACGATGGTTTTGTCAAGGGCGAGTTCTTCTCCCTTAATCGTGAACTTGATCCGTTTGTTGAGCTTTTGAGAAGTGCTTTTTACCAGCCTGTGCATGGGCATGAAAATTTGTTTTAACGGGACAAGTCTTATTTCATCAACTTCAGATTGCAAGTTGCGGATAACTTTATCAAGCTCGCCCAGACTGACAGAAATTTTAGCGATATTGTCGGTTCCGGTCTGCGCTATAACTGCGTGCGTGACCATGAGTTTTCCGACAAGTTCTATTATAGAATCAAGCTGTTGCGTGGAAACTCGAATTGAGGAAATTGCCTGTGATTTATCTTTTTTAGCCGGTGTAGACGAGGAAGTTTTTTCCGATACTTCTTTAGTCTTAATGGACGAAGCAGCTACAGCTGTTTCAGTTTTAGGTTCATTATCAGTTTTGTCTGCAACTGGGGCTTCTTCAGCTTTCTCTTCGGTTATTTCCGGAGGTTTATTTACAGGTTCCTCTTTTGTGCAGTCGACCGGAGCGGCACCTTTATCTAGTAGTCCGGCAATGCAGTAAAAGAATTTTTTCTGAGCTTCTGTAATTTCAAGCAGGGAGGTAATTAAGTCAGAAGTTACAGGCGTAATCCCGTCTGAAAGCATATCCAACAGCGCGATAATCTGCGCAGAAGGAATTTTCACATGTTCAAGACCAAGGGTTTTCATGACATTGTTTATGTCACCTGAACCTTGTTCTAAGTTTATGATTGTCTTCTGTATGTCTTCAATACAGTTTGCAATACTGTCTTTCATTATCCGTTTGCTCCGGAATTATTGTTCGAAAGGAATGTTTCACGGCTGTCGTATTCAGCAATATATCTGGAAAATCCCCAAGAATGAAAGGTAGATGAGCAGAAACCGTTCATGCCGGTAATACCTATTTCAAGGTTGTCTGAAAAGGACGCAATAAGCTCAAAAAGTGATGAACCTACGGATAAAGTGTTGCTGAAATCAAACAGCACTCTGTTCTGGTTTGTAATATCCTGCAAAACCTTTTTAACTGCTTCGCGCTGTTCGGAAAGATATAGTCTGTTAACGGAAAGCACGATAATTTCGCAATTATCAATGGATTCAATTTCTATAGGCTTGAATCCGTTGTCGATTGGTCCTGCAACGACTTCATTTTCTCCTAAAAGCCTTTGTTCAATAGAGGATGTAAATTCTGTATCGTAACTTCCGGTATTTCTAAGTTGTTCAATAAGAATAAATATTGAATTCACAGATTCAATGGCAAGAGCTATCTGCGGCAAGGCTCTTCCTACTTCTCCGGATTGCATTTTTTTCAGAAAGCTTTCCACTTTATGAGTAAATGCAGAAGCCGGTTCAAAACCGGACATGAAGCCGGTTACACCTTTAATTGTGTGAAGAGGGCGCGAAAGAATTTCTATACCTTCTTCAATCTGCTGCTCATCAAGAAGGTCTATTCCCTCAAGAACCTGAGGGTAATATTTATCATTAACTTCAGAAAAGAATTCTTCAATTAAGGATTCGTCTTCACTCATTTCCAGCTCCGTTAAAATCCGGTTTATTTATGCAGCACGCCAAGTTTTTCAAGTTCTTCATAAAGTTTTTCTTTTGACACTGGTTTTACGAGAAATGCAGAAGCTTCAACGTCATGAAAGGAACGGATAACAGTTTTAGGGTCATTAAGTGCTGTCGTCATAAAAACTTTCACGCTCATTTTATTCGGAGTGCCATTTTCTTTTTCAAAATTTCGTATGGCTTCAAGAGCTGTTATGCCATCCATTTCCGGCATCATTATATCCATACAAATCAATGTGTACGGCTTCCCTTCTTCAAAGGCCATTTTATATGCTTCAAAGGCCTCTTTTCCGTTCACCGCGATATCTATTTCGAAAAGAGGTGACAGAAAAGTGGAGATAAGTTTTCTGCTTACAAATTCATCTTCTGCTACAAGAGCACGCATCCATTCCTCCGTTGGTGAAATATCTATATACAATCTCATATCACGTTTTTTAAATCAATATAATGCCAATTAATATTAAGCAATTATTGTATTACTAGTTGTTTCAGGCTTTCCTTGCAAACTTTGGAAAGGTTGAGTACCTAAAACGCCATGGAAAAAAAGAGAACCCCCCAAAGAGAAGAAAGAATCAGAGAAGTGTTGGAAAGACGCCAGAAAGATCTTACTCTTATTGTTGATAATGTATGGGATCCGCATAATGTTTCAGCAATTTTGCGTAGTTGTGATGCTTTCGGTATTTATGGCATCCACTTGTATTATACTGATGCCGAGTGGCCGGATTTTGCCAATAAATCGTCTGCGTCCGGTAAAAAGTGGGTGGAACGCACACCGCACACTGACGCGGCTGAGATGGTAGGATCACTTAGAGGTCAGGGATATCAAGTCCTCAGGACCGGTTTTTCAGAAAATTCAAGGCCGTTGATGGATTTCGATCTCAGCAAGCCTTCGGCAGTTATTTTAAGTAATGAGCATAGCGGGACGGCTCCTGAATTGGCCGCACTTGTTCCCGATGAAGTTTATATTCCTATGCAAGGGATGATACAGAGCTTTAATGTGTCGGTTGCAGCTGGACTTATTCTTTATCATGGATTCACACAGCGTTATGCTAAAGGCATGTATGACAAACCGTCTTTTTCACAGGAAGAGATGGATGTGATTGTACAGGACTGGCTTACCCGTTAAAGCATCGCGGCTAACTCTCTCCATTTGTTTTCCGTGTCTGACCAAAGTGAGATCAGGTCTCTTGAAAAGATACTGTTTATATCCGGCTCGGAGAATTTGCTTTCGAGCTTGATCTTGTTGCCGAATACCTGTGCCATTCCTTTGATATTGCTGGCTTTTGCAAGGCTTGAATGCTGAATATGTCCGATGCGAAGCTGGCCTGCGTATACATGATTGTATCCGGCAAGGTATGCTCTTAAATCCCGCTCAAGGTCATCGAATTGAGTGGGGTTGAAGCGGACATCAAACGGGCCGCTGTTGTTTATGGCTTCAAGGTTGAGCATGTGGCAACAGCCGGAAACATGCACTGCCGGACGGGTGTATGAAAATTGTCCGTAATCCAAGGCCGAGCGGCAGTTGTCGAAAACCATAATCCTTTCTGTTAACCCTTCTATCTGCGAAGTTCCGGCTCCGGGCGGGAAAATATGATAGTCCGCTGATTGCAAAGTCGTTGGATTGGTGGTGGATGTAATTCTGCATCCCACTGCTCCGGGATTTTTATATTGCTTTGCGGTGGCAAGCAGTTCTTCAAGCCAGTTTTCAGGAAGTTCCACATCATCATCTAAAAACACGGCCCATTTTCCTTTGCGGGCCTCCGGTTCTGCAAGCAGCCAGTTGCGGGCGGCAGGTGCTCCCACGTTAACAGGTAGCTGGATGGACTGGTATTGCCCTTTTGCAAAAAGATTTTCAGCATTTTTAACGACTTCGCCTGTGTTGTCGCTGGAACCGTTATTCAGCGCAAATATTTTTGCTCTGCCGATGTTTGAATCCGCTACATTCTTAAGAGTATTTTCAATCAGCTTAGCGTTGTTCCATGAGTATAGCAGGATGGAAACTTCATCTGATGAGTCCAGAATATTTGCTGTCGGGGCAGGATTTAAAAGCCCGTGTAATTTTTGTCCCCAGTTTACGTTCCAGATATTTTCTTTCCAGAGAGCTGACAGGGTTTCAACAGCTTGATCTTTATCGTCGAGTTTTAAGAATAGTTCGCACTTTATGGATTCTTTCCAAAGACCCCAGATGTCTCCATCCAGTTTATTTACAGCGTCTAAAGCTTCTTGAGGTTCCAAGTATAAAAAACTGTACTGAGCATATAACCGTTGTTTTACAGGCTTTAACTCATCATTCCATTTTACCAGATCGAGAGCTGTTTTCGGTAGCTCAGGGCTGCCGAGCCGTAGCAACGTATCCCACGAATGGTTTAGCCACGTTATTCCGTCGGGGCCGCGTAGCAGCGGGAAAAGGTGCTTGATTACAAGAGTCTGGTCGTTTGTCTGAAGCAGATTGTCCAGATCATCGAGCGGGATGTTCCCTGTAGGGCTATTTGAGATGAAATTTATAATATTTTTAAGTGGCTCAGGAACGTGAATGTCATTGATTTCTGAAAATTTACGGGCTGCAAAGGTGTCCAGTGGATTCTGCATCCACATCCATAATGAAATTCCCCGGCATGGTATTGCGAAAGAGGGGTTACTTGCTGAAAGTCTTTGGAATGTATTGATAAGGCCGCTTTGATGCGATATTTCCTCTGTGCCTAGAGCCCACAAAGGAACATTGTTTTTTATTTCCAATAGGAATTTTTCAATATCTGAACTTATCAAATTCGTATTTCTGGTGGACATCAACTTCTCCGTAGGGCCGTTTCTTGTTCTCAGTATGATCGCTTGATACTTTATTTCCGCACATAGTAAAAGATGTTGGACATAAGTTTTAAAGTTGGTATAAATGTTTGCTTCGTATGCACTATAAAAAGATCGGAGATTTGGGATGACTGATGTTGATGCCGTAAAAATAATAAGATCCGGCGGGGTACTTATTTATCCTACTGAAACTTTGTTTGCCCTCGGGGCAGATGCCAGTGACGAAGGGGCTGCAAACCGCGTTGCCCTTGTGAAAGGGCGTCCTGTTTCTAAACCGCTACCTCTTGTTATAGGTAGTATGGATCAACTCGATCTCGTTACCAAATACGCATCTCCTGAAGTGCTTAAGCTTGCTAAGTCTTTCTGGCCCGGGCCTCTTTCCATTCTGGTTAAAGCTCGTGAGGAGTTGTCGTATGCTGTGAAAGATTCACGGGGATATACTTCTGTAAGATGGACCGATCATCCTGTTGCGGCAAAAATTTGTCTTGAGTCTAGTACTCCGCTTATTGCAACAAGTGCGAATCTTAGCGGTAAAAAAGCTGCGGAGAAATTTGAAGATATTGATGAAGAATTGATAAATTCTGTTGAAGGTGTTTTCAACGGTAAGCCGGCTCCTCGCGGAGGAAGTCCTTCAACCGTGGTTGAACCGCTTAGCAATGGTAAAGTAAGAGTTCTCAGGGACGGAGTCATTTCCAGAGCAACTTTAATGCAGGCCGGATTCATAGTTGTAGATTAGTTTTTGATATATGATGTTAATTTTATTGACCTGTTCTTTATATGTGAGAGCAGGTCTTTTTTTTAGTAAAAAAAATTAAACTGTAATCGTGATGAATAGCCGATGTTCAGTATTCCGGTATAAATTGTTGTACTTTATGTGTAATTTTAAAAAGAGATGTTTTGTATATAAAAGTGCATAATTACAGTGTGTTAATAGTTTTTATTTGTAGTTTAAAACTTTGGCATGCGTATTGCTATATTTAAATCACCTTCATTCTTTTGCTGAGATTAATATCGAAAACAGGCCTCGCCGGATACCACCGGCGAGGCCTTTTCGATTTTGTAGCAAAGTAAGAATTGAAGATTGAAAACTTTTGAATAAATTGATCAGATCTGGCCGATTGTTATATATCGTTTTTGGTAGTTCAAAAAATTAAACCAAGAATCCTTTGAAAGCAGTGTTTTGCTAAACTGAGTATAAAAATTTTAACTTTTTCCCTGTTTGACCAGTGTGTTAATTGTTTATAAAATAGCAATTATTATAGGTGTTTATTGTTTTGTTTGAAGTCTTTTGTGTTTTGGCACGCGAGTTGCTATATTTAAATCACCTTCATTCTTTTGCTGAGATTAATATCGAAAACAGGCCCCGTCGGATACCACCGACGGGGCCTTTTTCGTTTAAGTCACTTGTCTTGTTTTCTTTCTTAGAAATAAACCGTATTCTCTTGTCATGAAAAAACATATGCGTTAATAATTATAAGGAATTACCAAATGTAAGAATTCCTGTTTTTGTTGACATAAAATTAAGGTTGTTGTGTATGCTTGGTTCGAAACCGTGTCCTCATTGCGGTAATGATGTTGTTCTCTATCGTAATCCGGTCCCTACTGTAGATATTGTTATATATGATCCCTGTAAGGGGGTTGTGTTGATTGAGAGGAACAACCCGCCACTGGGATGGGCTTTACCCGGTGGATTTGTTGACTATGGCGAAACACTTGAACATGCTGCTGTTCGCGAGGCGAAAGAAGAAACCAGTCTTGACGTTGTACTTACTGGACTGGTCGGAGTCTTTTCCATGCCTTGTCGCGATGACAGACAGCATACAATAAGCATTACATACAGCGCGATTGCGCGTAATCCGCAGGGGCTTAAAGCTGGAGATGATGCGGGAGGTGCCCGTTTCTTTCAGTTGGACGATCTTCCTGAATTAGTTTTTGATCATAGCGACATTTTGAATGAATTTTCGGTTAAAGTACTTTCGTTGCAAGCTTCGGCTTCGATTGGAAGTTCTACTGAGCAGGTATAAAATCATAGGGAGTTTGGCCCGTGCACGACGTTTTGTACGTAACTTCGGAAATGTATCCTTTTTCTAAAACAGGCGGACTTGGTGACGTTATGGGAGCCTTGCCTCCCTGTGTTCACGAAAAAGGTGTTAATGCCGCGGTTATTACCCCTTTTTATGGACGGATGAATCTGGACGGGCGGAAACTCAGACTTGTTTATTCGGATCTGCATGTAGGGTATCCTTGGCCGTCAACCACTGCTGAAATATACCAGACAGATTACGATGGAATGCCTGTCTATTTTGTTGCCAGAGGTGAATATTTCGATCGTCGCTATTACTATAATACTCACAATGGTGACTATTTTGATAATTGCGAACGATTTATTTTCTTTTGCAAAACCGTTTTGAAATGGGCAAGACTTCTACCCAGTCCTCCGGCAGTAATCCATTCACATGACTGGCAGTCAGCACTAGTTCCTCCTTATTTACACTTCGAACGCGCCCGTGATTCTTTCTGGAAAAATACTAAGTCGGTCTCAACTATTCATAATCTTGCTTTTCAGGGTCGTTTTTCCGAAAGGCTTTTTCACGAATCAGGGCTTCCGGCTGAAGCATGGTCCATGCACGGAGCAGAATTTTATGGCGATTTTAATATGCTCAAAGCCAGCATTGCCTACAGTGACGCAGTTACTGCCGTCAGCCCTACTTATGCGGCAGAAATTTTGGGCCCTGAATTCGGTTGTGGACTCGAAGGTTTTTTAAGAAGTAATAGTGGTAAAATCGAAGGAATTCTGAACGGGGCTGACTATAATGTTTGGGACCCTTGCGAAGATAAGTTTTTGCCATGCTGTTACAGTGCTGAGGATATTCGCGGTAAACAGCAATGCAAGCAGAGCATGCTGCGTGAATTTTATATGTCTGATCAACTTGAAGACAAACCCGTCTTCGGATTCATAGGACGTTTGAGAGATCAGAAGGGCGTTGACCTGCTCATTGACATCATTCCGAAGCTGATGGAAAAAGATGTAGGTCTTATTGTGCTCGGTGAAGGCAATCTTGCTTACGAAGCACAGCTTCTTGATCTTATGGAAGAATATTCTGGTAAATTATGTGTTCAAGTTGGATATACCGAAAATCTGGCTCATGCGATTCAGGCCGGATCGGATATTTTTCTGATGCCTTCACGATATGAACCATGCGGTTTGACGCAGATTTATGCTTTACGATTTGGAACGCCTCCTGTTGCCACAGCTGTGGGCGGGTTGTGTGATACCATTACTCCCTATCCGGACGAAGAAGCTACGGGATTTACCTTTGCGGAGTCGGATGCGGATTTATTTTTTGAAGCGATTGAACAGGCTATCGCTGTCTGGCATGACAGAGATGAGTGGGAAAAAATGGTCAAACGGGCTATGCGTAAAGAGTTCACATGGGATCGTTCGGCTGATGAGTATATTAAATTGTATCGCAAACTCGGCGCGAGAATTTAGGAAATATTATGTCACAAGAATTGATAGCGGATTTGGCTGAAAGGCTTAGCGTAAACGTTGAAGGTTTAAGTCTTATTGAATCTGTCAGAATGCTTCAAAGAGTTGAAGGCAATTTTGATTGTTTCGCAAGGGCGGCAAGCGGTTTTTGCGATCAGAAGGATTGTTTATTTTATATTGAATGCCTCCAGAATTCCCGAAAATCAAAGGACTGATGCTGTATGCCTGAAACTTTACCTGTCTATATAGCTCCTTTTGATTTGTTCCTGTTCGGGAAAGGTGAACATTGGGATCTTTACCGTATTCTCGGAGCACATTTTGATGTGCAGGATAAACAGGAAGGATATCGTTTTGCCGTGTGGGCACCGAATGCCCGCAATATTTATGTTGCCGGAGATTTCAACAACTGGGATAGCCGGGCGAATCAGTTATATCCTGTCGGCGTGTCCGGCATCTGGGCGGGATTTGTGCCGGATGTTGTTCCCGGTCAGATGTATAAATATCAGGTAGTTCAAAGTGACGGGCGAGAAGTAACTAAGACAGATCCTTTTGCGTTTCGTTCAGAGATGCGCCCCGGGCATGCCGCGGTTACATGGGGTCTCGAAAATCATGAGTGGGCTGATGATTCATGGATGACAAAGCGTCGCAATGACGGACTGCCTCTTAATAAACCCATGTCCTGCTATGAAGTTCACCTCGGTTCATGGCGCAGGGAAAACTGGGATTACCGTACTTATCGCCAGTTGACGGAAGAGCTTATTCCTTATGTAAAAGATATGGGATTTACTCATATTGAGCTGATGCCTATAGCCGAACATCCTCTTGATGAATCGTGGGGATATCAGACCAGCCATTATTTTTCTCCTACTTCACGGCATGGAACGCCTGATGATCTCAGATACTTTATTGATAAATGTCATCAGGAAGGAATCGGAGTCATTCTGGACTGGGTTCCCGGACATTTTCCAAAAGATGAATGGGGGCTTGGGCGTTTTGACGGTACAGCCCTTTATGAGCATGCTGATCCTCGTAAAGGTGAGCATCCTGATTGGGGTACATATATTTTTAATTTCGGTCGTCATGAAGTCTGCAACTTCCTACTGACCAACGCGCTCTACTGGCTCAAAGAGTTTCATATTGACGGGCTTCGTATCGATGCTGTGGCTTCCATGTTATATCTAGATTATTCTAGAAAAGATGGAGAATGGGTGGCAAATGAGCATGGCGGTAACGAGAATATTGAAGCTATCCAGTTATTTAAGCAGCTCAATACTGTTGTTCATGACCAATTTCCCGGCGCAATGATGATTGCTGAAGAATCAACATCATGGCCCGGAGTTTCAAGGCCTGTTTATACCGGTGGTCTTGGATTTACTTTCAAGTGGAATATGGGGTGGATGAATGACACGCTGGACTATGTGAGCAAAAGTCCTATTCATCGTGCGTATCATCACAACAGTTTAACTTTTTCTATGATTTATGCCTTCAGTGAGAACTTTGTTTTGCCGCTTTCACATGATGAAGTTGTGCATGGCAAAGGTGCTCTTTTGTCCAAAATGCCCGGTGACACTTGGCAGCAGATGGCTAATCTGCGTCTGCTTTTCAGTTATCAGTGGGCGCATCCCGGTAAAAAATTATTATTTATGGGTTGTGAGTTCGGGCAGTGGAATGAATGGGATTGCCGCAAAGAATTGGACTGGTTGTTACTGGGTTTTCCTGCACATCAAGGATTGCGCAATACCGTTACTGATTTGAACCGGACAATGCGTGAAAATCCCGCCATGTATAAGCAGGATAATGACTGGTCAGGGTTTGAATGGGTAGATTTCAGCGATTTCAAATCCTCTACCATCAGTTTTTTACGTAAGACTGATGGCGACAAGCCTATTCTCTGGATTTTTAACTTCACTCCGGTGGTACGGTCCGGTTATTGTCTCGGATGTCCACAGGGTGGAAGGTGGAAAGAAATATTTAATTCCGATGCAGAGATATACGGTGGGTCCAATGTCGGTAATGTCGGCGAAGTCGTAGCCAAGAAGGCCGGAGATATCGGATCTTTTCCATATTACTTGGAACTGACCTTGCCTCCGCTCGGTGCTATTGCTTTACGGCCTGAGTAAGGTTGCAAGTTCGTTGAATGTTGCATTAGTAGGCCTGCGGCGCTTGAAGGCTTGATTGCCCTTTGGCCTTTTGATTAGAGGATTTCGCCTTCGGCTGGACCAAAGGGCCCGCGGCCCTCTGGACTCCCTTTTAGGGGGGGTAAGTTTAGTTTTTTTAAAAAATTAGTAGATTAATAGTATTTACGGGGGAGGCTTTCTTTAGGAAAGTTTCTCCCTCTTTTTGTGCTCTTGCTAACTGTTTTGAAATAGTATTGGATAAACGGGTGTTGAGTAACCTTTTTAAAAGTATTTAAATAAAATTTCAGGTGATAATATGAAAAAAAATATATGTATAACCCTTGGTGATCCTAACGGGTTGGGCCCTGAGCTTGTTTGCAGGTCTTTTTCTGGACGTGAACCGGAGCGTGTTTTTTTGATGGTTGGTCCTGCGAACAGTTTGGAATACCATTTGGAACAGCTTGGACTTGATCCTTTTTATGAAAAAATTGATGATCCCGCACAGATTGTTGGGGCAAAGGCTGGGTATTATCTTTATTGTCCTGAGAAATTAAAAGATTTTAAGTTGAATGTCGGCGTCGCGGACCCTGAGGGAGGGCGTGGTGCCGGTGAAGCTTTGGAGACCGCAGTTCAACTGCTTGAGGATAAAGTTGTTTATGGACTCGTTACCTGTCCGTTAAATAAAGCTATGTTACAGTTAGCCGGATTTGATTTTCCGGGACACACTGAATTTTTGGCGGAAAGGTCCGGAGCAGGGCGTGAGAATGTATGTATGCACCTTGGCGGACCGAAGCTTAAAGTAAGTCTTGTTACTACTCATCCAAAGTTTGTGGATATTCCTGCTTTGATTACCAAAGAAAGAATTTTGCGCTGTCTTGATTTGACAGATCAACTCGTGAAATCACTCGGCCTTGAAAAGCCTATTGCAGTGTGTGGTCTCAATCCTCATGCCGGAGAATCAGGTCGAATCGGTCGCGAAGAAATTGATATTATCGAACCCGCGATTAAGGAAGCGAATGCGAAAGGGTTAAATGTCGAAGGGCCTTTTCCCGGTGATACTGTCTTTTATTTTGCGGCGCAGGGTGCGTATAGCGCAGTCCTTGCCATGTATCACGATCAGGGGTTGGCACCGCTCAAACTTCTGCATTTCAGTGAAGCAGTAAATATTACGCTGGGACTGCCTTACCCGAGAACTTCCCCCGACCACGGAACAGGTTATGACATAACCGGAACCGGAAAAGCCTCATTAGACAGCTTTAAAGCAGCTCTAGAAACTGCCGAAAAAATGGTGGACGCATAATCGTTAGAATTCGTTTTTTTAAATGTTCTACTAAAAGATACTTAACGAATAATTTCCTATTTAAAATATCTCCCCCAAATAGGGTGTGCAGAGGGCCGCGGGCCCTTTGCCCGCCGGAGGCAAAATCTTTGTTTTCAGCGCCGCAGGCCTAACAAACACAATTTACCTATTTATAATAAATTCAGCCGCACGAAGTAAATCATCTGCTATGTATGTGGCTTTGCCTTCGCACTGAGGCTCTTCTTTCATCCCTTTGCCTGTTCGGACAAGGATTGTACTGGCTCCTCTGGCTAACCCGAGTTCTATGTCACATATCTTGTCGCCTATTACGTAGCAATCTGTAGGAACCATTTTAAATTCTTTTATTGCGTTGTCGAACATTCCCGGAGCAGGTTTGCGGCAATTGCAATTTTGTTCCGGTGCGTGCGGACAGTGATATATTGCATCAAATTTGATTCCGCTTTTGGATAGCATTTCTTCCATCCTGCTGTTGACCGCGTTCATGTCATCTTCTGAATAATATCCGCGTCCTATTCCTGATTGGTTGGTGACGACTATCAGACCGAATCCAGCATCCTGCATGAGTTTCAGTCCGTCCTCGGCATTGGGCAGAATTTCAACGCCTTCGGGATCACTTAGATAATGTTTGTCGACGATGATTGTACCGTCCCGATCAAGAAGTATATATTTTTTCATTATGTTTCCAAGAGAAAAGCTCAAATCTTCACGTATGAAAATTTGAGCTTTTGTTGTTTCATTTTTTAAAAGCCCGGGCGGCTTAGTTGCTGCTTGCAGATTTTAGCCGATTTTTTTGTTGGCAAATTTCAACATTTTTTCAGCTTCAGCGAAACTGGGATTGATTTTGATTGCCTTTTTTGCGGCCTCGGCCATCTTATCCCATTTTTTCCAGTCATAATAAAGGCGACCACAGTTAAAGTAGAGATATTCATCCTTGTCGTTTAATTGCAAGGCCTTGATGTAGTACTTTTCTGCTGTAGCAAAATCCTGCATTTTGCGAAGAACTATTCCGATACGGTTGTAAAGAAATATCGCATTAGGATCATGTGCCAGAGCATCTTCAAGATAGCTGAGTGCTTCTGAGTAAAGGCCGGCTTTTATGAATTTATCAGCGATTTCTGCACGGAGTTCCGTATCATCTTTAAATTCACGGATTAACTGGTTGAAGGTAATATGAGCTTCGGGAACATCACCTTTTTCTATTTGGGCTTGCCCCTGTTCAAGAATATCTCTCTTTCTTTTTTCCATTGCTTTCAGAAGATCCTGAGCATTGGCGCTGACTTTTTCCTGCAACTCTTTTAAGAGCTCTCGCAAAACTTCCATCAGGACTTTTTCTTCACCGTGCGTATAATTGATGATCAGCGGATAATCTTCGCGCAGTTTTTTATCACCATTTAGAATGTGCACAGTGCTGTCGAGCAGTTCTTGAAATTCTTCTCTCTCAGATTTCATCAGTGAGCCGCGAAGCATTGCAACAACGGCATCATATACAGCCTGAACCGCAGGCATAGCTTTTTGTTGTTTTAAAAGGCTTGAGACTCCGGCCAGTTTTTTTCTGGCATTGGTAAGTTCACCGGACATATTATTCTCCGAAGTTATGTTTTAGGAGAGAGTTATTTACCAAGAGCTTCTTTTACCAGATTACGGAATCTGGCGAAGAAATACTCACTGTCGCGTGGACCGGGAGCTGCTTCCGGGTGAAACTGAATTGCAATTATCGGTTTGGATTTATGTGCAAATCCTTCCAATGTTTCATCGTTAAGATTTTTATGAGTCATTATAAGGTCTGAACACTCAGAAATGTCAACGCAAAAACCGTGATTCTGTGAAGAAATCTCTATTTTCTGGGATTCCATGTCCAGTACAGGCTGGTTGCAGCCATGATGTCCGAATTTTAACTTAAAAGTTTTTCCACCTAGTGCAAGTCCGAGAAGCTGGTGACCTAGACAGATACCGGCAGTCGGAAAGTCCTGACAAAGGGCGCGCACTGTTTTGATAGCGTGGTCCAGAACTCCGGGATCACCGGGGCCGTTGGAAAGGAATATGGCATCGGGACCAAGATCGCGAATTTGTTTTTCGCTGTAGCTTGAAGGAACAGAAAGAACTTCAAAACCTTGATCTTCGAGAAGGCGCAGGATGTTCCATTTAACACCATAATCAATAAGTACGAGTTTAGGGCCCTTGCCGCTCCACTTATATCCGGATGTAACATCAACAGGAACAGGCTTATTCTCTCTCCAGGCATAGCAGGAGGTTGAAGTTACCTGATCTGCCAGATTACGGCCTTCCATTGTAGGAATTTTTTTAGCTTTTTCTACAAGCTTGGCGGGATCGGTTTCTTCGGTTGAGATAATTCCGCGCATGGCTCCGTTGATACGGAGATGGCGTGTCAGAGCGCGGGTATCAATCCCTTCAATACCTATAACGCCTGCTTCTTTAAGGTAGTCGGGTAGAGATATAACTGAGCGCCAGTTAGAGGGCTTTTTGCAACATTCTTTAACAATAAATCCAGCGACGTGGACTTTGGAAGATTCGTTGTCTTCCTTTGTTATTCCGTAGTTGCCGATAAGCGGATAGGTCATACAGACCATCTGTCCTGTATATGAAGGGTCTGTGAGAACTTCCTGATATCCGGTCATGCCGGTGTTGAAGATGGTCTCACCGCCCGTTTCACCGGGGCCTGTGAAGGATGTTCCTTCAAACCAAGTTCCGTCTTCAAGTGCCAGAATGGCTTTCATATTTGTTCCCTCTCAAGAATCTTTATGGCTGTATCCAAATCTTCGGGACGGTCTACTCCGTGACAGGAGTGTCCTGTAACCGTGACATGGATGGATATTCCGTTGTCCAGCAGCCTGAGCTGTTCAAGCCTTTCCCTTTGTTCAAGAGGGGATGCAGGCAGGCTGGCGAATGTTTCAAGGGCTTCCATGCGGAAGCCGTATAGGCCGATGTGTAACAAATATTCTCCTTTCCCATCATGAGAGAAGGGTATGGGAGAACGGGAAAAATATAGTGCTCTGTTGTCTTTTGCAAGCGCGACTTTTACCCTGTCGGGGGAAAGAGCTTCCTTTGCGCTTATGGGAGAGGCAAGGGTTGTTACTCTTACATTTTTATCAGTAAAAGGGCTTACCAATTCAGAGAGCATTTCCGGGGCAAGACAAGGTTCGTCTCCTTGAATATTTACCACAACTGAATCTTTAGGGATATTTAATTTTCTCGCTGCTTCCAGTACTCTGTCGGTTCCGCTTGTGTGCGTATCGGCAGTCATTATTGCCGGAACTCCGAGCTTTTCAGCCGCATTCATTATGATAGAGCTGTCTGTTGCGAGGACAACTTGTGCCATTTCAGGGCATTTGCTCGCTTTGTTCCAGACATGCCAGAACATGGGTTTTCCGCAAATGTCAGCCAGTGGTTTACCCGGAAAACGGCTGGATTCGTAGCGAGCCGGAATTATTCCGAAACATCCTGATATTGTACTCATGCGTTAAAGTCCTTACGACAGATTTCGGTTTATGGCTTCGCAGGCCATTTTTGTTCCGCCGCGCATATCTTCAAGAAAAGTTTCAAAATGGTCTTTTACTTTTTCAGGCTTTACTGTTTTTTTGCTGATTTCCAGTAATTCGTGCAGAACTCCTTCCCAGTCTTGTGCTTGTCTGGCAAGTTTGTTCTCAAAAATTTCGTTGCCGATCCAAGCGAAATTGGACCAGAACGGGCCTATTACCGGAGTTACGCCGTATGCCAGTGGTTCCAGAAAGTTTTGTCCGCCAACAGGAGCAAGACTGCCTCCGATAAAAGCAGTGCGAGCCAGAGAGAAAGCTGAGAACATTTCTCCAAAGACATCCCAGAGAACAATATGTCCGAAGGGCACAGCATTTTCAATTTCTGAACGAAGAACCCATGGAAGACCTTTTTCATCCAACATCTTTTTCCAAGCTTCGATCCGGTGCATATGACGCGGGAAAAGCCCTATGACTGTTTTAGGTCTTTCTTTTTTCAGTGCGACCGCAATTTTTAAAACCTGAGATTCTTCTTCTTTCCGGATCGAACCCAGTATGATGAAAGGAGTCTTCGGTTTGAAAATACTGGAAAGAGGATTTGAGATATATGGAATTATTTCCGCCGTGGCTGTGCTGTCGAACTTAATGTTAGGCATCAAACTGACTTTGTCTATTTCAAACAAAGTTTTGAATCTGTTTGCATCATCCGGAGATATTGCAAGAATTTCTTCCGGTGCAATGAGCTTGAAAAATGAAGGGCATGACATGTATCCGGCAAGGCTTTTCGTGGTCATTCTTGCATTGATGATGATTACTTTTATTCCTAGATCCTTACATGCCATAAGAAATCCGGGCCAGATTTCTGTCTCCAGAAGTACCACCAGTTTCGGATTAACCGCTTTTAACGCCTTTGTTGCCAAACTGGGCATATCAAAGGGAAAGTAGGTTGCCGTCGCAGAAACATTGCGCGAATTCGGGGTCAGCCTGTATGCTGTCCGTTCAAGCTCTGAAAATCCTTGTGATGTGTTGGTGGTTAAGAGAAATCTAGTCGGTTTGTCAGGATAAATGTGATCCATAATCCGTGTTGCAAGCTTTGCTTCTCCGGCTGAGGCTGCTTGAATCCACACATCTGCCTTTGGCGGAAGGCTGTGTTTCAGAGTTCTGCGGTCAAACCCTTCACGTAGTCTTTCGTTTCGATGCAGAAAAGGCAAAGCGGCTTTCCATCCGAGGTTGTAGACAAACGAGGCTGTCTTAAGCTTGAGCGATTTTGGCATGTGGTGATCCTGACTTTTCGTTTCTTGAGCTTGCCGTTTCGGCATACCCGTTGAAATAAATTACTTTTGCCTGCTTAGTCCCAGTTCGATGAGTTTTTCAATCAGCTTGCTGAATGAGTACCCGGCAGCCTTTGCAGCTCTTGGAACAAGACTTGTCGGAGTCATTCCCGGGAGTGTATTCACTTCCAGAATATAGGGCTCTCCATTTGAAATTATAAAATCTGCTCTGCTGTATCCGCTAAGACCAAGAAGTGTATGTGCTTTCAGAGTGATTTCTTTAATTTTATCTGTGAGCTTTTCTTCTATCGGTGCGGGGCAGACTTCTTCCGCTCCGTCAAGGGCGTATTTACTGTTATAGTCAAAGAACTGTGCTTTATCAGGAGGAGTAATGAGGATAAGTGGTAACGGCTCGTCGCCAAGAATAGCGCATGTTACTTCAATTCCTTTGATATATTCTTCCACCAGTGCGCTGTCACCCATACTGAAAACTTTTTCAATTCCGCTCTGCATGTCCTGCGCGTTTTGGGCAAAAGTCATACCGAGGCTTGATCCACCTGAATTAGGTTTAATAAAAACAGGAGGGGTAAGTTTCTCAATTCCGTTGCATCCTTCTGCGGCACAGATCAATTCCCATTTGGGACTGAGAATAGAGTTTGCATCAAAAATTGTTTTGGTGGCAGCTTTGTTCAGAGTCAGGAAAGAGCTTTCCGGTCCAGAACCTTGGTACGGGCAGGATGTCCGGTTCAGCATTGCCTGAATAAGTCCGTCTTCTCCCGGTGATCCGTGAAGATTAATAAAAGCAAAATCAGCTTTGTTCGCGCGGGCCATCAGGTTGCTGAAGTCCTGTGCGGGGTCCAGTAAGTCTACTTCGTGTCCAAGTTCAAGCAGGGCATTGTGAATGCCTTTTGCTCCGCTCAGAGACACTTCCCGTTCGTCAGACCAGCCGCCCGCTATCAAAAGAACACGCATTAAGGTCAACTCCAAGTAGGTTTTCAAGCCGTTGTTCGAGAACTAAGGCTTGTTCATATGTTTGCTGAATTCTCTGTTTGATTTTTTCCGTTTTTCCATATCTCACAGATAAATCGCCGAATCTTTTTTTAAGTGATGTCAGGTTGTCGTGCATAACTCGTTTGTCGCTGTAGCTGACGACAAGCGGAAGAAAATATTTGTCAGCATCGGGTTCAAACGGCCAGAAAACGTGATGCAGTACGCCCATTGCAATGACCGGGTTTCCCGTTAAGTGCATGGTCCAAGCTGCGCCAAGCTGGCTATGGTTGCCGCCGTGCAGGATTGAATAAGTTTTTGCAATATCGTGCATCAGCGCAGAGGCCTGAATGGTTGGAACGTGTACTGGGATTCCTGCATGTTCTGCAATCAAAGCAATGGTTACAGCCACTTTTGCGACCTGTGTACTATGTGCTTTGATATTATCAAGCATGTTATAGTCTTCCCAATGCTGCATGCACTCGGAGGCCGTAGGAACAGACCATGAAGGGTCGGATTTAACTGGCAAAGGAGGCATTAAACAGGATTCCATTGGTGGATACCCGGGGGATGGTTTTTTAGGTGATTTTATCTTGTTGATATTATTCATAAAATTTAAGAGTTGTCTTTTGAAGGCTGAAACTTCCCTCCATTACCATTTTGCATTAAAAAAGGCAAAGCCTCGATTTGCAGTAAATCGAGGCTTTGCCGGAAAAACATTCTATAATCCGGCATGAAAATCATTTTGCATGCGACAGAAAATTTATTTTAAGCGATGAGTGGTTACTAAGAAATATCTTCTTGAAGGAGCGGATCTGAGAGCAGTCTCATAACTCTTGCAAGATCAAAATCATGGGCTTCATTAATTCCGCCGCCTTGTGCGTTTGCTTCAACAGTTTTCTCAAGAAGCAGTTCCGGATTCACGTCTTGAGCTTTAACACCGGATTTCAAGTTTGCAGAAATGGTATCAATATTCTGGTCCCGTGTTTGAATCGGGCCGGAATTATTTTGTTTAGAAGTGATGTGTTCATTTCTGATTGGCGTATTTAAGATCTCTTTTCCAAAACTGATTTCCATTTTTCATTCCTCCTGATTATATGTTCAGCATTAAGCAAAATTTGTTCCTCTGGTAAAAAAGTCTTATATTATGGAATGTTGTGTTTTTGTGGGAGGACAAAACTTCCATTTAAAATGGTAAGGTGGGAAAAAAAGGGGGGGGTAAAATAAAATAAAAGAGGAACAGTAATGAAATTTCCCTTGAATTTTTTTTTCCTAGGTTTTATCTGGGAAACAGGTACTTGATGCAGGGGCCGCAAATGTTAAGTTTGAGGAAGTGCATTATATCCTGAAAGTTTAAGCTGTTAACAGTTTTTACTATTAATTTTTAAGGAGGTATACATGGCAAACGTTGAATTTGAAGGTAAGAGTTTTGAGGTTGATGAGGATGGATTTTTGCTAAAGTTTGAAGAGTGGACTCCCGAATGGGTTGATTACTGTAAAGCTGGCGAAGGTATTAAAGAACTGAATGAAGAGCATCAGAAAGTTCTCGATTTCTTGCAGGATTACTACAAGAAAAACGGGATTGCTCCCATGGTTCGTATTCTTTCCAAAGTTACAGGCTACAAACTGAAGCACATTTATGAGTTGTTTCCTTCCGGTCCTGGTAAGGGAGCTTGTAAAATGGCTGGCCTTCCAAAGCCGACTGGTTGCGTTTAGTACAACAGTAAATTTGGTTTGTGAGTTGCGAGATAGTCACGTTGGCTGTTTCGCTTTGTTCCAAAGTCAGAAAAACCCCCGGGCATTGGGTCCGGGGGTTTTTTTGTGTCAGGCTGTGAAAGTAATAGCGCCGGCAGTGCTGTCGACGGTGGCCTCATTTACTTCGCTGAGGCTCTCCATACCCGCTTCATCCACACATACGACGGGCATTTCCTTTTTGTAAAACTCACGCATAACCAATGGTCCGGTAAGAAGAACCGTGTTGGTGCGAAGGTTGACTAAAGCCTTGGGGGCCTTGCCGACCCGAGCCAGTTCGAGCAAAACCAATCCTGCTCCGCTGGAACCTTTTCCAAAAGGAAACACAAGAATTTTGTCGGCCATGGATTGTCCGCATTGATCACTCAACGGATCTTGGATAATGCCGGTTTCAGGATCGACACCACCAATGAAACTCAATGGTTTGCGGGAAAACAAAATTTCGCCTGTAACCTTTCCTTTAACGATACCTTTGCATTCAATTGTGGTTAATGCCATGACTTAACACTCCTATGCATTTTGCCCGCAACTGCAGTTTCAACGCAATCTTCAAGGCTTCCGTAAACAGGTTTGATTCCACTATACGAGAAACAGTACGTGCTGAATTTTCCGGAATTACTCATGATTCCACTAAAATTCCATTTGTCGAACTGCGAAGACATGGGGCAGCCGTCAGTGTAAATTTTTACACCGCAACGACGTAATGCCTCGTACATTCCATTCTTTTCCATATGCTGTTTGTTACAGCGGTTTGTAAAAGCCCAGAACTCCATTGAAGAGTTAACTTTCCGTCCGGCAAATGCTTTGAGCAAGCTTTCACACTCGGCATGAGATAGATGAGGACAGCCAACGGTGACCAAGTTGATTTCCTTGGGGGTGGAGTTGCTCATGCGCTCTTCTGATTCACGAAGACGCTCAGGAGTGACAAGTACAACTTCTTTGGGTTTTTCATTCTGGAAAGCCATTTCACGAGTGTGTGCTTCTGGAGTCAGGCCAATCAGATGAAATAAACCAACACCACCTGAAGATGCGGACGTAGCCGAGAATCTTTTTAGCCCGTCAATTTTGCAATTAAGAGGCAATCCTTCCATTGCACCAATTCGGTCGCCGACTATTTCACCGTGTACATACCCGAGCATGTCATAAATGGCGTCATCAAGAAAATCATCATCCTTGAATCCTTCAAGCTTGAGAAGGACTTCAGCTTTACGATTTTCAGGGCAATGCAGCCCTCGATAAGGAACTCGTCCGGTCACTCCTGCACAGAGGTCGAGCAATCCTGCATATCGTTCTGTACGGGCTCCTATGATGGAGTTCACATAGTTTGTTGCATTTGATTCTGCCCAGGCGATCTGTTCGCCAAAGCGAGGGACAAAGCCTGCAAAATATGGTGCGCAGGTCCATGATGCAGATGCGCCAAGAGAAGTGTGTGCCTTTTCTATACGCTTATGGATTGCATATAATTCAGGATCAAATCGCTGTTCTTGCCACTTTTCCAAGTCCATCAAACAAGAATTCAACGAGGTCGGGACACAGAACTTTCCACCTAGTTCGACGAGGTGCTCAGCAAATTCCAATGCGGCAAGTCCGCTATACCAAGCACTATCGTCGTGGACCATTGAAACGGAAATCATTTTTTCCGTCTCCATGCTTTTGCCAAGCTCGGTGAGGATACTCATCCCTATCCGAGCGGCTTCACCGTGGTCTCCATTCAATAAAGCTTTGTCATAATCTGTTAAATTCATATTTTTACTTCTCCTTGCATTGCATATCATGAAATGTGCAATGTTTTATCTGGAATAAGGGAGGCTGAGCCTTCTACGATTGTATTCTATAATTGATATATCCTGTAATGTGGGATGCTGTCCCGTTTTTAAAATATAGATGCTACTGTGCTTTTGTCAACCATATTTCAAAAAAAGGATTTTGTTCGTTAACTATCTGAAATTGATTTAGTTGATGGCTTTGAGGGATTGGAATGTGTGGAGAGGGGAGGTTGTTTAAATCCATTTTCTTTTTTTAAAATAGAATAACATTCCGACTACAACGACAGCCATCACTCCTAATAGAACATGGTAACCATATTTATAATGAAGTTCAGGCATCGACTCGAAATTCATGCCGTATATTCCGGCAAGAAAAGTAAGTGGAATAAAAATTGTCGCAAAAATAGTCAGAAATTTCATGATTTCGTTCAACTTGCTACCAATAGCCATGTTATATGTACTGAATAGGTCTGCGAGCATTTCTTTATATATTTCAGCAGAGTCTACAGCCTGTTCTTCAAGGCTGGAGAGGTCTCGCAGGTAGGGCATTGTTTCAGGATTAATAATTTCTGAATCTAGATTTTTAAGTTTGGATATAATTTCTCTGACCGGGCGAACAGCTTTGCGTACGTATGCAATTTCGCGCCGGTATAAGTTTATTTCTTCTAAAAGTTCCGGCACGGGATTCTCCAGTACTTCTTCTTCCATGTCTTCAATTCTTTCACCCATCTTTTCAATGACTTTCAGATAGTTTTCCAAAACGCAGTCTAAAAGAGCATATAATAAATAATCTGTTCCGCGAGTTCTTATTTTCCCACTTGGTTTGGTAATTCTGTTCCTAACTGGTTCAAAGACATCGCCGGGCCTTTCTTGGAAAGTGATCAGATAATTGGGGGTAAGAATTGCGCTTAATTGTTCAGACCAGACTTCAGTTTGATCCTCGTTTAAAAAAAGCATCTTCATAGTAATGAAAAGATGATCTTGATATTCTTCAATTTTTGGGCGCTGTCCGGTGTCTTGAATGTCTTCAAGCATTAGTGATGGGAGATCAAACTTCTCTCCGACCCTTTTGACCAATTCGGAATCATGCAGGCCGTCAATGTTGAACCAGCTGGTTGTGTTTGTTTCTTTAATCGGGCCTACTTCATCGATTGTTTTAATGAACTCTTTTCGCAACGTTTGTGAATCATAATCAATGATTCGTAAACGGGGTTCATCCATTCTTTGCTGTCCGATGAAAATAAGTGAACCGGGAGATTTTCCTGCTTTTTGGTCGAAATTTTTAAGAAATCTTGCCATGGATTCTTACCTGTTTTTTTGAATTTTGATTCGTTTTGAGTTTGATAATTCAAAGTTATTGGATGATTCGGAAATATAGAAGCAATACAAGGATTGCCAGCATAAGGCCCCACAGAAGGGCCATACGAATTGCTGTAACTTTGGCCCGTTCACGTTCCCACCAAGTCAAGGGTTGAATTCCTTGGAGTAAGAATGTCACTACTCCTGCTAAATTCAGGCATATTATGTTTGCGATAAAAAGAAGGCCGGCGCCTGCAGCGAGTGTCGTTTGTCCTGCACCTAAAAAGATGCCACAGGCGCTGAGAGGAGGAAGAAGCGACAAAGCAACCATCACGCCGACGAGGGAGGTAGGAACGCCCAGTGTAAAGGATATTATTCCGGCTGCTCCGGAAACAATAGCCAAAATTATATCTGAAAAGCTGGTGGTGCTTCTTAACATCAGTTCAGAGGATATTTCCGGCAGTCCAAGAGAAAAACCTGCGCAAAGGGATATAAAAAAAGCAAGAGTAATACCAATAATAAGTGTTTTGGATGACTCCAGTGCCAGTTTGCCGTCACCAAGAGTTGTAGCTAACGATAAGCCTACATTCGGCCCTAGAAGAGGAGCTAGGACCATCGCGCCTATAATTACAGCCACGTTGTCTCGCATAAGTCCGATAACCGCTACCAGTGATGAGAAAAGAACAAGCATCACGTAGCTTTTCGACATCACGGAGGTATCTAAAACGTCTGAATACAATTCTTCGCGGCTTATTCTGTTCTTTCGTTTAGCTGCATCGTTTTCGGCGTTTTCTCCGTTTGGATTGACGGGTATTTCTTCTTTGACCGGTACTTTCAATCTAGGGATTGTTGCTTCGGCAGAAAAAACAATAATACGATATTTCTCACTCCATGAAAAAAGATTTTCAAGCTTATCCAGAACATTTTCTGACTCTTGGACATCAAGTACGACTCTAAATGTCAGAGCCGTTTCATCGTCTAAAGGAGATGCCCAGAAAACATATCCTTCATCGGGACGATGTTCTTCAAGGGATTTGACAACCTCGTCTTTGTCCTCGCGGGGGGTAACTATCTCTATTACTCGCAAAGGCATTATCTTTCTCCCTGAGCTTTTTCAAAACTTCATGACACGATAAAAACTAGCGAAGCATAGCATGACGTATTCGTTAAAGTATATGCTCTGGACGTCTCTCTTCGTATAAAGAATGAATTAAGAAAGACTGCCGCCGGCATCTTTGTTTTTACCCAGCACATCAGCAAGAGCCTGACTGCTCTTAAGGTGAAGATCCATTTGCGGGAACGCAATTTCAATGCTGTCGCGTCTGAAATATCTGTCTATGGCAAAGCGAAGTTCGGAGATTGTTTTGATAGTGTTATCAATGTCATCTATCCATACACGCAGTATAAAGTCGAGGCTGCTTGATCCGAAATCATTAAAGTGAACATACGGTTCAGGCTTACTAAGAACATGGGGATTTTCATTCGCAACTTCGAGCAATGTTCTTCTTACTCTGTCTGTATCCGAGCCGTAGGCGACGCCGACCAATATATCGCGGCGAAGTATTGAATTGTTTTTAGTCCAGTTGGTAACCTGATTAGTAACAAGGTCGGAATTGGGAATCATGATTACCGCATTTTCAAATGTTTCTACCAGAGTAGTACGTATGTTGATATTTTTAACTGTGCACCAGAGACTGTTTAATTCAATGACATCGCCTTGCTGGATGGATCTGCCGAATAGTAAAATAAGGCCGCTGATAAAGTTGTTTACAATATTTTGAAGTCCGAAACCTATACCGACACTGAGTCCCCCGGCGATGACGGCTATGCTTGTAAGGTTTAAGCCAAGAATGCGCATAGCCAAAAGCGCAAACAGCGTCCAGATTCCATATGAAAACAAAGTTTGCATTGAAGGAACTGCGCCTCGTTTGCCTCTGGGCCATTTTCGCCCGACAAGCTCGATGGAAACCTTGAAGGCTGAAACGCTGTGTTTGGTCATGAAGAAAAGAACAAATACAGACACAATATTGCCAATGGAGACTGAATAACCCTCCCAGCCTGTGTTCATAGCTAAAACATCCAACACAGTGCTTTGTCCGAAAAAGCCGACCAGCCAGAAGTATGCGAGGCTGAATGCAATTGCCCATCCTAAGGGGACCGCCAAGCTACGAACCAGCCCTTTAAATAGCTTCACATTTTTTTCAGTGCTCAAAAACAGAATTTGCCCCCAGAGCATTCCGAAAGAGCGAATAAATATGCCCAGACTCCAGAGGATAGCCAGAAAGCATGCCAGTCTGCCAAATCCGAAAAAAGAAATAACTAATAACGGGCTAAGAAAACTGCTTTTCTTAGTTGAATCGAGTAGCCCTTGAAAGCGTCTTTTTTTCCATGCCGATGCAGAATTTAGAAACCATGAGAAGACGAGGAATCCCAAAAAAAACAAAGTGACCCATTTACTGGGTACATGAAGAGCCAGCAGAAAAGAACTGAGTGTAAACAGGACAGCGGTTCTTGAGCGTCCGCTGGTAAGTATAAAATTGTCTGTGCATATGTATTTAGAAATTTTCAATACCGATATGAAAAAAAGGCCGAAAGCAAGTATTTCCAAGGATTCCATTGTGGAAGGGAACGTTATTCTTGTCGCTACATATAAGGCAAAGCCGACAAGAGAAGCGATAAACAGTGATTTGATTTTAAACTGGTTATCTCCCAGTACTTCTTGCCAGTTTACTTGTCTTTCTACAAAACTTCTCAGCGCCAACCCTGCTAAAATTAAAATTGCAAAGAGAGATAAATGCCTTAGAGCTTTTTCATCATAACTATCAAGAGCACTCTGGAATTCAGAATTTTTGATAATCAACCAATTGTTATTCTGGAAGGATGTGCTCCAAAAAACAGGGCTGAATACTGGGTTTTTACCTACTAATAAATAGGAACTCCATAACTGCAGCAGGTTATGTTTTTCCCCCTGTTCAAGCTTGTCCAGACGTTTAAGTACACGGTTTCCCTCTGTTAACAATGAGCCAATTTTTGAGAGTTGTTTTTTAGATTTAAATCGTAACTGTGAAATAGAGTTTATATTATTTCGATAAATAATTTTAAGCGAGTCGGGAGTTCCTGAAGGTATGGAAAGGTTATCGAAAGAATTAATAACATCAATTCTGGAGACGCATTCTTCTTGAGCCTCTTGAAGCTTACTAAGTGTAGTTTTAATTTTTTCGCGTAGTTGATAAAGATCATTTTTAACTTGTTTGCGATCTATCGGTGAACTTGTTGAAGCTCTTTCAGATATAAGAATATATTGAAAATGTTGCAGTGATTCTGCATATTTTTTCTGTGTTAGCATCAATAGCAATTCAATTTGTGAGTAGGTTGCCAGTTCTTCGGCTTCAAATGCTTGAAAACTGTGAATCCGGTTTCTTAATAATTCAAGATTTTGATTCGTTTCGGCAAAAGTTGTGGAGCTAAGAGTCAGAGATACGGCGAGCACTGTAATTGTGTAAGATATTAGTTTTTTAATGAGTGCTGAGTGTCTAGGCATATATTTCTTCTCCAGTTGATAGCTATCATTGGCGTAATATGATGTTTGTAAAGCTACGATTAACACGAATAATACGATCTTGTTGTTGGAATGTATAGATGTAATTAATCGTAAAAAGAGTTTTAGGAAGATATACAAACTAAACTAAATTGTTCGGATATCTCGACTCCTGAAGTCTTGCCGTAGGAAAAAAGTTGCGAAGATTCTTATCTGTTTATGAAGGCAACAGACGAAAATTGTATGTGTATTTGCGTACAATCATTTCAGGTCAGGTTTTCGATGAAGACGATTGGGACGAGGAAGATGACGGTTGGTAGAAAATTACAGATTGGTATTATTTGCCCGACGCTTCAGTTTATGAAACGTCGGGCTTTTTTGTGTCTTGTGAATACTGATTTTTTAGAGAGAATTCAGATCATTATGAATTATTTCAGCCACTCTATCCGCAACTCCCGGTTCTCCGATCATTTTACGAAGATCTTTTAGCTCATTTCTGACCGCAGCGGCTGAGGCAGGATTTTTAATCCACTCATGCATATGGGGATAAAAAAACTTAGCTGAGGCTTTTTCAAGCAGGCATTCAGGAAGAATGGGTTTGTCGGGGATTAAATTGGCAAGACTTACATATTTCACGGATATAATCTTGCGGGCTAGGAACGCTGAGAATGCGGACATTTTGTATGCGACCAGTGTTGGCGTGCCAATAAGGGCGCATTCAAGTGTTGCAGTGCCGGACGCGGCCATGATGACATTTGAGTTGCGCATTAACCTATAGCGGTTTTCGGGTTGATTAATGGTGACGGGAATATTGGAGGGCCAGAAACTGCGTAATTTTTTCTCTGTCACTCCCGGAGCACGGGCTATTGAAAATTTCAGATAAGGAAAGTCTGCAAGCAGCATTTCGGCTGTTTTAGCAAATTCCGGTAATAGTGAAGATATTTCTTTGCTTCTACTGCCCGGAAGAATTCCCACGAGATTCGGGTCAGGATCTATTGCATCAAGTTCTGCGAGTGGAATCAAGTCCAGCAGAGGGTGTCCTACGTACTGAGCGTCTACTCCGCGATCTTTAAAAAATTTCTGTTCGAAGGGCAGAATACATAAAATTTTGCGCACATATTTTTGCAGGAATTTAGCTCTACCCTGTCGCCATGCCCAGATTTGCGGCGTAATGTAGTAATATACCGGAATTCCGAGTTCATGGGCAATTTTGGCGACCCTGAAATTAAAGTCTGGGCAGTCAATTAATATGACAGCCTTGGGGCGTTCCGCTTTCAGAATGTCCTTGATTTGTCCGAATAATTTTAACAGGCGGGGCAGTTTTGGAAATACTTCGGTAAAACCTACGAGGGAAATCAACTGCATAGGGTAGCGGATGTCACACCCCGCTTTTTCCATTGCTGATCCGCCCATACCTAAAATTTTCAGGTCGGGGTCTTTATTTATAAGTTTGGAAGCAAGCAATGCACCGTGCATATCACCGGAAGCTTCCCCTGCGTTAATCCAGATGCTGTTGTTTATTTTGCTCATGTCTGTATTTATTTAATAAGTTATAAAAAATGATAATACGTTTGCTGCGTAAAAAAGGCAACGGTTGTGCCGCAGGGGCCGTCGGGGGGAAATTTAGCAGGCAATTTAATCAAGGTTGTAGGCTGAATTACTTGCAATAACGGATAAAATGGTGTTAATTCGATATAGCTAACAAGGGGTTTATTAACATTATTTTTAAGGAGTGCGAGATGGCTCAGAAGAACGTAAAAAAGATGATGGGCGTGCTGTCCGGAGTCTTTGTCCATACCGGCAATCTTTCCAAAGAAGAAGCCATGAAAATGACAGGCATGGATGAAGCTGAATTTAAAACTGTTTATGATAAAGCTGCGAATGTTGTTAAAAAGCTTGAAAGCTACGACACCGCTGCTGAAAAGTATGACAAATTTTCTGAACACCTTTGGGAAGAACTTCAGGAATATGTTAAAAAGTTCGGTCCATTCGGAGTTTAATTAATTTTTATCCGATCCAAAAGGGGAGGTCTGCGAAGACTTCCCCTTTTCGTTTGTGTTTAGCCGAGCAAATACCATAGCCAGAATGGTTCTGCGTAAAGAATGCTGAGCATTGATCCCAGAGCCAGAAAAGGCCCGAAGGGGATCATGCTTCCGTACTCTCTCTTTTTTACCAGCATCATAATAAGTCCCGCGCATAGCCCCGTAAAAGCGGCAATCGTAATTACAAGCGGGAGGTTTTGCGGTCCGGCTAATGCTCCTATCATGCACATAATCTTTACATCACCGAGTCCCAATCCTTCAACTCCTTTGAGTCCGCGATAAAGAAGCCTCAGCGACCAGAACATTCCTCCGCCGAGAACTGCTCCGAGCAGAGCGCCTTCCCATCCTACATTTGTGAACATAGCCGCGCAGGGAATGGCTGCTATTGAACCGGGGATGGTGATGATATCCGGGAGGATAAAAGTTTTCAGGTCGATAAAAGATGCCACAATCATAAGGCCGCCGAAAAACATGTACATAATCCATAAAGTTGAAGGGCCGTACATAAACATCAGTAAAATTGCCCATAATATAGAAACGGATTCTATTACCGGATACATTGGGCTGATTGATTTATGGCAGTTTGAGCATTTTCCTCTCAGTATAAAAAAGCTCAGTAGCGGAATATTTTCATACCACTTGATTTTATGTCCGCACTCAGGGCACATTGAGCGTGGCGGATTTGTAAGGGTTTGTCCTGCAATGTAGCGGTATACTGCACATGCATAAAAACTGCCGAGCACTGCGCCGATTAGGCCTGCTGCTGTAATCGCGGCGGGAGATACATTCATAAAATTTATTGTGGATAATGGCATGATGATCAGGTCTTACTCGAAGATTTATGGTTTTCTTGCAAAAAAAATTAGTTTAACAAAGTCACTCAGATATGATTACGACAGTTATCGGGATTGAACAAGTTTTCAAGGAGACCCCAATGAGCGGTAAATATAGATTTATTCCAGAGCTTGAACCTGAGGAATTAGCGAAGAAGCAGCTTGAAGGACTCAAGTGGACGGTTTCTCATACTGCTGAGAACTGTCCGTTTTATGCTTCGCAATATAAAGAAAAATCTATTGAACCCGGTGATATAAAAACTCTGGATGATATTAGAAAACTTCCTTTTACCTCCGCAGATGATTTGAAAGACGGCTACCCGTTGCCGCTTTTGTCTGTCCCTGAGGAACAAGTCGTAAGAATCCACGGTTCAAGCGGAACAACCGGAAAACGGAAAATTTTATCGTACACTCAGAAAGATCTTGATACATGGAAAAATATGTTTGCCCGCTGTTACGAGCTTGCCGGGCTGACAACTCTTGATCGGGTGCAGATCTGTGTGGGGTATGGTCTCTGGACTGCCGGGGCCGGATTTCAACTTGGTTCTGAACATTTCGGCGCAATGACTCTGCCTGTCGGGCCGGGAATGCTGGAAATTCAACTTCAAATTCTGGTTGATCTTGAGGCTACATGTCTTTGCTCGACCGCCTCTATGGCGCTGCTGCTGGGCGAAGAGGCTCACAAGGCGGGTTTAACTGATAAGCTAAAACTCAAACGTTGTATTTTCGGAGGAGAAGCTCATACTCCTAAAATGCGTAAACAGTTTGAAGAGTCGCTCGGGCTTGAATCAAGTCACGATATTTCCGGTATGACCGAGCTTTATGGGCCGGGAGCGGGTATTGAATGTCAGGCTCATGACGGAATTCATTACTGGGGTGATGAATATATTGTTGAAATTATTGATCCCGTTACTCTTGAACCTGTCGCAGATGGTGAAACAGGGGAATTGGTTGTTACTACACTCAATAAAGAGGCTTCTCCGCTTGTGCGTTACCGGACTCATGACCTAACCCGGATTATTCCCGGAAAGTGCTCATGCGGGTGTTCTATGCCGCGTCATGACCATATTTCAGGTCGAAGCGATGATATGTTTATCTTCCGTGGTGTAAATATTTATCCGGGGCAGATTGGTTCTGTTCTTGAGTTTTTCTCGGAAGCCAGTTCGGAGTATCAGATTTTTCTCGAAAGACGCGAAGGACTTGATCACATGTCTGTCAGGGTTGAGCGTAAACCGGGTATCTCCGCAGAAAATGATGCAAATCTAGCCAAAGCTATTTGTGATAGAATCCGTAAATTTATTTTGGTCAGGGCAAATGTTGAAATTTTGAAGCCCGGACTTCTACCCCGAAGTTTCGCAAAAACAAAACGTGTTTTTGATGAGAGATCTTGATTTAACTAGCTACTAATTAATTTACTTTTCAAATTATTAAAATTCCAAGTTGTAAGCCGATGATAGAGGCTTACTGCTTGGAATTTTTGTTTATGAAGAGTTTTGAAAAAAATATTTTAAGAAAACAAAAAATATGTAATTATGAAATAATATTTTTTAAGTGCTCATTCTTTTTAGCGGAGATTTAAAAGGAGATGTTTATGAGTAAGTTAATTTGTTCAATTATGTTGGCGATGTTTCTTTTTTCGGTAATTCCTGCTTGCACATGGATGGGCAAGCAGACTGGAAAGGCTACAGAAAGTGTGAAGGAATCCCCTGACGATTTTAAGGAAGGGTATGAGCAGGGCAAGCAGGAAATAAAAGATAAATAGTTTCAATGACATTGACAGCTAAATAAAAAGGCCGCCGAACTATTACAGTTCAGCGGCCTTTATCTTTCAATTTAAGGCTTAGATCTTAAGTAGCTTATCTGCGTGGACGGCTGTCGCGACGGCCACCGCTAGGCATTTTGAATCTATCAAGATCAACTTCCTGTCCAGCCTGCTCCATGAGCCAAGCTTTACGGGAAAGTCTGATACGTCCGTTAGGCTGAACTTCAACAACCTTAACAGTTACTTCCTGACCGAGTTGAATAACGTCAGTTACGTTTTCGATGCGTTCAACGTCAATCTGTGAAACGTGCAGAAGTCCTTCAAGTCCGGGCAGAATCTCAACGATTGCGCCGATTTCGAGGATCTTTTTAACGGTACCAACGTAGTTTTTACCGAGTTCTGCTGTCTGGTCGTAGTACTGAACCATTTCCACAGTTTTCTTGAGAGAATCAAGAGTCGGAGCGAAGATGGAAACTTTACCGGAATCTTCAATATCAATATCAGCTGAAGTTTCAGCAGTGATCGCTTTGATATTTTTACCGCCAGGTCCGATGAGGTCTCTGATCTTTTCTGGGTTGATGTTAACAACCTGCATCTGAGGAGCATGATTTGAAAGCTGAGCTCTTGGAGCTTCAATAACTTTCTTCATGTCATCAAGGATAAGCATTCTTGCTTCTTTGGCCTGAGAAAGTGCTTTGCGAAGAACATCAGCAGGAATACCGCTGATTTTGATATCCATCTGGATGGCAGTGATGCCTTCTTCAGTACCGGCAACTTTAAAGTCCATATCGCCGAGAGCATCTTCGTCGCCGAGAATATCGGTCAGTACGAAGTAGTCGTCGCCTTCTTTACAAAGACCCATTGCAATACCTGCAACAGGAGCTGTGATTGGAACACCTGCGTCCATGAGAGACAGAGTTGTGCCGCATACGGAAGCCATTGAAGAGGATCCGTTAGAGTCCATAACTTCTGAAACTACACGCATGGTGAACGGGAAGGATTCAGCAGATGGCAGAACAGGAGTCAAAGCGCGTTCTGCGAGTGTTCCATGTCCGATTTCACGGCGAGAAGGAGCACGAAGGAATCTGGCTTCACCAACACAATATGGAGGGAAGTTGTAATGGAGCATGAAACGTTTAGAATCGTCACCGATGAGGGTTTCAAATCTCTGTTCGTCGCGTGAGCTACCAAGAGTACAAACTGCAAGAGCTGATGTTTCACCTCTGCGGAACAGGGCGGAACCATGAGTCATTGGCAGTGTGCCGACTTCCATGGAAAGGTTACGGACTGTAGTAAGGTCACGTCCGTCAATGCGGATTCCTTTTTCTACAATGCGATTACGAACTATTTTCTTTTCAAGAGCAGCCATTGCGTCGCCGACAGCTTTAGCTCTTTTAGGTTCTTCCGGGAATTTTTCTTCGATGAATTTAACAGCCTTTCCTTTAATTTCTGACTTGGCAGATCTACGTGCCATTTTTTCAGGAATAGTAAGAGCTGTGTCGAGATCGGCAGCAAAGTTGTCAGAAACTAAAGTGATAACTTCATCGTCTTTGACAGTTTCAATTACTTCAATTTTAGGTTTGCCTACTTTTTCTCTGAGTGCGTCCTGCAGGTCGAACATTGGAGCAACTTGCTCGTGTCCCCATTCAAGTGCTTCAGCAATTGTAGTTTCAGAAAGGAACTGAGAGCTTCCTTCAACCATGATTACTGCGTCGCGTGTCGCTGCAAAAACAAGGTTGAGATCGCTGTCTTCAGCAATACCTTTATAAGTAGGGTAGAGAACGAACTGGTTATTGACCATTCCGATTCTGGCAGCAGCGATAGGCCCGTTAAAAGGCATATTTGAAATATGAAGTGCTGCGGAAGCTCCAGTCATAGCCAGAACATCAGGGTTGGTGTGTTCGTCAGCGGAAAGTACAGTTGCGATAATCTGAACTTCGTCGCAGAAAGATTTAGGGAACATAGGACGGATAGGACGGTCCATCATACGGGAAACAAGAGTTTCACGGTCAGAAGGGCGACCAACTTCACGGCGGAAATAGCCACCGGGAATGCGGCCGGCTGCGTATGTTCTTTCAAGATAGTTACAAGTAAGCGGGAAAAAGTCTCTAGGCTCACTTGTTGCCATGTTGACAGCTGTTACGAGAACGACGGTTCCACCGGACTGAATCCATACGGTTCCGTTGGTCTGGTTAGCCATGCGGCCTGTTTCAAGTTTGATATCAAGTGCGCCGACTTGACCTGTTACTTCGATTTTATCGAGTGGTACTAACATTTAAACTCCTTGTGAGTTTGGTTTTAAACCATTGTGTACAAACGGATTTCGAAGCAGCCCGAATTTTCTAGCCGGCTTAGGGAAGATTTCAGAGTTGAAATCTGAACGCTTGCCTTAGCCAACTAAAAATCCATAGTGGGATGCATGAGTCCGTGCTTAAAAATGAGAAGGGGGAGGTAATACCTCCCCCAAAAAACAACTTATTTGCGAAGACCAAGTCTTGCGATAAGATCACGATAACGCTGAATGTCTTTAGACTTCAGGTATTTCAGGATGTTTCTGCGCTGTCCTACCATTTTCAGGAGGCCTGTGCGGGAATGAAAGTCCTTTTTGTGAGTCTTGAAGTGGTCAGTAAGATACGTAATCCTTGCAGTAAGGAGTGCTACCTGTACTTCAGGGGAACCGGTGTCTCCAGGTGTTGTCTGATAGTCCTCAATTACTTTTGCCTTATCTACAGCAGTCATTACCACAGCGATACCCTCCTACGCGCCCGTGCGCGATGTTCTGTTTGTGCCGGAAGTAAAATTCCCACAGGGAATCAACCCCACAAGCCGCGAAGAACAGTCCAGTGCAGACGATTATCAATAATCTTGGCTTCCGCTAAAGATAGCGGAGTGCCGTCGGAGGCAAGAAACATAGCCCTGTCTCCTTCGATTAAAGCAATTCCGACTGATCCGGGCACATTTTCGACCGGGATTCTTGTTCCGTTCATGATCTCGGTTGCCATCTGTTCACCCACAGTGAACTTAGGCCAGTGAGGCAGTGCTTCCGCAATAGGAATAACACGGCTCTCAAAACCGTCAGGATCGTTAAGAACCTCGTCTAAATCATGTGCATCCGCCAACCTGAAAGGTCGGCTTTCTTCACGCTTAAGTGATTCCATTACTGCGCCGCATTCGAGCCGCATCCCCAAGCTGTGGACGAGGGAGCGAATGTAGGTGCCGGCAGAGCACCCAACTCGAAAACGGGCCATTGGCAGACTCACTTCCAACTGTTTAGCTTCAAAAATTTTAATGCTCTTGATCTTGACGGGAATTTCCTCGCCATTTCGAGCCAGCTCATAGAGCGGTCTGCCCTTGTGCTTAGCTGCCGAATATGCGGGAACTTCCTGACTAGTCAAGTCATTCCATGCTAAAATTTCATTTTCGACCATTTTTTCCGTAATGCCGGAAATGTCATGGGTCGAAGTTTCTTGGCCTTGAATATCGTAAGTGTCTGTAGTTCTACCGATAATCAGGCTTCCGGAGTAAATTTTTTCATTTTCAGTCAAATACGGGCCGAGCTTGGTGGCCTGCCCGAGCATTACCAGCAAAACACCCTCAGCAAGAGGGTCCAGTGTGCCGGCATGACCTATTTTATATTGCATCAATTCCCGTTTGATCGAGTTGAGGCAATCTGCTGAAGTCGGGCCTGAAGGTTTATTCAGGACGAGGACTCCATGTTTCTGATGAGGGCTTACGCGAGGTTTTCTTCCCACAGGATTATCCTTTATATATGATATAGCTTTTCAGCTAAAGCTGTGGTGAGTCTGGAGCGAACATTTGCAGCAGAGCTTTCAATCATGCCGCCGCTGGCGTTTTTGTGTCCGCCGCCGCCAAACATTGACGCGATCATCTGAACATTGTCAGAACCTGATGAACGCAAGCTGAACTTAAATCTGTGCTGAGAGTCTTCGCGGACAACAATTGCAACACGCACATTACGAATTCTGCGGATGAAATTGACTAAACCTTCACAATCCGGGCCGCCGGTATTTGTGTCAGTCAGCATTTCTTGAGTGACGAAAATTATCGCTGTCTGGTCATTATGATACAGTTCAACTTTGTCCAGCGCAAGGGTCCATAATTTGATCCGTTTCATAGTCCACTGGTTGCGAATTTTTGGAACGAATTCGTCTAACTGTAGGCCGTGTCTGATGATATCGGCGATTATTTCAAGTGTCTCAGGTTTGGTGTTCCCGTAAGTGAAAAAACCGGTATCTGTGGCGATTGATAAATATAGTGCTTCACCAATAGCGCCTGAAAGAGAAATTTTCAGTTCACGTGCGATAAGCGTGATCATTTCACCGACAGCAGGGCGTGTTGTATCTACCCAGTTGATGGTGGCAAAATCAGTATTGCCCATGTGATGATCAATGTTTATGGATTTTTCAGGGTCCATAGCATTCATGAGAGTTTCACCCATGCGCGGAGCATCGCCGCAATCCAGAATTATGTACCAGCCGTCGAATCCTTTAGGGATTTCGGTCAGCATGGGAGCTGGAAATTGGAGCCATTCCATAGACTCGGGAACGCCGCTCTGGTTATAGATGCGAAACCGTTTTCCGAGAGATTTTAAGATGAAACCGAGTGCGGCAGTAGAGCCTAGTGCGTCACCATCGGGATGGTAGTGTGCTGCAATAAGAAAATCGTCTTCACCCTTAAGAATCTGGCAGATCTCTTTGAATTGGTTTTCCATATACCATCTCCTCAAGGAAATTATCGTGAATGAATGTGAGCTGTGGAACCTGTCTGACTCTCATGCGCTTGCTGAGTGTGCTGCGCATATAACCGGCAGCGTTCTGCAGTGCTTGTTGTGCAGAAGCAATTCGTTCTTTGTCTCCTGAAAGAGTAAAAAGAACTTCAGCAAATTTGAGGTCTTTATTGAGTCTGACTCCGCTGATTGAAACAAGTTCAAGACGCGGATCTGCGACATCTTCAATAAGCATTGTTGCGATTTCTCGCATTATCATGTCACCCATTTTTATTGAGCGGCGTGATGTGGACGTTTTCATATCTATCTACCTTTAAAAAAAGACTATCCTGGCCGTTGTGGTCAGGAACTAAAAAATTCGGTTTTACAGTGCACCAATTCTGCCGGGGAAATTGCTTCAATCATGGATAGCGCTTTTGATAATCTACTTTCAACTTTACGAGTTTCGCCTGCTACTGTCACTACTGCCAGGACCAGTCTTTCATGGGAGTCTTGCGCTTCTATCTCAGAAACTGATACATTAAATTTATTACGCAATTTTTGTTTCAGGCTAAGTGATATTTTCCGTTTGCCTTTTAGAGACCTGTTCCCGTGAAGTCTGAATTCCAGTGAAAGTACGCCGATTATCATTTGGGTGCCGGAAATTTAAAAAAGGGGCGGCAAGTGCCGCCCCTATGATTTGTTATGCGAGAGTTCTTGCTACTTCGACTTCTTCAAAGGCTTCGATTGCGTCGCCTTCCTTAATGTCGTTGTATCTTTCAAGTCCAACACCACATTCGTAGCCTTTTGCTACTTCTTTAGCGTCGTCTTTGAAACGTTTGAGCGAGGTCAATGTTCCGGTATAGATTACAACACCTTCACGCAGAAGTCTGACTTTAGCATGTCTTGTGAGTTTTCCGTCTATAACCTTACAACCTGCAACTGTTCCGATTTTCGGTACAGTGAATACCTGCTGAACATCAGCCTGACCTAAGTAGTTCTCCTTAATATCAGGGGAGAGCATACCGGCCATAGCGTCTTTGATTTCGCTGACCAGTTTGTAGATGATGTCGTAGAAGCGGATTTCCACTTGTTCACGTTCAGCCACTTCTTTGATTTTAACAGTAGGTCTTACGTTAAAACCGATGATGATGGCCTGACTTGCAGATGCGAGCAGAATGTCAGATTCTGTGATGGCACCGGCTCCTCCGTGAATGACGTCAACTTTGATTTCTTCAGTAGCAAGTTTTGCGAGAGCTTCGGCAATTGCTTCAAGTGATCCCTGTACGTCGGCTTTAAGAACCACGTTGAGGGTCTGAATTTTTTCATCAGGTTTTGAAGCAAGGAAGGATTCAAGAGTAACCTTGGATTTTCCTGCAAGCTCACGTTCGCGATGTTTCAGCTTACGTTCCTGAGCAATTTTACGAGCAATTTTATCGTCAGCTACGCAGATGAATTCATCACCTGCTAGAGGTATTCCGTCAAATCCCTGAATTTCTACAGGGAAAGCGGGGCCAGCTGTTTTTATATTTTGTCCAAGGTCGTTGAACATGGCTCTGACTCGTCCGTGGTAAAGTCCGCAGACGAAAGGATCTCCCTGAGTGATGGTTCCTTCCTGAATCAGGACGGTTCCGAGAGGGCCACGACCCTTGTCGAGTTTTGCTTCAACAATGTTACCGCGAGCTGATTTGTTCGGGTTGGCTCTAAGTTCCAGAACTTCTGCCTGGAGCTGAACCATTTCGAGCAACTGATCAAGTCCTGTGCGTTCTTTAGCTGAAACGGGAACGAACATTGTGTCTCCGCCCCATGCCTCTGGTACGAGGTCGAAATCAGCAAGTTCGCGTTGAACTCTTTCAGGGTTGGCTCCTTCTTTATCCATTTTGTTGACTGCAACAACAATGGGAACTCCGGCAGCCTTGGAATGGCTTATCGCTTCACGGGTCTGGTCCATAACTCCGTCATCGGCGGCGACAACAAGAATTACGATGTCAGTAACCTGTGCTCCACGGGCTCTCATGGTTGTGAAAGCTTCATGGCCGGGAGTATCAAGGAATACGATATCTCCGCGATTGGTGGAGACATGATAAGCACCGATATGCTGTGTTATGCCGCCTGCTTCACCATCGGTAACAGTACTGTGACGGATGGCGTCAAGCAGTGATGTTTTACCATGGTCAACGTGTCCCATGATGGTAACGATGGGAGGACGAGGCATAAGTTCTTTTTCATCATCAGCTTCATGTACCGGTACTAATAATTCTTCTTCGGAGAAGGATACGTTTTCGATTCCGTATTCAAATTCTGCTGCAAGCAGGGTCGCTGTATCCAAATCAAGAGACTGGTTTATGGTCGCCATGACTCCGAGAGCGAAGAGAGTTTTAATAAGCTCTTGCGCTTTGAGTCCCATCTGGTGAGCCATATCAGCCAGTCTGATAGCTTCATTGAATTTTACTTTACGCTTTGCAGCCTTCAAAGGCTTCTGCAATACAGGCTCAACTTCTTTATGTTTGCCTTTTTTGCCTTTTTTCTTGTGACGGAACTTACTATCCATATCACGTTCTTGATTGGTCTTTTTGTTATCTTTACCAAACTCAACAACGCGTTTATCTTTCTTGAATTTCTTCTTTTTGCTCTGGCCTTCATCTGAGCCTGGCTGAGGAGCACCCGGAACTGGTCTTCCGCTTGTAGCTGGTCTGCCACCCGGAGCTGGTCTGCCACCTGGAGCTGGTCTACCGCCTGGAGCAGGTCTACCGCCTGGAGCTGGTCTACCGCCTGGAGCTGGTCTACCACCTGGAGCTGGTCTACCGCCCGGTCTGGCCGCAGGTCTACGCTCTGGCAGTCCTCTATCTCCGGCAATTCTTGCACCTGCTGGACCTTCTGCCGCACGCTGTGCAGCTTGAAGATTAGGATCGGGCCTTGAAATAATTTTTACCTTAGGAGGCTCGATTTCTTTCTTTTTCTTGCGTTTTTTCTTTTTAGGCTCGGAATCTTTCGCCTTAACGTCTTTTTTATCAGCAGCGGGCTGTTCTTTCTTTTGTTCGCTAGTGGCTTTTTCTACAGGGGGAGCCGAAGCAGCTACTTTTTTGGGAGCTTTTTTCTCGGCTGAGTCCGCAGATGGGGGTGTTTCCGCTTTTTCAACCGGTGCGGTTTCTTCCTTCACAGGAGCTTCATCTTGTTTCTTTTTCTCAAGGTCTTCAGGCTTGATAATTTTAACAAGAGGTTTAGCGTCCTTAAGAGGTTCTTTCTTTTTAGCTTTTTTCTTTTTAGCAGGGGCAGCTTTTTCGGTTGCCTCTTTTGCGTCGGCAGCAGGAGTTTTGACGTCCTTTTTAGCTGGCTTTTCAACAGGAGCTTTTTTAGCTTCAGTTGTTTTTTCTTCCGGCTTTTCAGCTTCGTCTTTAGGTGGTCCGGCTTTACGACGGCGCACTATAACTCCGGGCTGAACTTCTCTTTGAACAACATTTGAGGATGCTCCGGCAAGTTCTTTGCGGATGGTCTGAGCGGAATCCGCATCAATGTCCGCAACAGTACTTTTTGCCTGCACTCCTAAATCTCGCAACTTTTGAAGAATATCCTTGGGATTGACGCCTAACTCGACGGCCAATTCCTTAACTTTTATCTTTGCAGTCATATAACACTACCCCCTGAATTTCTTCTTGCGCGGCTTAAAAAATTTAATTTTTTCCAGACAGCGTTCATTTTCGCAGACGTAGTATCCGCGTCCATGCATTATTTTCTTGTTGTCCGGAATAAGCTCGTAGTCGGAAGCCCCCTTGCCGATAACGAACCTGAGTAGGTCTTTTTTGGCAAATCGCTGCCTGCAAATCACGCACGATCTGACTGGATCATTTCCGTCAGTGCTATCCATTCCGGTCAAAGACTACTACTCGCTTATTTCTTTATCAGTTTCCGAAGTTTGGTTTTCTTCGGATTTACTTTCTTCAGTTTCAGTTTCTACAACTGAGACATCTTCGGTTTCTTCTTCGGGAACATTTGCTTTTCCCTCAGCTTCTTCCAGAGATGCTTGTTTGATTCTCAAAGATTCTTCCATGTAAGATTCTTCATCTTCACCCATGCCAAGCAGCTTAATTGCTGATTTGATATCGGCTACTTTTGAAGGAGTCATATTCTCAATTGTCATGAGAATTTCTTCAGAAGCTCTGGCAATCTGATTGACGGTCTCGAAACCGGCTGAAATAAAGTTATCAAGATTTATTTCAGCAACGCTTGCAAGCTGGTCCATTCCTTTGCTTGCTGCGTTCATTTCGCCGTAGCGGCTCTCGGTGAATATATCAATTTTCCAACCGAGCAGTCTTGATGCCAACTTAACGTTTTGTCCTTTACGGCCAATTGCAACAGTAAGCTGGTCGTCAGGAACAACCACTTCAAGAATTTTTTCATCATCATCAACGGCAATTCTGGAAATAATAGCAGGTGAAAGTGCATTCTGGGCATAGACAGCAATGTCCTGACTCCAGACTACGATATCAATTCTTTCACCACGGAGTTCCTGAACTATGTTCTGGATGCGGGAACCGCGAATACCTACGCAAGCTCCTACAGGATCAACATCTCTGTCCAGTGAGTTAACAGCAACTTTGGCCCGGAGACCTGGATCACGGGCTACACCCATAATTTTTACTGTATCATCGTCAACTTCAGGAACTTCTCTCTTGAAAAGTGCGGTCATGTAATCAGGGTGAGAACGGGACACAGTTATCTGAGGTCCGCGTGCTTCTTTCTGTACATCAATGAGGAAAGCCTGAACTCTGTCTCCGCGTTTGTATCTTTCGCGGGGAATCTGCTCGTTTTTAGGCAGAACGGCTTCAGTGCGTCCCAAGTTGATAATCCAACCGGAACGGTCTCTGCGCTGAATAATACCGCTGACGATTTCGTTTTTGCGGGATTTATATTCATCGTAGATAATTTCCTGTTCAGCATCACGCATGCGCTGAATAATTACCTGCTTTGCGGATTGAGCTGCGATTCTTCCAAGATCTTCGATTTTGAGCTTAAAGCCCATTTCGTCGTCGACCTGAACATTCGGATCATGTTCTTTAGCTTCTGAAAGGACGATTTCGCTTATCTCGTCAGTTACTTCTTCAGCAACTACTTTAAACTGGTAAACTTCAATTTCACCGATATCTTCATTATAGTTGACTTCGATATCCATGGCGTCGCCATATTTGCGAGCCACAGAAGAACGAACTGCTTCTTCAAGTGTATCTACCAGAAGATCTCTATCGATCCCACGGTCTTTGCTGATTTGATCGATCGCTTTTTTCAGTTCAGATCCCATGTCGCTCCTCCGCTTCGGTACATTGTTCAAGGCATATAACGCGTACCGGCAAGCCAAATAATTGCCTGATTTGTATTATTTAAACTCGTGAATGAGTTTTGCTTTTCTAATTCTGTCCCATTCCAGTTTGACAGGCTCTTCCTGATCTGCAAGCTGGAGCACTAAACCTTCATCGTCGGTTTCGATTAAAATTCCGCGAAAGTTTTTACGCTCTTCAAATGACATGATGAGTGCAACTTCCAATTTTTTACCGATGTTGGCTGCAACCTGTTCAGGTTTGAAAAATTTGCGTTCTAATCCCGGAGAGGAAACCTCTAAAACGTATGCGTTGTCGATAACTTCTTCAACTTCAAGCATAAGTCCTATTTCTCTGCTCACCTTGGCGCACTGATCAATGCTGACACCCGACTCGTTTTCAATATAAATGATTACGGTCGGACGGTTTGCGGAGGTCACTTCAACACCCCAAAGTGAAAGTCCCATGGCACCGAGTGCAGGTTCCACGAAATCACTTATTTTCTTGGCTAATGAGCCTTGCTCCACGATAATCCCCGTTTTTATTGTCGCTTGGCGACCAAAATAAAAAAAGTGGACCCGAAAAAGGCCCACCTCAGCATCTTAAACCCAACAAAAAGGTTACAGTATGAGGCCTGATGCGGAGTGAAGAGGTGTGCCAAGCTTCTTTTACGAAGTATATTGTTCACCAAATAACAAACTCTGAGATACACCCGCACCGAGGACAGCAACTTAGGCGTATCGATTTGCAATGTCAAGCCTTGTGATTTTTAAAGCTGAGAGGCTTTTGGTACTGTGGGAGAGTCTTTTTACTCAGTCCGGGTATCTTGTAGAATTAATACCATATAAGATAGGCTTACAGCAAATCATATTCGCAAGTGTAAATTGTAGGGGATTTATCATTATTTTAAGACTAGCTTGATGATTTGACTTGTTTGGATCATGTGTTATTTTATAAGTAGATATACTTAAATAAAAAGCGGGTGAACTATGCCTATTCTTACAGATAATATTATAGCAGGGCCAGCAGGGCACATCACAGCCGGACCAGCCGGGTCTTTTACCGCGGGTGGTCCCGGTGTTGTTATAGCAGGGCCGGCAGGTCATGTTCAAATTTTACCGGCGACTCAAGGTGTAAGAAGTGCTGATGCCACCATGGCCTTCGAAGTTTTGGATGCGACTCAGGGTTTTCAGGGCGCGGACGCAACTCAGGCTATTTTCCCGGAATCATCTGTCGGGGTTGTTATTCATTATACCGCCTGATTATATCCCCATAAATATGTTTTGAACTGTCCCGGTTGAGTTAACGCTCAACCGGGATTTTTTTATTCAAAATCATTCTTCTCACTCTTCATACCTCATCATCTGATTTTTATCTTTTGTTCATATTGGCCTGCTGTTTGCAAGTACAGTTGCAAGCAATCGCCTTTTTTAGGAGAAAAGATATGCAAACCAGTACATTTAGTGCCCTTTTTGGGGCCATGTCCAACGAACACAGGGTCAATATCAGCGCCAATAATTTGGCGAACGTGAATACTACAGGCTTTAAACGGGACACCTGCGCTTTCGAAGACACTTTTGTTAAATTTGCTCACGATTACGTTGTGGATGCAAAGCCGTTCATACGGGATAAAAACTTGTTTCCGGAGCCTAAAATAATGGCCCGTCCAAGATTGTCTGAAGAAGTAATAGATATGTCTCAAGGCTCTTTTCAAAAAACCGGTAACTCACTTGATTTCGCTATCAGGGGTGACGGATTTTTCAAAGTTCAGAAGGACGGAGGCGAGTTTTACACTCGTAACGGTGTATTTACTCTTTCTCCTGAAGGAAACCTGATGACTGAGCAGGGTTATCCTGTGATGGCTTCCGGGGGTGTTGTGGCGATCCCTCCAAGGGCTGAAGTTACAGTTGATGGAACCGGAGTTATCCGGGCGAACGGGGAGGAGCTTGCGCAGCTTGATTTTGTTGAGGCTGTAGACCCTCGAACCGTAAAGAAAGAGGGTGAAAATTTGTACACAATCGGCGGAGAGGTTCTTCCTGGAACCGGAGATATTCTTCAAGGGTTTATTGAAAAATCAAACGTTGAAGTTGTAACTGAAATGGTCTCTATGATCGAATGTCAGCGCAGCTTTGAAATGTATCAGAAAATGATTTCCGGCACTGATGAGCTTGACAAGAAGGTCATTCAGCAAGTCGGTCGATCAGCAATGTAACATAGGGGGATAGAGTTATGATGCGTTCTCTTTGGACAGCGGCAACAGGAATGGTTGCACAGCAGACCCATATTGATGTTCTTTCGAATAACCTTGCCAACGTAAATACTCAGGGTTTTAAGAAAAGCAGGGTTGAGTTTGAGGATTTGATGTACCAGACCATGCAAATTGCCGGAACTCAGGTTCAGGGTGGCAACAGGCTTCCTACAGGTATGCAGATTGGTATGGGTGTTAAGGAAGTAAGTATCCATAAATTTTTTAGTCAGGGTTCTTTTGAAAATACTGGGAACCCGTTGGATTTGGCAATTGAAGGACGTGGTTTTTTCCGTATCGATCATAATGGAGAGGATGGTTATACCCGCGCCGGAGCATTTAAACTTGATAATGAAGGGCGTGTTGTAACCTCTAACGGATATGCACTCCAGCCTGAATTTGTTGTTCCGCCTGAAGCTGTTAACGTTGTTGTCTCTGAAAAAGGACATATGGCAGCTCTTGATAAGAACGGTATTGAATTGGCGTCATCTGATATTCCTGTTTATGATTTTATCAATGAAGCCGGACTTAATGCTATCGGTAAAAATCTCTATGTGACAACTGAAGCTTCCGGTGCGCCAGTAGAAGGTGTCCCCGGAGATGATAGGTTCGGAACCATTTCTCAGGGGTATCTTGAAGGGTCAAACGTGGAATTGGTAGATGAAATGGTAGGACTTATTGTCGGACAGAGAGCTTATGAAACTAACTCTAAAGTTCTGACAACTTCAGATTCTATGCTTCAGACCGCAATTAATGTGAAAAGATAAACCGGGTGAAGGGTAATGTCGTCTTTAGGCGGGATTACTTGATTTCTCCTGCTCGGAACAGGGTGGTACTTATGACGTTTGCAGAAAGATATATAAACCTTAGCAGAGCATCAGTAATGTTTCTGGTAATAGCAGCTATGGCCGTTCTGGCTGTTACTTCTGCTGATGCGGCAACAAAGGAAAATAATGATTGGCGTATAGTCATCAAGTCTGCTGCAACTGTTGACGGTCCGAGAGTCAGGCTTGGAGATGTTGCTGATTTTTATGGCAATCTTCCGGCGGAAACTAAAAGAGATCTCTCACAAGTTGAGTTATGGAATGCTCCGCCCAGAGGACGCAAAGCTATAAGTGTTAACCGTACGAAACTGAAAGTCATTTTAAAGCACTATCTCGGTGATATGATCTCAAATTGCGTACTTCCTGCTACTTTGACTATTCAGTCGGGCGGTAAGGTTATGAGCGGTGCAGAGCTTCAACGAGTGGTTGTCAAAGTCTTGACTCCTCATGCCAGAGCTTTTGATGGTAATTACAAATTCAGAGATTTCAAACTGCCGGATCATCTTTTTTATTCTGATGAAATGGACAGTTTGAAAGTTCAAATGCCGCGGAATTTGAAGCCTGGAAATAATTCTTTCAGAATGGAAATAGTCAGCGTCGACGGACAGGTTTTGCGTAATTTGTCCGGTAGTGTGTTTATGGATCTTTGGAAGCCTGTTCCTTGTCCGGTTCGCCCCCTGAATCGTAAGGAAATACTTACACCAGACCTGATTACTTGGAAAAATCAAAATATGGCTCATATGGGTGACAGGGCTTGGGATGGCAAAGGCGGTCCTTGGAGAGTCAGGGTTCCTATCGGAACCGGACAGCCTATTATGAAGTCTTCCATTGAGCCTGCTCCGGTCATCGCACGCGGGGATAAAGTCTCCTTAGTTTTTCAAAGTGCTCACCTGCGTTTGACTACTCCCGTCGAGTCATTAGAGGACGGAGGAGTTGGGCAGACTATAACGGTACGCAATTTGCAAACTAAAAGAAAAGTTATTGCTAAAGTTCTCAACGCTCAGACTGTTTCAGTCAGGTAAGTAACAGTGGAGGAAGGAAAAATGAAAAAATCAGTATTGGCAGTTTCGCTATTAATAATCCTTAGTGCCGGATGCACACCTGCCAAGCAGACCCCAACACCTATGCCGGTTATGACTCCGCCAGTATCTTACGAACCGGAAGTGTTGAATAATCCGGGATCTCTCTTTTTACCTTCAAATTCAGAATATCTTTTTGATGACAACAGAGCTCGCAGAATCGGCGATATAGTTGTTGTGACTGTTACTGAAATCAGCAAGGGCAAGCATACTTCGAATTCAAAAGCTGAGCGTGAAAATAAAACAGGTATGAGCGTCTCGAATTTCTACGGGGGTCCTTTAGCTGTAGTTGATGCTTTCAACCTTAAGGGAAATGCCGGAGATACTCCGCTTATCGGCTCTGATACTTCCAACAAATTTAAAAGTACCGGCGAAACAAAGAATGAGTCGACTCTCACAGCTTCTGTTGCCTGCCGGATAGTTAGAATTCTTCCCGGCAATGTCATGCAGGTTGAAGGAGCAAGACAGGTCAGAATTAATGAAGAAACACAGGTTCTGGTTGTTCGCGGTCTGCTCAGGCAGAGAGATATCGGCCCCAGCAACACTGTGCAGTCCAGTTATCTTGCAGATGCTCAGATTGAAGTCTACGGACGCGGCATTCTTGCAGATAAGCAGAGACCCGGATGGCTCTCAAGAATTCTTGATAACGTATGGCCTTTCTAGTCAGCATAATATTTTCAGCAGTTTAATTTCGAGTCAAAGTTGACCAAACCGGAGGATAAGATGAAACGCGGTAATAGGATGAACAATATATCAGCAGGGTTTACGGCAACCATACTGCTTTTGTTCGTCATATTTATGCACGCACAGCCGGTAGAAGCTGTCCGTTTGAAGGATATTTCTTCTTTCAGCGGTGTGCGTGACAATGCTCTGGTCGGATACGGTCTTGTTGTCGGTCTTTCGGGCACCGGTGACGGATCTAATTCAGCTTTCACGATTACCTCCATGATGAACATGCTCGAAAAAATGGGTGTGCAGGTTGATCGCAGCTCCATCAAGCCCAAGAACGTTGCGGCGGTAATGGTAACTGCTAAAATGCCGGTATCTGCCAAGCCCGGCGCACCGCTTGATGTAACAATTTCATCCATCGGTGACTCTAAAAGTCTTTTCGGCGGAGTGCTGCTGCTTACACCTCTTAAAGGTATAGACGGAAATGTTTATGCCTTGGCACAAGGAGCACTTACTGTAGGTGGTTTTTCGGCCACCGGTGAAGCCGCAACTGCTTCGAAGAACGTCGTAACTGTTGCCCGAATTCCTAACGGGGCAACAATTGAAAGATCAGTTTCTTTTACCTTTAATAAGCAGAGAAAGATTACCATCAATCTCGGTATGTCAGATTTCGGAACCATCATGCAGGTTGTTAAAAGGATAAATACTGCTATCGGCGGGAAATACGCTACAGCAGTTGATGCTTCAACTGTCGATCTTGCCATCCCTGATAATTTCAGAGGAAATATGGTTCCTTTGATGGCTTCTCTTGAGAATCTTGAAATCAGCCCGGATGTAAAAGCGAAAGTCGTGGTTGATGAAAAGACAGGCACAGTTGTTCTTGGACGTAACGTACGCCTGACCAAGGTCGCAATCGCTCACGGAAACTTGCAGGTTATCATTGCTGAAGGCGCAGATGTCAGCCAGCCCGGTCCGTTTGCTCCTGAAGGTGCTCAAACAGTCACCACTCCTGAAACAGACTTACAGGTTGAAGAAGATAATAACAGGCTGATGCTTGTTGAAGGTGCCACCTTGCAGGAACTGGTTGACGGATTAAATGCTATCGGCGCAACCCCGCGTGACCTCATATCCATTCTCAGGACAATGAAGGTTGCCGGAGCACTGCACGCAGAACTGGAGGTCATATAACATGATTATCACCGGACATGATGCTGCTACAGCAAAAGCAAGTGCCGAAGGTCAGGAACTGCTTGGTTTTAAGAATCAATTGAATTCTCTTAATGACAAAATCTCAGGCGGCAAAGATGTCGAAGAAGGCCTCCGCACCGCATGTAAGAAGTTTGAAGCTGTCTTTATGGGTAAAATATGGAAGCAGATGCGTAAGGGTGTTCAGAAGTCCGGTTATCTGAGCAATAAGTATGAAGATCAGTATACTTCAATGTTTGATAAAGATTTTTCGGAAAAGCTTGCTGATGGCGGCGGAATCGGACTCGGAGATATGCTCTATCAGCAGCTCAGGTCAAAGCTTGATAACGCCAGCAAAGCGACTCTTCCCGGAACCGGAAATTCTACAGGACTTAAGACTCTTGATGAAGTAGGGCGCAAAGGTTCAAGGGAAGGTGATCATCTTAAAAAGAATGAAAATATCGGGGCTAACGGTGTTCCTGGAATTCCACTTCCGAAGCCGGGGATTGCTCTGGATGACACAGATTTTCCTTTTGCTCATCAGGTTGAAAGAAAGCTGTCTCGTGAAATGGAAGCTATAAATGAAGAGACTGAGTCCGGAACTGAAAAGTCCGCTGTGAAAGACGTTTCTTTTTTGAGCAGACCGGAAGCAATGGCCAGGATTGAAAATTTGGCTCGAAGAATTGAGATGGAGCATGACAAGAAAGTTTATGGAAAGGGAGTCACTGCTGACGAAATTGGCAGGAAACTTGCTGGTATATAAGTACAGGATTTGTAGATTAAAAAAGAAAAATTTATCAATCTTAATAAAAATAGATAGTTAGCCGCTGGGGGAGATGAAATGATTAGACTCATACAGGAAAATATTAACAGACAGTCAAAGGCTGTGTTGTTGCTTTTCATGCTCCTTAAGGAAGAATTTTCCTTACTTATGAATAAAGATCCTCATGGAGTGACTAGAGTTGAGATGGTAATTCAGGAGCTTATGCGCCAGATTGCCTCTGAACGTATGTCTCTTAGAGGGTTAGTTCAAAAAGTTGACCCTGCTGCTAAGAGAATGAAAGAAATTTTGCCGGCACTTGCTGATGAGCAGAGAGAGAAAATTGAGGATCTGCTCGCCCTGATGGATACTCGTGAACAGGAGTGCGCGGTTCAGGCCACTAAGAATCAGCAGCTTGCACAGGCCTTGCTGGATCAGTCCTCTTCAATGCTTGATTTTTTGCATCGCGAAATAACACCTAAGAATCATAATGTTTACTCCGCTCGCGGGAGATATCAGAACGTAGCACCACCAGCAACACTGATTAACGGGAGATTGTAATGCCCGGCGTAAATTCCCTTTTTAACTTAGGCACTGGGGCTTTGTTTGCCTCCCAGTCAGCCATTCAGGTTACCGGTGATAACATTTCGAATGTTAACACTGAGGGGTATTCACGTCGTAACGTACGTCTTGAAGAAAATGCCAGCATCAACTGGAAGCCCGGTCAGATCGGTACAGGTGTCAGAGCTGCTGAAGTTTATCGCAATTTTGATCAGTTTATCGAGAACAGCTATAACGATAAATCTTCCCAACGTGAACGCTGGGATTCTCTGTATAATACCCTTGGCAGTGTAGAGAGTCTTTTTAATGAATCACGCGGTTATGGTATCAACTCCAGTTTGACAACATTTTTTAATGACTGGCAGGATCTCGGTCAGCGTCCGAATGATGCCGCTTCCAGACAGCAACTTTTGAACGATTCCAAAAACATGGTCAGCAGTCTGAACAGTATGCAGGGAGATTTGACTCGCTATCAGGAGCAGGTTGAAGATTATATCAGGCAGGACGTAAATTCCGCCAATGATCTGATGACTCGTATTGCGGATATCAATGGGCGTATAAATGTTGAACAGATTGACGGTCAGAACAATCCGAATGCTCTTTATGATGAGAGAGCTCGTTTAGTTCGCGATCTGTCAAAGATAATGGATACGCAGACAATTGATAACGGCAAAGGGAGCATGACCATCATTACCAAGGCCGGACAGACTTTGGTAGATGGCGACAAACATTTCAGTCTTTCATATGAAGGTCCTCGCAGTCAGAATAATCTGAAGCCGGATTCTGATTTTGACGGACAAGCCTATTTCGATGGTTCAAGTGAATTTGAATATACTCTTGATGTTGTAGATTCAGGCAAGAACGTTGGTTCAGGTGCCGGCGCTGCACAGTTCAGAGTCTCACTTGACGGCGGGAATACATGGCTCAAGGATGACGAAGGAAACACAAGAACATTCTATGCCCGCGGTGAAGATAAGGCCATACAGGTTGATGATCTGAAAATATGGTTCGGAACCGCTGATGATTCCGGTGCGGTCCCTGCAAATGATTTTACTAAGGGTGACAGATTCACCGTTGTTCCCAAGAGTGCCCTTTACTGGGTACAGAATACTTCCACCAAGGAAAACATCACTCCACAGACTTCTTTCTCCGGTCAGGATGATAATAGAAGACTCTGCGGCGGTACTTTGACAGGTTATTTCTCTTTCAGAGATGAGCATGTAGGCAAATACAAGTCCCGCATGGATGCTCTGGCGAATGAAATGATCTGGCAGACAAATAGAATCCATTCACAGGGGTCCGGGCTTAAGGCTCATACTTCAATGGAAGGAACGTATTCTGTTACAACCGATGATACTGCTCTCGGCAGCGGTTCATCAGGATTGGCTTTCGCAGACAAACTCGAATCCGGAAATGCCATGATGTATTTCTATGATTCAACTACCGGAGAACTTGCTTCTTCTGCTTCTTTCGGTCCTCTTGATTTTAGCGGAATAATTCCTCCCGGAATTGAAAATTTCGATCCTGATCAGCATTCAATGAATGATGTTGTCTCCGCCATAAATGACACTTTCGGATCTTATGTTGATGCTTCGGTTGTTAATCACAAGCTGCAGCTTAACGCAAAGCAGGGTTATGAGTTTCAAATGGGGACCGATACATCTGGACTTTATGCAGGTCTGGGTTTGAATACATATTTTGCCGGTTCCGGCGCAAGTGATCTTTCATTGAATCCAAAAATCAGTGAAGATGTCGGGTATATTAATGCCGGGCATGTAAACGGAGCCGGAGAAGCCAACTCCGGAGACAACACGACCGCACTGAAAATGAAAGAGATGGCTCAGAACAGGGTGACGATTACGACTCCTTTTGACGGGACGACCAATCAGACTCTTATTGAGTATTACGACTCTACTGTCAGTGTTGTAGGCGCGGATACAAGTACTGCGAAATTTAATTTTAATTTTCAGAATACTTTGGCTTCTGATCTCAATCAGAAGCAGCAAGAAATTTCAGGTGTTAATATTGATGAAGAAATGAGTAACCTTATTAAGTTTCAGCATTCTTACACCGCAGCGGCAAAGCTTATTACAACCGCTGATCAGATGCTTCAGACTGTTCTCGGGCTGAAGAATTAAGGCATTAGGAATAATGAAAAAGGTTAACGGAGAAAGGTTATGAGAGTTACGCAACAAATGCTTTTCGGCACCTACGTGTCTAATATGAACAGGTCTCTTACGGATCTGGTAGAAAGCAATATCCAGGCACAGACCCAGAAGAAGGTTAACAAACCTTCTGATAATCCTGTGGGCATGGCGCGTATTCTTGACCACCGTGAAACTCTTGCAACTGTAAAGCAGTATCGAAATAATATTGATACCGCCAAGGGTTGGTTATCAATATCCGACACCACTTTGAATCAGTCTTCAACAATTGTGACCAGAGCAAAGGAACTTGCTGAGCAGGCTGCTTCCGGTACTATTACCGCAGATAACAGAGAGCAGATAAGTTATGAAGCTCGTCAGCTTTTTCAGCAGCTTATATCGCTTGCCAATACTGAATATGAAGGCAAGAGCATTTATGCCGGTCATAAGGTTGACGAGAACGCGTTTAAGGAAACTTTATGGATGACCACAAATGATTCTAATGTTTCTTCGCAGCAGTTCAGTATTGAGGGTAACACCGATAAAACTATAGTCGTTCAGTTTCTTGATTCAGGTGATATAGGAGCTGCAGACCTTGATTATCGTTATTCAAAAGACGGTGGAAAAACTTTTACTACAAAGACTTTAGCAACCGGTACCAATACTCTGGATTTTGACGGCGTGACTATGTCCCTTGAAACCGGAACAACAGTCCGGGCCAATCCCGTTGGAAATACTAACGATTCAACTGGAACATGGATGTGGGTAAGGCCTACTGCTCAATATATGGGTGATGATGAAGATGCCGTAAACATTGTAGGAATGAACACAACTCTTGCCGGTGGAAGAACCGAAGCTGAGGGTGTTTTTACCAACGACGTTGTTGTGAGAATTGATTCTGCGGCCCAGCTTCAGTCTAACATCAGTTATTCTTACAGTCTTGATGGCGGTATTAACTGGGTTGAAGGTAATGTTAAGTCGGCGGACGGAGTCTCTTCAAATGCAGTCCTGAGTATTCCCGGCGGAATCTTGACAATATATTCAAATGCCGGAGCAGGCGGAACAAATCAGCTTCAATCTAATTCACAGTTTATTGTCAGACCTGATACCGCGGCTATAAATTTTCAGATTCAGGAAAATGAATATGTAAGGGTTAATGACGTTGGTAAAGATCTTTTCGGTGGAGTGTATCAGGCTCCGGGAGAATCCGGGGCCAGTACTGTTTTTAACAATGACAGTATGCTGACCGGAAGTAATGCCAGTTCGACTCAGAATTTACTTGAAACAATGGGTAATCTCGTTGCTTTTCTTGAAACAAATAATCAGTCAGGTGTTCAGGAATGTCTTGCCAGTCTTGACAAGTCACAGCAATACCTGCTTACCAAACTGGCTGATGTCGGGGGCAGGGAGAATAGACTTGCTGTAGCGGATAATGTTCTTTCCAGTCTTGAATTGAATGAAAAGGAAAGAATATCACATATTGAAGATATTGATGTCGGAGAACTTATGACTCAGCTTTCACAGCAGCAAATTGTTTACGAAGCAGTGCTGAAGAGTTCTTCAATGATTATGAAGATGAATCTTTTAAATTATATATAAGTATTTATTTCAGTTGAGGACCGTATTCTGCTTGCCCGCAATGGCAATGATACGGTAAGAGTTTTCTCAGTGGGTTGAAAATGTTCTCCGCAGTGGCGAATGTTTTTACTGAAAGCAAAAACGATCCGAAAGGATTACTTACACACAAGAGAATATGCTGATTCTGACTCGGAGACCGGGCGAAGCTCTTTACCTTGATGACAATATAAAAATTACGGTATTAAGTGTTCAAGGCAGACAGGTTAAGCTGGGCCTCGAAATACCGCAAGAAACTACTGTCTATAGGGAAGAGGTTTACCTCAAAATTAAAGAACAGAACCGTATGGCGCTTGAAAACAGACAGCAGGACCTCTTTGCTGCGACCGAATTATGGCAAAAGAAAGAAAAAAAATAATTAGGACTCGGCTTGGCGAAAGAGAGATCACTGAGGAAGGGATTATCTACTTTTCCCGCGGTCTGATCGGCTTTGACGACAAAAGAGATTTTACTCTGATTCAGATCAGGGAAGATTCTCCTTTTCTGTTGTTGCAAAGTATTGAAGATCCCAACTTAGGTCTGCTAGTAGTCGATCCGTACAGTTTTATGGATGAATATGAAGTCAAGCTGAGTGATGCTGAAAAACGAATCCTCAGATTGGAGAATGTTCGTCAACTGGGCGTGTTGGTCACTGTGACAATTCCTCCGGGAAGACCGGATGAAACAACTCTTAATTTGGGCGGTCCGATTGTGATAAACTCTGAAGCCCGCCGCGGCATGCAAGTTCCGCAAGTGGATTCAAAATATCCAACGCACTACCGCCCGGCAAATGATGAGTCTAATTAGGACATTGCCGGGTATTCTGACGGGTTGAATTTATTCCCGTTTAATTATTTAGAATGTGATTTACAGGTGAGACTCTTTATGGGTTTCACCTTTTTTTTAGCGCAAAAAGTCTATGTCTTCACGGACAAGATTCATCGCAGTCTTGCGAATGTCAGGCTTGTATGTTCCAGCGCGCACCTGATCTCTTAAGTCTTTGACCTTCTGTTCTCTTGTGTCGGGACTTTCTGCAGCAGTCTGCCTCGCTGTGCCGAGTAGCTTTGCCTGCGACGAGACATTCACGACATCACGAGTGGACGCAGAGCTTGTACTCTGTGACTGAGCCTTTTCTGCAGGATTCTTTACCCGGTTATCAGAATAGGCCTTGAGGGGGGCGTTGTTAAACTGGTTGATCTTCATGATCCCCTCCGGGGTTACCAAGGTTTGTTCATTTATAGGTTAAAAAAAGGTGATGGTGTAAATCAGAGCATTGTCCGGTCAACCTTTTCCAGTGTTATTTCCCACAATCGGTTCATAATCACCGACTTTTCTTCCGGAGGCAGATCTATAACGCCTTCAGCGCTTTCCTTAAGCACTTGAACATCACTTCCGTCAAGAGGGTACTCAAATAAGTACCTTTCTCCGAAATCCAACTCCAGCTGTTCTAGTATATCGGACACTACCGGATTTTCATTACCCGAGACAATGAGATTTTCGATAATTTCCCTTGAAATCTTTTCTATCAGCTCGCGGCGCCTTGCCTGCCGTGAAATAGTGACAACGTCAACAGACTCGCTCATCTTCAGGGCGCGCCTGAATCTGGCCAGTCTCTTGGCGTTCGTCAACTGCTTACCATAGGTTCGCAGCATATTTCTAATTTCAGCAGGGTTGTTAGCCACAGCGTGTACTCCTTCTTATTAGCTCTATCGGCAGGTTACTATGTATACTTTAGGGTTAAAGTAGAAAAAGAATATATTTAAATAAGTTTTAAATATCAGATTGTTATAAAACCAAGGCTGATTTTGTGCTTGTTCGGGGTATAGAGTAACAGTAATTTTATAAGGAGTCTCGGGTTAAAAAATAAAAACAGCCGCAGTATATTTAACGCTGCAGCTGCTGTTTTAATTATTACTCAGGCCATTAGTCGGATTTGTAATTAACGTAGCTAGCGGCGTCAAGGTAACTATTTTGAAAATAGTCTTCGTATTGAATACAAAAAGATGTCTTCAAAATGGAGTCGACCTTTCTTTATAGGTTAATTAAGTTAATCCGATGAAATTTAACGACAGCTTAAGGTTGAATCTTAGGCTTCTTTCTAATAGGTAGGAGTCTATGTCTGACTGTAAAGGTTTTGTACTTATAGTTACTAAGGCCGGAGGAGGCGCCGCAGCCAAGCTTGGAATAATTATTTCAAGATGGCTTTCTGCGCGTGGTGTGGATTCTCAAATCATTGCACATCCCGCTCCCCCAGCCCATGTTGAGGTGGCTGAGTTTAGAGAAAATTGCTCTCTTGTTCTTGTGCTGGGAGGGGATGGTACTTTTATAAGTACTGCCGGAGTCGTTATAGACTGGAAAATTCCTGTTCTTGGTATTAATCATGGCAGAGTCGGCTTTCTTGCAGAAGTTCTGCCTGATGACTGGGAAGTCGCACTTGAGAATTTTTTCAGTAATAAGCTGGATATTTCTCGAAGACTTGCGTTTCATTACGAGATACAGCGCGGCCACTCTATTATAGCCAGAGGCGTCGCTGTAAATGATTTGGTTATTTCCCGGGGTGCGGTCGCCCGTATCATCTCTCTCGATATAGGACAGAAGGGGCAGTGGATTAAAAATATCCGTGCTGACGGGCTGATTATTTCAACTCCCACAGGTTCCACCGCATACAATGTCTCCGCAGGCGGACCGCTTGTCCATCCAGAATTACCGGTTATGTGTGTTACCCCCGTCTGTCCGTTTTTAAATGGTATACGGCCTATGGTCCTGCCTGCTGAACGGCCTATGACTATAGATGTTTCTGAGTCGAGCGGGGATGTATACATTACCGAGGACGGAAGAGTTCCTTACCCGCTGAATACCGGGGACCGTGTGATTGTGACCAGACATGAAAACGATCTGTTACTGGCCCGCATCCGCAGTAATACTTTTTTTGAAAAACTCAGAAGCAAGGGCTTCTTTTCGGAGTAACAGACAGTGAGTGTTCTGCTTGATTTTACATCTATAAAAGATGTTCGTTACGGAAAAGATCCGGTTTCAGATGCTTGGCTTCTTCATTTTATGACAGCCAATCATCTGGAAAGTTTTATGGACCCGATTAAAAACGCTTCTCCGGAACAGTTGCGTTTTATGGTTGCGCTTGATGAAAACCAAGTCTTTGCACCTTGTTCAGACTGGCTGTTCAAACGGCTAGTTACACCCGGACTTGCCTCTGATCTTTTGCAGGAATACATTTATGTATGGAAGGCATTGATCAAACTGGTCAGAACTCACGTTTCCGATAGATATCAGCGCAGACTGATTTTGAATCTCTGCCGTCATAAATTTAAGCAGGCCATTGATGCCTCCATCCTTATTCCCTGGCGTCTGCTAAAAGGGATGGTTACAATCTTTCTTTCCCGAAGTGGACTTGATGATCCTTATCGTAACCGTAAAAATGTTTTGACCAGCAGAGGTCGGGCATACGTTGAAAGTGATTTTTTCAAGAGGGCAATGGAATCGTGCCCTTATCCTCCGTTGCAGTGTAACTGTCTTGAAGATATGCGCTTTGAGCTTGATATGATCGAACTTGAAAGAATTTTCAGATTATCAACACTTCCTGATATATGGTGTTCGGATTTGTTTTCCGGGGATTTTTCTCGTTACTCCACATGTTTTTCTAAAGATAAAATTGATTTTAGCGGTATTAGAGATATTTTTTGCAAGAGTAGATCCGGGCTTAAAATTTTGTTTTTACCAGACGAGTCCGGTGGGATGATGGCTGATTTGTTAATGGTCAAATCACTTTTGAGGCAGGGTCATAGTGTCATCATGTCTCTTAAGGAGGGGTTTTGTTTTGATAGCCCTACATTCTGGGATAATGAAAATGATCCGGCTCTTGCTGAGGCTCTTAAAGGTGCTTTTTTTATAACAGAGAACAGAATTTCCAAAAATGATCTTCTGTCTACACTGCGTAAGAATCCTTTTGTCATTATTTCAGATGGAACAAGAGAACGTCTCAATCTGGTTCGTTGCAGTGTTACTTTTGCCAGAGCTTGGAAGGAGTCCGATCTTATCCTTGCAAAAGGCTGGTCCAACAGGCGTAGACTGATCAGAAATACACACCGTTTCACACGGGATGTGATGTGTTTTCATAGAAATCTTGACGGCAAATTTAAGCTCGAATTTAAAGCTAAATATCCGACAGCTCACAAGTTCAGTGAATCGGATATATCCGCCAAAGCTGATGAGATAATTGCGGAAATGCAGCAAGCCCGTTCAGCCAGAAAAGCTGTGATGTTCTATAGCGGGATTGTCGGCAGTATTCCGGGACAGGTTGACGTTGCGATTCAGCTTTTGAAAACTTTTGTTGCCGATCTTCGTAATAGACTTGAAGATACATACATTATTAATCCTGCGGAGCATTTTGAAGAAGGCATGGATGCTGATGATCTTATGTTTATGTGGGAAAAAGTTCAGCGCAGCGGTTTAATTTCAACCTGGAGATTCCAGACTTCTGCTGATATTGAAAAAAGTTTTGAGCTTATGGGTAAAAAAGTTCCTACAGTCTGGGTTGGCAAGGACGCAACTTATTCAACGGGCTGTACTAAGGAAATGCACATAGCGCAGGATGTTCAGAGGCAATATCGCGAATTGCAGATAATCGGCCCCGGTGCTGATAAATTTTTGCGCAGGCGTGAGTACGGAGTCGGCAGATTTAGCGACGTTGTTATTGAGCCTTAAAATTAATGCTTAAATCAATTTATTTTATTAAAACGTTGTTAGGTATTTGTTTCCTTTCGTTATTTATCAGCGGATGTGCGACAAAAATTCCCAGTGTAAGAAAGACTTCTTCGAGCGCTAGGTCAAAAGCGTGGAAAAGCAAGCGGGCTAAAGAAGGAAAAGTGATTTCCGGCCCTGTGAAATTTTCTATGCTTCCATCTTCATCTTCTGAAATTGCTGCTCGAAGGATTAATATAAAATCTCAGAATATTTCTTCTTGGAGACAGCTTGGACCGCAAATTCGTAAATCTATCGAATATGCAGGTCGTAACCCCTCGGGGGGACTGGCTCTTAAAAGAAAGGATTTGCGTCTTACATGGGGACAGCTTCGTAAATCTCTTGAAGATCTTGAACGGTTGCTGCCTCGTTTAGACATTAACCCGGAGTTGCTTGGAAGGTATTTTGTTTGGTATGAGCTCCAATCCGGCGCAGAGATGACAGGGTATTATACCCCTGTTATTGAGGCCAGCCTTATAAAAAAAGGGCCGTATAAATATCCAGTCTATAGAGTTCCGCCGGATTTACGCAAGGCCCGTCCGGGGCAGACCCATCCGTGGTCTGAGCAATTGCGTAAAGCTTACCGGGTTGAAAATGGAAAAATTCTTCCGTATCATTCCCGCCGTGCTATCGATGTTAATAAAGTGTTAGCAGGACGCGGGCTTGAAGTTGCGTGGCTTAAAGATCCCGTAGATTTGTTTTATATGCACGTTCAGGGAGGCGGAGTGCTTCACTTGCCTGACGGTCGATTGAGAACCGCCGTGTTCAGCGGAACCAACGGACTTTCCTTTAAAGGGCTTGGTCGAATTATGCTTGAGAAGGGAGTTCTCAAGAGAAGTCAGCTTTCCCGTGAAAAAATTAAACATTATCTTCTCAGCCACCCCGAACGCATGTGGGAATTGATGGCGGAAAATAACAGTTATATATTTTTTAAGCTGACTCGCGGGCAACCCCTTGGAGCGAACGGCAAGTCGTTGATGTCAATGGTCAGTCTAGCTTCTGATCCAGCGCTTATTCCGCTGGGATCAATAGTAGCATTCCGTACAGATATTTTTCCGAAAAAAGGTAGCCCCTCGCGCAGGGTAAACGGACTTGGTCTTGCACAGGATGCGGGTAAAGCCATACGCGGAGCAAGGCTCGATTATTATATCGGGACCGGAAATGAGTTTAAATATACAGCGCATCATTTGAAAAAGAGAGTACCGGTTTATTTATTGATCAGCCGGGCGGCACTAAGAAGATAATATCAGGCTAAAACCTGTTTAATAAGAAATTGTAAGGAGCTATATATGGTCCAGTTTGAAACAGTCATCGGGCTTGAGGTTCATGCCCAGCTTAAGACTAAAACAAAAATATTTTGCGGTTGTTCCACTGAGTTCGGGAAAGAGCCTAATGAGAACGTGTGTGAAGTCTGCTCGGGAATGCCCGGTGTGCTTCCTGTTTTGAATGAAAAAGTTATGGAATACGCAGCCAAAATGGGCCTTGCAACTAACTGCACCGTAAATCAGAAATCAATTTTTGCTCGTAAAAACTATTTTTATCCTGATCTTCCAAAAGGGTATCAGATTTCACAGTTTGAATTGCCCATATGTGAGCACGGACATCTTGATATTGCTTATGAAGATAAATCAGGTGAGCCTTGTAAAAAGCGCATTGGTCTTACTCGTATTCATATGGAAGAAGATGCTGGTAAAAATATCCATTCTGCCGCTGAAAATGCGAGCTTTGTTGATCTTAACCGCACAGGCGTTCCGCTTATTGAAATAGTCAGCGAACCGGATATGCGTAACGCTGAAGAAGCTGTTGCTTATCTTAAATCATTGCGCAGTATTCTGCTTTATCTTGATATTTGTGACGGTAACCTTGAAGAAGGTTCATTCCGTTGTGATGTAAATATTTCTGTTCGTCCATTTGGTCAGGAGGAGTTCGGCACCCGTGCTGAACTTAAAAATATCAACTCGTTTAGAAACGTTCATAAGGCTATTTATTATGAAGTAGCTCGTCAGATCGATCTTATTGAAGATGGCGAAAAAATTATTCAAGAAACACGTCTTTATGATGCGGACAAGGGAACCACTCATTCCATGCGCGGAAAAGCGGATGCTCATGATTATCGCTATTTCCCTGATCCTGATCTTGTTCCGCTGGTTATTGCAGATGAATGGCTTGCCGAATGGCAGGCTTCGCTTCCTGAACTTCCAGCCGAGCGCAAGGCCCGTTTTGAAAGTGATTTCAAAGTGAGCGAACAGGATGCAGATCTTCTTACTTCTGAAAAAGATGTTGCTGATTATTTTGAAGCTGTTCTTGATTCCTACAATGAGCCGCTAAAAGTTGTTAACTGGATTAAAGGTGAGTTTCTTAGAGAACTCAACCAGTCAGGCTGCTCTGTTTCGGAGTGCAAGTTTACACCTGAGATGATGGCTAAGCTTGTGGAACTGGTTGATAAAGAAGTTATCAGTATTAAAATCGGTAAAGATATTTTTAATGAAATTTTCACTGAAGGACTTGATCCAGTTAAATTCGTAAAGGACAAAGGGCTTGAGCAGAATTCAGATTCTTCTAGTCTCGAAGCTGCTGTAGACAAGGTGCTTGCGGATAATCCAAATGAGGTTGAAGCGTACAAAGGCGGCAAAAAGAAATTGGTCAGCTTCTTCATGGGACAAGTCATGAAAGAGACCAAAGGACAGGCCAACCCCGGTATCGTCAGTAAAATGATTCAGCAAAAACTTTCTTAATAAGGATTAATTCAATGACCGAACATATTCAGTTTTCTGCGGAAAAAGACGCACTTGTTCTCCTCGATCAGCGCTATCTGCCAACTCGTGAAGAGTGGTTCGATTGCAAAAACACCGATGATATTGTCGAGGCCCTAGTTGTTATGGTAGTGCGTGGTGCTCCTGCCATCGGCGTGACAGCAGCGTACGGCTGTTATCTGGCCGCGCGCGAAGTTGTCGGTCGTGATGACTGGAAAAAAGCTCTCGAAGTTAATCTTGATAAAATCGAGAAAGCCCGTCCGACAGCTGTAAATCTTCGCTGGGCGGTTCGCGAAATGAGAAGAATCTGGCAGGAAGCCGGTGACGTTTCTCTTGATGAATTGTGCTCCATCTGGCTTGAACGTGCTAAAGTTATTCACGTTGACGATATCCGTATGTGTGAAGACATTGGCCGTTTTGGCGGTGCGCTTATTGATGACGGTGACACTGTTATGACCCACTGCAATGCCGGAGCACTTGCAACCGCAGGATACGGTACAGCGCTGGGTGTTATCAGAGGAGCGGTTGATCAGGGTAAAAAAGTTCAGGTTATCGCAAACGAAACGCGTCCTTTTTTGCAGGGTGCCAGACTTACAGCTTATGAACTTCACCGCGATGGTATTCCTGTAAAGGTTGCCTGCGACAATGCTTGCGCTTTGCTTATGAAAAAAGGGTTGGTGCAGAAAGTCGTTGTAGGTGCTGACAGGATTGCTGCAAATGGAGACGCTGTTAATAAAATAGGAACCTACGGGGTTGCACTTCTTGCCCGTGAATTCGGCATCCCTTTTTATGTGGCTGCTCCTGTTTATACAATTGATCCTGAAACTCCCACCGGAGATGATGTTCCCATTGAGGACCGCACTCCGCGTGAAGTGACTCATGTCGGTGACACAAGAATTACTCCCGAAGGAGTTGAAGTTTTCAACTTTGCTTTCGATCCGACTCCTAATGAACTGATTGCAGGAATTATCACAGAGAAGGGCGTGCTTAGGCCTCCTTATTCTGAAGCTATAAAAAAACTGTTTAGTTAGTTAAAATTATATGGTTAGATAGTTACTTGTTCCCGAAAAGTTTTTTCAGGCAATTTTTTTATTTTGACTAATTGCAGTTGAGGCTTTACAGAGTGACTCTCCTTGTGCCATATGCCGCTATTGGACACCAAGGACGGAAAGATGATCTCTTTCCGTCTTTTTTCAGTTAGAGTTTCTTTCGTAACACGCTTCATCCACGGTTTACGGTTTACACGTTATATTTTTCAGGAGGCTGGCCATGTTGCCGACCATAGCACTTGTAGGACGTCCTAATGTTGGAAAGTCCACTATATTCAATAGATTGTTACGAAAGAAAAGAGCTCTGACTCATGATATGCCCGGGATTACCCGCGATCGTATCTATGATGAAGGTCACTATGAAGGCGTTAGATATGCCCTTGTAGATACCGGTGGACTCGTAATGGAAAGTGATAACGAGTCCGAAGAATTTCAGGGCGATATCTTTGATCAGGCCCGGGAAGCAATTGAAGAATCTCATGCGCTTATCTTAGTGGTAGACGGGCGTCTCGGCCTGACTCCGCTTGATGAACAGGTTGCGAGTTTTATCCGCCAGAGCAATAAACCTATTTTACTTTTGGTAAATAAGGTTGATGGTTCAGAGATTGAAGATCAGTGCCTGTCAGAATTTCATTGTCTCGGGTTTGAAATTATGCCTGTTTCCGCAGAGCATGGTTACAATCTTGAAGCTTTGCGCGCTAAAGTTGCTCAGCTTGCTGAGGACACAGGACTTGTGCCCGAGGAAGAAGATCCGGAAAAAGTCGGGCTGAAAATAGCCATGCTTGGACGGCCTAATGCGGGTAAATCCTCAATGGTAAATGCTATGACCGGAGAAGAAAGAGTTATCGTAAGTGACATTGCCGGGACAACCCGTGACAGTGTTAACGTTACTTTTAGATCCGGTGGGAAGATTTTTACTTTTGTTGATACTGCCGGTGTTCGCCGCAGGACCAATATTGCAAATACAATTGAAAGATACAGCGTTCTCAGGGCGTTGAAGAGCAGTAAAATAGCAGATGTAACCATTATGGTTGTTGATGCTCTGGGCGGACTGACAAAGCAGGATAAAAGACTGCTTGATTTCCTTGCAAAGGAAGCAACTCCGTTTATTATTGCTGTTAATAAAATAGATTTGGTTTCACAGAAAGAACGTGACGCACTTAAAGAAGGGTTTGAAAGAGCTCTTAGGATGGCGCATCATGTTCCGGTGATTTATACTTCTTGTATTTCTAAATCCGGCCTTGGTGGAATTTTGCCTTTGGCTGCAAAGCTTAAAGCAGAGTGCTCCATAAGAGTTTCTACAGGTCAGCTTAATAGAATCATGAAAGAAGTGATTCAGAAGCATCAGCCGCCTGTTGTTAAACGTAGAAGGGCCAAGTTTAAATATCTGACTCAGGCTGATGAAGAGCCACCGACCTTTATTTTCTTCATTAATGATGAAAGGTTAATCAGGCCGACTTATCACCGTTTCCTTGAGAATAAGCTTAGAAAAATTTTAAATATTAAGATTGCTCCTTTGAATATTTACTTTAGATCTACAGCAAGAGATAAAGAAACAAGATAATTTAAGAAAACAATAAGTTAATGGTTGACAACAGAGCGGAGAAAACATATTTAAACGCTCCGAGCGGGTGAAGCGCATTGCGCAAAACCGGTTCAATAAATGGAGAGGTGGCCGAGCTAGGCTGAAGGCGCTCGCCTGCTAAGCGAGTATAGGGCTTAAAACTCTATCCGGGGTTCGAATCCCCGCCTCTCCGCCATGAATGTTAAAAAGGCAGTTGAAATTATTCAACTGCCTTTTTTTGTGTTTGAGAATTATGTCTTGCCAATTTATACGGTTGTTTAATTTCATGTACTTGTTTTATTCTGTTGCGGTATGCTATATCTTACCAGTGCAACTTCGCGGTGCTTTGTTTTTTTTTAATAATAATTGGCGGTTTGTAACTCGTTAGAGGGTAAATGCCTAATCTCGTCGGTATAATCATTGTTGATGACCATGCGTTAGTCAGAGAAGGGTTGAAGAACATTCTGAAGGCTCAGGACGGAATCAATGTCTTGGGTATGGCTGAGAATGGTCTTGAGGCTGTTCGTCTGTGTAAACGATTGAATCCTGATGTTGTGCTCATGGATTTGTCTATGCCGGTTAAAAGCGGTGTTCAGGCGATTCAGGAGCTTACAAAAGATGATGGGCGGATCAAGTTACTGGCTCTTACAGCTCATGTTGATGCGGAGCACGTTTTTTTGGCGCTCGATGCCGGAGCCTGTGGGTATGTCCTCAAAAATTCAACCAGCGAAGAGTTGGTGATGGCTATTCGTACTGTGATGGAAGGTAAAGTTTATCTTGCACCGGGAATATCCGCAGAAGTGGCTAAAGGGTTTTTGCAGAAAGGGCGCGGGGAAAGTTGCGACAAGCTTGACGCGCTGACTAAGCGGGAAAGAGAAGTTTTGAAAAACATTCTAGCGGGCTACAAAAATCGTGAAATTGCCGACATTTTGATTATAAGCGTTAAGACCGTAGAAAAGCATCGCGCAAATTTAATGAAAAAGCTGGGGCTAAGATCCCTTACGGAACTCAGAGCGTACGGCGAAGAGCTTTCTTCTCGTGATATATTTTTATAATCGATTTTGTTCTGAGCAGTAACCGCTTAAATATAAGCCGAGATTTCTAAATCTAGTCCTTTTTTTGAATTTTTTCTGTGAAGCCATTTATTATAAGCTCAAAAATGGTTATTTTAGTTGTTTTTTATAAAAAATGGTTGACATTCTGGGCGATATCGAGAAGGTTCATTTTGCGTTTGGAGAGGTGGCAGAGTCCGGTTGAACGCGGTAGTCTTGAAAACTATTGAAGGTGTGAGCCTTCCGGGGGTTCGAATCCCTCCCTCTCCGCCATATTTCATATTCACTTCATTTCAGGAAGTGCCTAAAGCCCTGCTAACGCAGGGCTTTTTTGTTTTCTAGGTTTCACGAGATTCCATGGGGTAGGTTGATACAGACCTTTTTATTGAGTAAGAGTTTGAGTAACCAGTTTTTTGGCTAAAATGTTACTCAACTTTTAACGCATGGATTCTTAAATGCCTTTAACTATAAAACAAATTGAATCATCCAAGCCCAAGAAGAAGCTATACCGAATCTCCGACAACAACGGTCTTTGTTTAGAAATTACTCCTAACGGGTCTAAAAGGTGGCGGCTCCGCTATCAATTTAATCGCAAAGCAAAAATGCTCTCTTTAGGGTTGTATCCAGAAGTAAATTTAAAAGATGCTCGCAATCGAGTGTTTGAGATGCGCCAGTCTCTAGCGAAAGGATTAGATCCATCCCAAGAGCGACAAGAGCAGAAGGCGAAGGTAGACGGCAGTTATAGTTTTAAATCTATTGCAGATAAATGGTTTGCGAAAAAATCATTAACTCTTGCAAACAAAAAAGACAGGCAGACCATATACGGCAGACTCGTGAATCATGTATTTCCTTTCATGGCTGATAAATCCATTTTTGAAATCACGAATAAAGACATGGTAACGCTCCTTGAGCGTTTGGAAGCCATGAATTTGCATGAGACAGCCAAGCGAGTTAATTTAACTTGCGTACATATTTTTAACTATGCTCGCGTATCAAATCCTGAATTGAGTAACCCTGCCAGTGATACCAAAGCGTTACTCATTCCCGCATCAAAACGTGTTAAACATTTTCCTGCTATAACGAAACCTGCGGAGATTAAAAAACTTCTGCGGAAGATAAAAGATTTCAAAGGAACTTTTAGTGTTGCACAGGCATTAAAATTTATTCCGTATACTTTTGTACGCTCTCGGGAATTACGCAGCGCTGAGTGGTCAGAAATTGATTGGGAAGCAAGCGAGTGGCAAATTCCCGCTCATAAAATGAAAGCTCCGCGACCTCACATTGTTCCACTCTCCACACAGGTCATAGATATACTAAAGAAAACCCAACTTGTGACAGGGCATAATAAATATGTTTTTCACAGCGACCGTAGTAAGGAAGGGATACTAAGCGAGAATACCATAAATCAGGCCTTGCGGCGCATGGGGTACACAAAGGATGAAATGTGCTGCCACGGGTTCAGGACAACAGCGAGTACCCGTCTAAATGAGGAATTAAAGTACATGCCAGACGTCATAGAGCGTCAATTGGCCCACGGTGAGGGAAATAAGGTTCGGGATGCTTACAATCGTGCTGAGTACTTAGATGAACGTCATAAGATGATGCAGGAGTGGGCTGACTACTTGGATGGGCTGGTGGGATAAGTGCTAGCCTACCTTTGAGTGCGTCTTCTGCGAGGCTCAGCAATCGGGGCGACCAATTCGTAATCGGTAGGATGTTGATTTGTTCTTGATCGCTTTATTTGTAAGTAGTAGTATTAACAGTGTTTTGTTGTGCTGTAAATTTTCCAACTTCCATAAATCTCTCATGCTGGATTTCCTTTTTTAACCGGATTATACTGATCTGGATTCCCACCAAGGGCCTGATAGAGGTTCACGTAATTGAGCAATTGTGCATAGACATTTTCTGCCAGGCTTTCTTCAGCAGTACGCCTTGTGTCTTGCGCGTCCATCCAGTCCTTAAAAGTTCCTGACCCTGACCTGTAACGGACCTCATATATATTTTCGACCTTGCGGGCTGCTTCAAGATTCTCCATAAGATACTTGCACTTGTCAGCTAGATTTTTACGATTGGAAAGGGAATCCCCTACTTCTTTCATTGCTTCGTACAGTGTTTGTTTAAAAGAGACCACGGCTTCATCATATTCGGCCGTGGATTGATCGAGGTTCAATTCCAATTTGTACAAGTTGAGGAACGGAAACGCGATGCCTGAAGCAAGGGCAGCAAAAGGGTTATCCAGCATATTAGCAAGTTCAGCACTTGACCCACCGAGACTGCCGGTCAACGACAAGGTCGGGTAAAAGCTGGCTTTAGCTGCATCGGTATTAGCCAACAATTTGCGTAAACGTGATTCAGCTGCACGCAGATCCGGACGGCGGGATAATAACTCCACAGGGAGTCCGGCAGGAATCACTGGAAGAGTGGACCTGATAAGATTCTTAGGGTCGGCCATAATTTTCCCTGGAGGCAGGTCAAAAAGGATCGTCAGAGAACTTATATTTTCCTGCCTCTTCTGCATATAAGAATAATATTTAGCCTGCTGGATGGTCAATTCCTGCTTGGCCTTGTTGACTTCCAGTTTCGATGCTGAACCGTAGCGTTGCTGAGCTAGTATTCGTTTTAGAGTCTTCTCGGAAGACTGAATATTACTCCTGCACAAATCAATGCGCACATTGCTATAAGCTATACTCCAGTAAAGCTTCATAGTCGTACCCACCAGAGATAGGGCTGTGCTCATGCGGTCTTCATTACTTGCAACTGCTTCCCACATGGCCGCGTCACGGGTGCGGGAAAGTTTGCCCCACAGATCAGCTTCATAGCTAATGTTAAAGCCTCCGACATATGAATTGGCAAAACCGCTTTTATCAAAATATTTAGTATTGACGCCGCCGACAGCACCTGAAAGCTGTGGTAACATGTCATTGTAGGCAAGCCCCGCCTGTAACTGGGCCTGTCTGACCCGAAATCCAGCTGCAGCAAGATCATTGTTACGTTCCAGCACCAGCTTAACCAGTTTTGTAAGTGACGCATCTTCAAAACTTTCCGCCCATTTTGCAGCAGATAAGGAAATTTCAGAGGTACTGTTTCCTGTAGAATTCCAACTTTTGGGAATAGTTACCTCGGGTGGAATGTACTCAGTCTGCAGAAAAGATCCGCAACCACTGAGAAGGAAGGGAATCAGACATATATATATAACCATATTGCGCATAAAATTTACCTGTAATTTTTCACATAAAGAGGCGTTACGGGATTAGAAGTGTGCATTGCGTACCGAAAATTCTGAAAAGCCATAAATGATAATAGCATTTAATCATATCTCATTGCGTCTATGGGGTTGAGCCTAGATGCTTTTTGCGCGGGATAATAACCAAAAAACACCCCGATAATCACTGTAAATACGACACTGGCAAACATCATAAATGGATCAAACACGGCATGGATACCCAAAGTAGACCCCAGTCCAATGGCAATACCTAAGCCTGTTAAAATACCGATAATACCGCCTGAAAGACTGAGGATAACCGCTTCGAGAAGAAATTGTGTCAAAATATCTGAGCTTCTGGCACCTATCGCGAGAAGAATGCCAATTTCACGGGTTCTCTCGGTGACAGAAACCAGCATAATATTCATGACCCCGATGCCACCGACTAAAAGAGAAACACCGGCGACAGTACTTAGCAGGATGGTCAGGGTACTTGTCACTTGAGTGGCCATACTGACAATTTCCGTTTGGTTGCGGATTTCAAAATCATCTTCATCATCTGAACTAATACGATGAGTCTTACGAAGAACATTTTCGATTTCAGACTGAGCCAGATCAAGGGATGACTCTGAAACAGCACTGGCCATAATATCATGAACTGTCTCGCCGTCGCTCATACGATAAAGAGCGGTTGTAGAGGGGACAAATATTATATCATCCTGATCATTTCCCATGGCGGATTGCCCTTTTTCAGAAAGAACTCCGACAACATCAAAGGGAATGGCTCCGATCCTAATTCGCATCCCCACCGGATTTTGTCCGTAAAAGAGCTCATCCACAACGGTTTGTCCTAGAACCGCAACTTTGGCTTTTACTTTTATATCTCTGGAAGTAAAAAAAGAACCTAAGGCTACTTCGTAATTGCGGATAATAGGGTAACTGACATCCACTCCCTCAATAGTTGTACTCCAGTTTTCACTCCCAGCAATAACCTGTCCTGAAACCCTTATAACGGGAGAAACATGGCCCACATTTGGAGCAAAATTAGAGATAGCCACAACATCATCCATACTCAGACAGCTTCGGCTACCAGCTCCACCTTTTACTCCATGAGACATGGTGCTGCCCGGCTTAACCATAATTAGATTTGTGCCTAGACTGGATATCTTATCCTTGATGTCTGCCTGAGACCCCTTGCCTAGTGCAACCAAGGCGATAACCGAGGCAAGTCCGATAATAATTCCCAGCATGGTGAGCAGGCTTCTCATCCTGTTTCGAGTAATACTTCTAAATGCAACAATTACAAACTGTCTGAATCTCATAGAGGGTATTTCCGCTTCTAAAGGATTTCATTCTGCAGGGCACAACGCCGATTAGGTACTTTATATTTATTAATTATGCGTCCGTCCCTGAATTCCACAATACGCTTTGCATGTTCAGCAACTTCCATTTCATGGGTGACAAGAATAATTGTGATGCCATTTGCATTAAGTTTTTGAAAAAGAGAGAGGATCTCTTCAGTAGTCCGGCTGTCTAAATTCCCTGTCGGTTCATCAGCCAGAATAATTGCAGGTTGAGTCACCAAGGCTCTGGCAATAGCGACGCGTTGCTGCTGCCCCCCTGAAAGCTGGTTGGGTTCATGATGCATCCTGTCTGCGAGCCCAACCATTTCAAGAGCTTTTTCCGCCATTATAAGCGGATCATATTTCCGATCTCCCCTTCTGTAAATTAAAGGCAGTTGCACATTTTCTAGAGCGCTTGTTTTCGGAAGAAGATTGAAACCTTGAAACACAAATCCGATTCTCTTATTGCGAATGTCAGCCAGAGCATTTTTATCAAGTTGTTCTACAGGTATTCCTTCCAGCAAATACTTCCCGTGATCAGCCTTATCCAGACAACCTAAAACGTTCATCAGGGTAGACTTACCAGACCCTGAAGTTCCAATTATTGCTACGAAATCACCTCTTGGGATAGTGAGAGTAATGTCATCAAGAGCCCGGACGGTTTCCCCGCCAAGGTGAAATGTTTTTGTAATGTCTTTGAGTTGGATTAGTTCCATTTACAATTCCTTAAAAATCAAGAGGATTACATTTTCGGGCCGCGCTTTGGTCTGCTGGGTAAAATCTTTGTTAAAAACCCCTTAGAGCTTTTTGTTTTGTTAATATTCTTACCGATAATTACAGACTCACCAGCTGTCAGCTCGGTATCTTTTATCACCGTGCCCGTATTTGTAGTCATGCCGAGGCTGACAGAAACCCGTTTAGGAATTCCCTTTTCAAGAATATAGATTCCGGGGGTTTCTGCTTTGTCATGAACGCCAAGTGTGAAATATAAGGCAGCGTTCGGCACCACCAGTTCATTTTTAGCTTTTTCTACACAAAAATCCGCAGTAGCAGTCATTCCGGGTAGAAGTTTACCTTCTTTATTGGGCGCATCCACAATTACAGTGTAGGTAACAACATCGGAAGTTTCGGTAGGGTTCAACTGAATCTGACTCACTGTTCCGAAGAAAATCGCGTCGGGATAAGATTGAACAGAAAATTTAACCTGCTGCCCCTTCTTCACTATTCCTACATCGCTTTCATCCACATTGGCTTCAATCTCCATGTCTGATAGATCTTCAGCAATAATAAAAAGAGTCGGCGTGCTATAGCTGGCTGCTACGGTCTGGCCTACATCGATGTTCCGTTCGAGAATAACGCCATCAATGGGAGACTTGATCTGTGCATTTTCAAGATTTGTCTCGGCACTTTTCACAGCGGCCTTTGCTGACAGGATCTGCGCCTTTGCAATGTCCCTTTCCGTCTCATAGACAAGCAGCTCGTGAGTTGAGAGATGTCCCTCTTTGTATAAAGGTTTATTCCTTTCATAGTCTGCTGCGGCCTGTTTATAGATAGCCTTTGAACTGAGAACGGAGGCTCTGGCGATGTCCACGGCAGCTTTGAACAGGTCCAGATCAAGTTCAGCCAGAATCTGACCTTCTTTCACCTGATCATTATAATCGACCAGTACTTTTTTTATCGTGCCGGAGACTTGCGTTCCGACCTCAACAGTTCCAACTGCAGCAATAGTTCCGGTACAGGAAATCGTATTTTCCATGTCGCATCTTTTGATTTTTTCCAGCCGATAACTCAGGGCTTCAGAATGGTCCCGAAGCGAAGATTCCACCCAATTATTCTGTGCATATTGGACTAGAAAAAGAAAACCTCCAACCATGAGCAAAAGCTTTAAAAGATTCACACCGCTTTTTAGCGTTTTCATCACAATCATTTTTCGTGTAGATGGCATAATTACAAAACCTTATATGACCGTTTGTTTGAACAAAAAATCAATGTTAATTTATATCTAGAAATCCGTCATGGTTCCTGTCAAAACTACCAAAGCGATGCTTCCTTTCAGGAGAGTTTTTAAAATAAGCTGCGTTGCATGCATCGCGGCAATAACGCCGGTCTCCGCAAGCCAATTCATCTGATCCATCACAATATTCCTTGCAGGCCTGCTCAGTTGTGGCTTTAAGTGCAACGGAGTAATCACCATCAGGGCCAAGTATCGATGGAACTTTCATGGCCATTGTCCTGGAATTCAGGCGAAAGTCAGTTGCGGTACATGCCTGCCGACACTGGCGGCGGGTAGCGGCATCGACATCCAGACAATCGCAACAATCCTTACACTGACTTTCATTGCTCGTAAGAGTTGTGCAGTCCTTAAAGCTTAGCTTTTCAGCAAATGCATTGAGTTGATAAGAATTTATCGATAAAATTGTAGCAACAATTATGAATGTCAGTTTTTTCATATGATCACTTCCTTAATGAAAAGTTTCTGTACTCAGCAGCGATAAGCTTGCAGGTAGAAAAGAACCCTAGGAAATGAATTACACATGAATAAAAAATATTTTTTTATTCATTTTCTATTAATGTTTGTGAAATATACTGCCTTCAATAAATGTCCGGGAGGTAATATGAAAATTCTTATTGTCGATGATGATCGAAAACTATGCGATGTTCTGAAACGGGGCCTTAAAGAGAATGCATATGTTGTTGATTGTGCTTATGATGGAAAAGAAGGTGAGTGTTACGCAGATACACATTCCTACGATTTGATTATCCTGGATATTATGCTGCCCAGCAAAGACGGCTTAGAAATTTGCAAAGACCTTCGAAGAAAAAATATTACCACTCCCATTCTTATGTTGACAGCCAGAGACACGGTTGAAGATAGGGTCAGAGGACTTGATACCGGAGCGGATGATTATCTCACTAAACCATTTGCGTTTGCTGAGCTTTTAGCCCGTGCACGAGCTCTTTTAAGGCGTGATAACCCATCAAAGTCGTCCAAGTTGTCTGTCGGAGAATTGGTTCTCGATACAAAGAGTCGGGAGGTTCACTGGAAAAGTGAACCTATCGAACTGACGACAAAGGAATATGTCATTTTGGAATATCTAATGCGCAATCCAAATGCGGTCGTAACCCGTACCATGATTGAATCTCATGCCTGGGATTATGCTTTGGACAGCATCTCAAATTTAGTGGATGTCTATATCCGAAGAATAAGGCAGAAAATAGACCCTGAGCAGGGCAAGCAAATTATTCAGACCGTTAGAGGTGCTGGATATAGAATGAAGTCGTAATGAATTTAATAAATACCATCAGGTTTAAATTTACTCTCTGGTACCTATCTATCCTCAGTGTTCTTTTGATTCTTTTAGGAAGTGGAATTTATTTTACACTTTCAGGAACGTTACACAGAAATTTTGATGATTCGCTGAAAGTCAGAGGTAAGCAACTCGCAGATTTCAAGGATCTTATTCCGATTATTGCCAGTGGAACATTTGAAGAAGAGGCAGGAGAGTTTGTCTCTATCTATTTTTACACAAATGGTGAACTGACACATATATCTCACAAGGGACATGAAGTTCCCATAAGCAAGCCTCTCGTTAATCAGGCTCTTTCAGGCGAAAGCATATTTTCTACCACTTCTTATATAAACAACGAAAAAGTAAGAGTCTTCGCAACTCACTATGCTCCTGTTAATCCTGTTATCCATTTGAACCGTTTTGTGAAAAAAATGAATGGCCTTGAGCCTAGGGGTGGAAGATTTCCCGAAAAATCCATTTTTCATAATAATCAAGCAGTGGAAATTAAATCAGCTGCTCTGGTAATAGCCAGACCCACAAAAGATATGAATCTAGCTATTGATCAACTATTACGCATACTCCTTACTGCCATTCCACTTACGATTGCGATTTCGGGCTTTGGAGGTGTTTTCCTTACACGAAAAGCATTTAATCCTGTTAAAGAAATCACTAAAACAGCTCAGGAAATAGGAGAACACGATTTAAGTCAGAGAATCAAGATCAAGACAAAAGATGAGCTGGGTGAGCTTTCTACTGTACTAAATAAAATGATAGGCAGGATCGAGCGGGCATTTCAACGTCAAACAGAATTTACTGCTGATGCTTCGCATGAACTTAGAGCTCCTCTTGCCGTTATTCAAGCTGAGGCTACACTTACGCTGGAAAAAGAAAGAGACGCCGAAACATACCGAAAAGCTCTTGAGATAATTGCTCAAGAATCGAATGAAATGTCCCTAGTTATCAACCAGCTGTTAACTCTTGCCAGAGCAGATGCAGGCAAGGAGCATCTTGAATTCAAATCGATTGATATGGCTGAGTTTATTAGTGCAGTATGTGATGACATCGCCATTCTTTGCCGAGAAAAAGAGGTGATTCTGAAGCTATGCTCTTTAGGCAAAGTGTTTGTTTATGGAGAAAAATCCAGCCTGAGAAGATTGTTGGTTAATATACTGAGCAATGCCATTAGATATACACCTAAAGGTGGAGTCATATCTGTTGGATTAAAGTCTGTTAATAATTCAGCAGTGATCACAATAAGAGATACCGGCATCGGAATTCCCCAAGAAGAACTCGCACATATTTTCAAACGATTTTATCGAGTTGATAAAGCGCGGTCCAGAAAGACAAGAGGAAGTGGCTTGGGATTATCTATTTGCAAACAGATTGTTGATACCCACAAGGGACAAATTGAAGTTGAAAGCTGTATAGGAATAGGGAGTGTCTTCTATGTTAAAATTCCTATTGCATGAGGGATTTGGATTCGAGGAAGATCATGGAATGCCTGTTTTTTTAAGATTTACTTTTCAGAACAATTAATTTTCGGGGGGATTACCGTCAGTTCAACTCTGATCGTTGGCTCCAGTAAAAGTAAAGCCCCGCAATGTTTTATCGCATTGTGTTTTTTTTTGTTTTGGCTCAGAGATTGTACAAATTCATGTTGGGAGACTGGTTTAAGGGCATGTCCGGCCTGATGTGTTCTTTGGCCAATCGGCGGACATCATCCATGGTCTTTGTCGTGGAAAAGGTGGCTAGTAAGCTGTGACCAAATAGGAAATTGGCTACAAAATAGGGTATGAACATCCGAAATCTTTTGATTCTTCGGACGGGATCGAACTCCTGCTCCAAGGCTGTGGCCAGACGCAGGATATTGTACGTACACTTTGTTTTCAGTCGGAGTAATCCGGTGTAGTTATCTTTGTGGATGTGTATCGCAGGGTGTCCTTTTAGGATTGATCCTGCCATATTTTTCTTAACAATCTGCAGTGATAGATTTAAATTTAGCAGAAACAATCGTACCTTTTTCATCTGATGTTTCCATAAATATTGATGCATTGTGGGTTTTCGCTATAAGTTGAGCTGAGTACGTTCCGAGTCCTGTTCCGTCTTCTTTGCCCTCGGTCACGTATTTGTTGAAGAATCTATTACGGACTTCAACTGGAACGGGAAGGCTGTTGCTTATGCTGACGGTTGTAAAGGATTTATCGCTTTCGACAGAAATGGATACACTTCCACCTTTTACAGACCCTTCCACACCGTTTTTAATCAGATTTCTAAACATGGTTCGTAGTAGAACCATTTCTCCGTTAATATGAACTTCTTCCACTCCGTTTATCTCTTCCTTGTTCATTATTATGGATAACGACACCTCTGACTGATTGAGTAAGAGCGCCATTTCTTCTTCCAGTGAACATAGCATTTCGATGAGATCGACTTGCATCGTTTTAAGGGTGTATATTTCCTGTTCCATTTTAAACATATCGAGATGAAATTGAATCATGTCGAGCATACGGTATCCCGCTGCTGCAATTCTCTTGATATATTTACCTTGTTCCGGGGTTAGATTGCCCTTGTTAAGCAGTAGTTCCGGATAGCCGATAACCAAATTAAGTGAAGATTTAAGGTCGTGCCGATTGATACGTTCCACTTCTTCGCGGATCATTTCTGCGGTGCGTCTTTCATGAATTTGTTTAACAAGCTGGGTGTTCTTTTCTTTTAACTGTTTTTGTTTGGCGCGAACTTCTTTTGTGCGTTGGGAAACTATTGTTTCTAACATTTCTCTATGGCTGTTCAACCACGAATCGCGGGTTTCAATTTTTCCAAGCATGGAATTGAATTCTGAGACAAGATAACCTATTTCATCCTTACTTTTGTAAGCAACGCGTTTAGAATAATCCTTATTCTCTGAAATTTCTCTAACAGCATCTGTCAGCTGGCCGATAGGTTTTGTAATTTTTTTTCGGAAATGGTTGGCTGCTATTATGCACGCCGCTAGGACCGCAATGAGTATAAGTGCTGAGGTCGCAAGGTTGTGGTAGAACCATTCTCCTTGATCAGAGAATGTTCCTTCTAGCACGATATATCCCAGTGTTTCGTTTTCGGATTGAATGGGCTGAATCACAGCAAAGGTGTTTAGATTAACTTGTGGGCCATCTTCCGTGGGTAGTGATTCTGTGTTTTTTCCGAAAGATGCAAAAATATCGCCTGCCGATGTAAAAATTGTGGCCCCGACAATATTTGTAATAAGCGAAAGTGAATCGAGGACTTCTTTTGCTGAATCTGGATCATTAAAATCCAAAGCTGAAATTGTAGAGGTTGCTATAATCTTAGCAAGGCCATTGGCCTTTTGTACTGTGGCCTGCCTATATGAATGAAAAAATGTGGCGATATTTAAAGTCATAGTCAAGACAAGAGCGGAAACGGTTGTTCCCAGAATTGCCGCGCCTATCTTGCGCCCAATACTATTCTGGAATCCAATCATTGTGTTTTATCTCCGCAATATATCTCAGAAAGTTTAAGTAGTTTTGAACTGATGGTAAGTCCCGCTTTACGGGCCGCGCAGATATTAACTTGCAGTTTCATTCTTGAGCCGGATTCAACAAGGTTAATGATTCCGCCCATGCGTAAAAAATCGGGATTTTGTCCGATGGTCAGGATGGGTTTGTCTTGTACTTGTTTGATAATTGCCGCTATTACACGCGGCTTTTTGCTGTCAAGAAAAAGGACCTGACAATTCTCAGCGGGCCAGCGCACCAGCTTGAATGAGTCAGGTGTATTAAAAAAAGGAACCAGTTCATCTTTATCAATGGTTGCAACCGTGTACGGTCTGCCATGTTTTGAATTGCTTTGCTCAGGCCATAGGACATATTTGGGTATTTTTTTTATGAACAACGCACGTAGTTGTGTTTTGGTTGCAGTTCTTTTTGTGTCAGCAGCCATTGCTATTGAGGATGACAGAAGGATTAAGACTGCTAGGAGTGCCGTAAAAATCGGCGTCAGGAGTTTGTGCCTGCCTAGAAGTCCCATATAACCCTCAAAGACCCTGAAGGTTTAGTCGGTGCAAAGTTCCCGTCATTAATGGGGGACAGAAGGCTTGATCCTATCAGCTCAAAAGACAAGTTGTTTACAGGACGCCATGCTAGACGAGCATCAAAACTGAATCCTGTGGAGAGATCCTTGTCGTCCATGCTGTTAAGATATGAAGTGAAAAGGTCCAGATCTAAGTTGTCAGCAAGATTGATCAAAGCTTGAAGCTTTACATTGTAAATTGGGCTGTTAAGCGGAGGGGCGAACCCCGGACTGTCGATGGACGATCCTGTGAAATCTTGATTCGACAAGCTTATTGAAGGGCGCAGGGTTAGTCTTGGTAGAGCTTTCCAGTCAAGAGATGCTTCTGTTCCGTATGTCAGCCCGCAAAGAGAGCTGGTTGGTGTCGCAATTCTTGTGTCTTTATCATAACTGAGAGTTAACAGCTTATCATAGCTGTTGAAATATAGTGAAAGATCAAATTTAAGGTTGTCACTGAAAATTCTACGATAACCGGCTTCAAATGATGTAAGTTCTTCTGATTCTAAACCGTTAGTTGTGTCAATTTCGTATCGCTCACCTCTGTATTTTACTTCATATCGCCCCTCTCTAGCCCAGTTGCTTGGCGTTTTTGTTGCACGCGATGCGGCAATCCAATATTCATCTTTATCCGCAGTATATAGAAGTCTGGCTGTTGCTTGAGGAGAAATGTTTACCTTTTCTGAATAGTCCAGTTTTAAGCCGAGCGTGAGGAAAAGACTTTCTTCGATCAGAGTCATTTTGTCTTGTGCGAAAGCGCTGACATCCATACGGCTGAACTGGTCATTATGGACAGTGACATGTTTGCCCTGCTCAAATGAATCCCAGAAATAACGGCCCCCGACGCCAAAGGTCATAAGGTGCATTCCTATTTGTTCAGCAGAATAAAGGAACTCAGCATCAACTGTGTTTGAAATCCCGTTGAGGTCATCGAAAGTTGTTGCGGAGTGAGTATAAGAGGTGCGGAATTGCATTCCTGAATTTATTCCGGTTGCTCTGTCCCATGTGAACTGAGCATATCCTCCATATTCTTTTTTTTCTCTGTTAGCGGAAAAGGGAGTTCCCGGAGGAGAGTGCTCTTTAATGGAGGAGGCGGATATATCGCCTTGAAGAGTGAGTTGGTCGGTGAAGGCATTCTGCCAATCTGATCTGAATCCGGTATTCCCTTTAACTAAATCTTTTGATCCCTTGTGAGCAGTTCCTTTAACTTTATAGGATTTTCCAGATTCATAGCCTCCTTTCGCATAAACCATAAAGTTGTTTTCGTCCGAAAGTTCGCCTCCTTGTCGAATCATTTGATTTACGCCGTCTGTTCCAACTACCGAGACACTTTGAGTTCCTTTCAATTCTTTGGCTGATTTGGTGATAATTTTGATTACACCGTTTAAGGACTCAGATCCCCATAGACTGGTCCAAGGGCCGCGAATAACTTCAATCCTTTTCACAAGTTCAATAGGAAGGTCATTATTTGACCAGATTACTTCTGAATAGAATGGAGAGGTTATCGGGCGGTTATCAATGAGAATAAGCTGTTTGCTATTGAACATTCCATTAAATCCACGAATTCCAATAGCCCATTTGTTTGTGTCCATGCGAGTTACGAGAACTCCCGGTACAACTCGCAATGCTTCAGGAACGGACATGGCCCCGCTGGCTTTTATGTCTTCTTCGGTAAGGACTGTGTAGGAACCAGCGATATTTTCGAGAGATTGTTTTCTGTTTGTAGGGGAGATTACTTCTACTTCTAAAAGTCCTTCGAGGTCTAATTGTTCTAGTGAGGGGGAGTCCAATACTTCAGCTTCCGCGTTGCAAGGATGTATCCCGCCAGCGAAAATCAGAAATAAAAAGAAAAAGGCAAAGATTGCCTTACGAACATGAATCATGCGCCAGCCTGATTTTTAGCTGTCATCATGTAGCCGCGTCCACGAATTGTTTTGATGCTTACGGATTCACCTATTTTGCGGCGCAGGTTGCTCATGTGAACATTCAGTACATAATCGTCGAAATCGACTGTTCGTCCCAGAGCATTTTCCATAAGAGCATCACGTTCAACTAATGTGCCGCAGCTAGCTGACAAGTGCTCAATTATGCTGAATTCTGCAGCTGTGAAGTGAGTATCTTCACCGTTAACTAGGACTGATTGTGAATCCAGATTAACCTCAATGTCTCCAACTACAATTTTACCCCGGCTTGAGCCTGCATATTTTTTTGAATCTTCGGTTACCATGGCGCATCTGCGTAGTGCAGCCCGCATGCGTGCGAGCAGTTCTCTCAATTGAAAAGGTTTGCAAATGTAGTCATCAGCTCCCATCTCGAGACCTACCACTCTGTCAACTTCATCACCTTTACCCGTGAGCATAATAACGGGAACATTGGATTTGGAGCGAATGAGGTCAAGTACGCTTAAGCCGCTGATATCAGGAAGTATAATATCTAAAAGAATAAGGTCGAAGCTTTCATTGCGGAATCTTTTCAATCCTTCGGAGGCATTGCACTCTGTGTGCAGAGTGTATCCTTCGTCTCGCAGGTAAGTTCCTAAAAGTTCACCAAGTTCCGGGTCATCATCGATTAATAATATTTTGTCCATGATTGTTCTCCTTGATGCACTATAAATGTTTAGAAGGAATAAGCATAAATGTTTAATGTTAAAAAATGTTAAGAGTGTAAAGAAATGTTAAGATGCTCTATATAAATCTAAGGTAGTCAAGATTATGAATGTTAAATAACAAAAAAACGACATGAACGTTCTGCATGTTTGCTGCGTATAACTATGCATAAGGATCAAATGAATAGGTCATTGGTCTTTAGTGCATGGATGTACAACGAAACACGGAGGTTTTTATGTCATTAGTAATTAACAACAACACAATGGCTAATTCAGCAGCTCGCCACCTTAATGATGCGTATAGTGCATTAGGTAGTTCTACAGAGAAGATGGCGTCTGGTCTAAGGATCAATTCTGCTGCTGATGATGCCGCAGGGCTTGCTGTGCGTGAGCTCATGCGTTCTGACATTTCCACTCTCAGCCAGGGAGTTAGAAATGCCAATGATGGTATTTCAATGATTCAGACCGCTGACGGTGCGCTTTCTGTAGTTGATGAAAAGCTTATCCGTATGAAGGAATTAGCAGAGCAGGCCGCTACCGGAACATATACTTCAGATCAGCGCGCATTAATTGATCAGGAGTATCAGGCTATGGCTTCGGAAATCACCCGTATTGCGAGTGCTACCGATTTCAATGGAATTCATCTCCTTAATGGAAACCTTAGTGGTGATTCTGCTCTGGTTGTTCATTTTGGAACTGGTAATGATTCCGCAGAAGATAAGTACAGTGTTGAAATTGGAAACTGCACAGCGTCTTCTCTTGGAATCGGTAATCAGAGTACTGAAGGTGCCGGATTCACTGTGTCTACTCAGGAACAAGCTCAGGCTTCACTCGAAGCTCTTGATAACGCGATTGTCTCAAAGGATAAGATAAGGGCGAACCTCGGAGCTCTTGAGAATAGACTCGGGGCAACAATCTCTAACTTGCAGATTCAGGCGGAAAACCTTCAGGCCGCAGAATCACAGATTTCAGATGTGGACGTTGCGACTGAGATGACCAATTACTCAAAGCAGCAGATCATAACCCAGTCTGCTGTAGCAATGCTTTCACAAGCAAATTCTTTGCCACAAATGGCTCTTCAGCTGATTGGTTAGCTCTCTTCAAGATGCTGAGTGGCAAGATTTAGACCCGGTTTATCCGGGTCTTTTTTATGTCAAATCGCCCCCCTGTCTACTTATCTATTGGGTTCAAGGCAAGATTCTCTGTGCTGCCCAAAGATAATGCCGTTGAACTCAAATTTATCATGTTTAACGTCAGCAATATTTGCCGCTAGCCCTTTGTCTATAGCGGTTTTGGCCTAGTCTTGTAGTGTTTTTAGGGCACATCTTTCCACTCTAAACAAAAAAATGACGGTTTTAATTGCTGAACAAATTTTTCAGAGAATTACGATTAAGAACTATTAATTTTCAGGCCGAATCCTTTATTACCACTTTATGTTTTTAACAAAACTTCGATTTATCTTACCTCGATACGAACAATAAATAATATTGTATTAATGTATTAGGGATCACTAGTTGCTTACTTCTACGCATAGGAGGAGCAATGAAAGAAAATATACATAGTATATATGATAATAAGAATGCAATTAATGTTGATCAATTCTTTAAAGATAATAATATTAAGATTAAAAATGATATTGGAACTTTTTTAAAGAGCAAATTCAATTGTATTAAACAGTTTGAAGTTGATGAGATATTTCAAGAAGTAGCATTCAAAATAATTAAACATAATTATATCACAAAGTATTCTTCTGATAAAAGCTCACTTAATACATGGTTATACATCATTAGTAGATCTGTTACTATTGATTATATGCGTAAAATGTATCGCAATACTCTCATTATAGATGAATACACTGAACCATCAGTTGTAGAAAGTCAAAATTATACATTAAAAATCCCTAGAGGAATGCTTTCAGAGAGGCAAACACAAGTGATCAAGATGATCTTCTGGGGAGACTTGCGTGCTGTTGAAGTTGCGGAACAGCTGGGCATTTCGCCACAGACAGTTCGGAGCGTCAAGCACCAGGCAATCACTAAATTGCGCCGCTACTTCGGAGCGGAAAGCGAAAGGAGGATCGTATCATGAGCATCTCAGGTGTTAGTTACACAACGGCAAATTCAACCACTGTTGCAGAGGACAATTTAAGCAGCAGCTCCAGCCTCAGTCAGGTTGATTTTATGACACTTCTTACCACTCAGATGGAATATCAGGACCCCACTAATCCGGTTGATAACACTGAAATGATTAACCAGATGACAGCGTATTCATCGCTGGATGAACAGACTCAAACTAATGAAAGTTTAAATACTATTATTGATCAGCTTAGTTCTCTTTCTGCCGTTAGCAGCTCCAGTTATCTCGGGCAGGATGTTATGGCCGCTGGAGGTGTTGTTGAAGTGGAAGATGGTGTTGCTTCAGATGTGACGCTTAATCTTGATGAAGATGCAGCTCTTCTCAGCATCAATATCTATAATTCGGGTGGAAGTATTGTGGACACAAGAGAGTTCTCAAATGTTTCTGCGAGTGAATCTCTGTATGGGCAGGCTGAACTTAATCCCAGTGGAAAACTCTCGACTGACGGGGATTATTATCTTGTTGCCACTGCTTACGATGAAAACGGTAGCAGTATAGATGTTTCACTTTCGTCCATCGGAACTGTGAAAAGTATCAATCAAGAAAATTCAGGAACGCTGCTCATTCTTGATGATGGAAGAGAAGTTTCTATTGCTGACGTAACGTTAGTGTCCTGATCAGGGTAAAAGGAGAAATAAAATGGGAATCACAAGTTCATTATATACTGGGATATCGGGTCTTAATGTTAACAGTCAGGCTACTTCCGTAGTCAGTAATAACTTGGCTAACTCCAGTACTGTAGGATTCAAAGGCTCTTATGCTACATTCGAAGATGTTTTTTACTCCACTATTACAACTGGAAGCGGTGGTGATCAGGTAGGTAACGGAGCTGCCGTCGCGACTGTTAATACTGATTATACGCAAGGTTCGTATGAAACATCCAGTACATCCACTAATGTAGCTTTGAATGGAGATGGTTATTATATAGTTGTAGATCCGGATACCGGCACTAAATATTATTCGAGAGCAGGAAATTTCGATTTTGATAAAGACGGTAATCTCGTAGACCCCTATGGCAATAATGTGCAGGGCTGGGTCGTTAACGAAGGATCTGCCTCGGGTTCACTTACCAATGTTGTTCTGGATCAATCTCAGTCTCCTCCTAACGCCACAAGTGAAGTTTCATTGTCTATGAATCTTGATTCACAGAGTGTGGATAGTGCAATTACTTCAAATCCATATACTTCTGAATTTAATTTATATGACGGAACTGAAGCCCCGCCACTTGATGACTCCAGATATAGCTATTCATCAACTATGACCATTTATGATGAAAATGGTTCTGCCCATGACCTTACAACTTATATGGATCCTGTAAGCACCGATTCCGACGGTAATATTATCTGGGAATATGTAGTTTCCTGTGATCCCGAAGAAGATCAGCGTTCATTCGGTGGAACAGACATGAATACGACCAGCGGAGCAGGTATGCTCATGACCGGGACATTGGTTTTTAATTCCGAAGGTCAAATGACCTCAATGTCTTCCTTCACGCTTACCGACACTCCTGTTTCTTCAAATGCAAAAGATGCCGCAAACTGGGAACTAGCCTCCTTTAGTGATTCTGGGATTCCGGAAATGAATGTGAACTTCACAGGAAGTACTGAGGGACAGGAAGTGGCTTTCAGTTTCGGCATGTCTAATCCCGGAGCAGATGTAGGTTCCAACGGAGGATGGTCAACAGGTTCAACCATTAAGACTCTGGCAGATATAACCGCAACGACTGACTACTCCGACCTACCTTCTTTTGAAGATGTCGAATTGGGAACGGGTGCAACGACTAGTTACAGTGACACTTCCTCCGCGACCTACAGTGCAGGTCAGGACGGCTATCCTACAGGGGCCTTACTCTCAGTAACTGTCGATGAAAATGGTATAATTAGCGGGAATTATTCAAATAGCCAGAGTATTGAACTTTATCAGCTTGGCCTTGCTGATTTCAATAATAAAAACGGGCTCAAGGCAAATGGTAGCAACCTATTCAGTGCGACAACTGAATCAGGGGAAGCAATTATAGGAACTGCCGGAACTGCCGGTTTCGGGTCAGTTGTTTCGAATGCTCTTGAAGCTTCAAATGTTGATTTAGCCTCTGAAATGACCAAGTTGATTATTATTCAAGCTTCATATCAGGCCAATAGTAAAGTTGTGACCACAGCGAATAGTATGATTGAAACAGCTTTGAGTCTCAAACGCTAGGTGCTGATGTGAAATCTCTGCTGGCAGCGTAATTTTCTGCGATTGTCAGCAGAGATTTAATTTGAAGTTTGAATTTTCAAGGGAGCATGAACCATGATTAGTAACTTATTTAATATCGGTTCCAAGGCCGTTAATAATGCTCAGGTTTCCATTAATACCACATCCAATAATATCGCTAATGCGGAAACTACTGGATATCAGCGTGCAGACGCCGTTTACGACAGTACAGGTAATATTAATGTTGGTGGCAACAGTCTTGGTACCGGTGCTGACATTATTGCTATTCAGGCAAATTGGGACAGCTTCATTGAAGATCAATATTTGGCTGCTTCAGCTGATCTGGCTGCCAGCAAAGCTTCTTCAAGTTATCTCTCACAGATGGATTCAATTTTGAATCAAAGTGCTGATGATGGACTCGGGACAACTCAGGATGCTTTCCTTACTTCATGGGCAGAATTATCTATGTATCCCAACTCTTCCTCAGAGCGTGAGGCATTGCTCGGTGAAGCTGAATCTTTGGTTTATTCGCTTAATTCCACGTCTGCTGAACTTAAGAAGATGCAATATACCATTGAGGATGAAATTAGTGAGCAGGTTGCGAGCGCAAATGAGTATATTGATGGGATAGCCCTTTTAAATGAGCAGATTTCAGCTTCTCCTGATAATTATGAATTAGTTGCAAGTCGCGATCAGATGATTCGTGAACTTGATGAAATAATAGGTATATCCGAAGTTGTTCCCAGTGATGGACAGGTAAAGATTTATACCGAAAGTGGTATGCCTCTCGTAGAAGGAGCTGAAACTCATAATCTTGTTTACACATCAGCACGAAGCACAGAATCACTGATGCCCGAATCGACTTATACCGGAGATGTGAACTTTTCGGGATCTTCGAGTGAAGAGCTTCTTTTAGAATTTACGTCATCTGGACCGGATGGAAGTGCAAAATTTAAAGTTTCATTTGATGGTGGAAAAACATGGGCTGAAGATGAAAATGGCAACACACTTATTTATACCGCAGGTGATGTTGATAATTCAGTCAATATCGAAGGTGTAGATGTCTATTTTTCAGGCGGAACCACTGATCATACTGAAGGGGACCGTTATACCATCGTCCCGAAGAGTGGTCTTTACTGGCAGGGGAATGATTCTTCTTTAATAAATTGTACTCCCATGACCGATGCTAGCGGGAAAGATGTTTCAAACAGGAGTACTGGCGGCAGCCTGTCAGGATTATTAAAGGTTAGGGATGACGAATTACTTCCTGTCATGAGTAACATTGATGATATGGCAGCAGCGTTAATCTGGGAAGTAAATGCGGTTCATTCGCAAGGGGCAGGACTCACATCTCATCTTGCCCTTGAGGGAACGTATAGCTTCGATGACCAAGCCGCGACACTTTCAAACAGCGGGCTTACATATGCTGATAATATAGAATCAGGCGAATTTTCAATATATACCTATGATGCGGATGGAACAGTTTTGTCCAATGCGTCTATCTCTATCAATCCCTCCACAGATTCTCTTGATGATGTTGTAAATGCCATAAATACGGCTTTCCCCGGTACACTGACTGCCTCTGTAGATTCAGAAGGGTTTCTCAAATTACAATCCGCTACTGATGTGAGTTTTGAGCTGGCAGATGACAGTTCCGGTTTTCTGGCTGCGGCAGGAATCAATACTTTTTTTGAAGGAAGTGATGCTTCAGATATCGGTGTAAATTCGTACATTCAAGGTGATCCCTCGCATGTAAACTGCGGAGAAGTCGGAACCGACGGACTCGTTTCCTCAGGTAGTAATGACACGGCAAAATCCATCAATGAATTGATGACAAAGGCCATTACAATTGGAAATGAAACATCTTCGCAGGTGGCATCTCTTTCTGAATATCTTTCAGGGGTTGTTTCCGGAGTTGGAGCTGCCGCCGCAACAGCAGAGACTCAGATTATATGTGATTCGTCTGCGGCTCAGCTTTATTATGATCAGCAAGCCTCTGTCAGCGGAGTCAACGTGGATGAAGAGATGATCAATCTTACCCGCCAGCAACAACAGTATGAGGCTGCATGTCAGATTATCTCCGTCTCGCGCGATATGTTCGATACCATTCTCGGTATGATGTAATCAGGAGCAGTTATGCGAATCAGCACCACCCAAATTTATGCACAGAGCCTGAATAGTATCAATTCTTCTTTGGTCAGACTGACTGAGCTTAATAAAGAGACAAGTTCTCAAAAGAGATTGAATGCTCCGTCAGATGATCCTGCTGGAATGGGAAATGTCATGAAGTTGAGGACTTATGATGAAAGTCTTGCATCTCAGAGTGAAAATGGAACGATTGCAAATGGAATTTTAGGCACTGCGGATGATTTGTTGGTTCAGGCAAGCGAAATAATGAGTTCAGTACTTGAGCAAGCCGAGCAGGGGGCAACCGGAACATTCAATCTCGTACAGAGCCAGATGATGGCAGAAGAAATGAGGTCTTATATGGACTCATTGGTAGATATTGCAAATGCTAAATCTGGTGATGATTACCTGTTTTCCGGTGAAGCGACTGATACTTCTCCTTATGAATATACCACAGGAGTGACTCTGAATGGAGATTCGCCTGCTCTGACTGATATTGTAGAGATTACAGGAGAGTTGGAAGATAGTGTGTGGGTTGAATTTACTTCAGACGGGATAGTCGGTGTAGACTCCATAGATTATAAATTTTCAACTAATGGTGGTGATTCCTGGGAAACAGGAACAATGGATGGAACCGCCGTGCCTCCCGAAATGAATCTTAATCTTGGAGATATCTCCGTTGAGATGAATGCAGGGACAGTCCTTACTGCTGCCGATGATGGAGAAGGCAGTCAATTTATAGTGCGTACTGCGCTATCTTATAATGGTTCTGATAAGGCTATGTCGGTCGCTATTTCGGAGAGTTTGGATGTTGATGTAAATACTGTCGGACATGAAGCTTTTGGCGGAGTAGATCCAGAAACAGGAGTTCCCTACGATGAACCTAATCTCTTTGAAACCATTAATGATGCGATCGCATATCTGGAGATTGGAGATGAAGCCGGGGTTGCAAGTTGTCTTGAAAAGTTGCGTGACGGGCACGAAACCATAACAACAGTTTCAGCTGATATTGGTTCCAGTGAAGAGAAAATATCATTTATACTGAGCAGTTTGTCACTTTCAAGAGAACGGGTGGCTTCAGCGATAAGTTCGGAAGAAGATGCAAATACAGCACAGCTTTCAATTGAACTGAGTCAGGCCTCATATATTTATGAGGCGGTTCTTAAGTCTTCCGCAGAAATAATAAGTTCCAGCATAATGGACTACATATAGGAGTGCGGCATGGCTATTTCTTCGCTTTCATCGGATGTCCTGTCTTATTCTTCAACTTCAATTTCTGGAGCTGTTACTTTTTCAGGTCTTGGTAATGGGACCGATTTTGAAAACATTATTGATATAACAATCGAAGCTGAGTCATACAAAAAGACGCAATATGAAGAAGACCTCGTATATGCAGAAAATGCAGTAGAGGTTCTCACAACTCTTGATGAGGAACTTCTCAGTCTGTCTGTAATCATGCAGGAAATGGATGAAGTTGAAGAATTTTATAGTTATACAGGTTCAATCTCAGGCGATGAGCTAAGTGCCATTGTCGAGGACGGGGCGGAGCCGAGTTCGCATAATGTCGTTATTAATCAGCTTGCAAAAAAAGATACTTGGGTAGCTGAAGATTATGACATTGCATCCTACGACACAATACTTTGCAGTACGGATTCATCCATAATATTATCTTATGCCGGTGAGGATATTTCACTGGATATTTCAGCAGGAACAAGCGCTGAAGAATTAGTAAATCAGATAAATCAAAGCAGTAAGTTTGATGATAAAATTGAAGCATCGCTTATCTATGACGGAGCAAATTATCATTTAAGTTTTTCGGGCGAGGAAACAGGAGCCGCTAATTTAATTGAAATAAAGGATCTCAGCGCACTGGATTCATTAACTGCCGCAGATTTTAATAATACCCAGCAGGCACAGAACGCATATCTCAAAATTAATGGCTATCCTTCCGGTGCGGATGAGTGGCTTGAAAGAGATTCAAATACTGTTGACGACCTTATTAACAATGTAACCCTTACTTTGAACAGCACTACAGATCAAGATGGTATAGAGGTTGGTATTAGTTACGATACCGAGGGCATGATTGAAAAGGTTGAAACATTTGTTACAGAGATTAACCAGATTATTTATGATATTCAAAGTGTTACAGGCCGTCTTGATACTAATTCAGATGATGAAGATGAATCCTCTTTTAAATTAAACGATAGTACTTTGGATTTGGTTTATAATCAGATCAAATTAATTTTATCTTCTATTGGTCAAGGCTTTGAACGTTATGACAGTGAAACGGGAAGCGGTGATCTTTATTCTTCTCTTTCAATGGTAGGAATTTCCACAGATTCAGAGCAGGGATCTGCTACTTTCGGGCAACTCGTCATAGATTATGATGAGCTTAACGAAGCTCTTACTGATTCACCGGAAACCGTAGCAGAGCTTTTTTCCGCATCAGGTGAAGCTTCTTCAAGTAATTCCTCGCTGGAAATAATTTCAAGCATCAGCGGATTAACTTCTGCGGGGGAGTATGATGTTGAGTATGAAGTGTCGGGTGGGGTGATTGTTTCTGCAACAATTAATGGTGTTGATATGCTGATAGATGGGAATACCATGCTTGCTCAGCGAGATAGCGATGCAAACGGTCTTTATTTGGAAGGAACAGAAACTACGGATGGAGTTTACTCTGCGACAATTTCGGTTAAGCAAGGAAAAGCCGGGGAAATCGCTGATTTATGTTCAGATATTACAGATGTCGAAACTGGTTCCATCCCGTTATTGATTAGTAGCTATGAAAGTTCTTGCACTAATTATGAAAATGAAATTTATGATGAAAGCGCACGGCTTGATTTGCTTGAAACTGATTTAATCCGTAAATACGCCGCATTAGATGAGATGTTGTCATATTACTCAAATATTGAAAGTCAGCTTGAAACTTCACTTGCGTCATTGGAGTAGTGTTTTTAGCAAATTATGGATTGGATGTAATCTTGCGACATGATTGTGGATAAACGATTCCGTTGCTAACAGAAAACCTTGCGTTGAAAATGGTGGCGGCCCGCATAGTTAATAAAAATATCTGTAAGCAAACTGTCCGCAAATTTGCGTACAAAAGTCGGTAGTTTTAGCTAGTTTTTGGTAGTTTTTAAATTCTCCCTAATTCCACTTATCCTCATGAATCATGGGTATACGGGCGTTATCGGCCCCCAAATTAATCCCTCGCCTACCAATTCGTAAATAGTGGGTCATATGTATTAGTTCCGACTTGATCTGACAGTCAGCCTCTTTTACAAAACCCCCAACGTATACAATATAATCACCACCCCAAGCAAAACCCCAACAAACGAAGAAAGAAACATAACTCCCATATTTATGTAGGTGTTATTCCGCATTTCATTTTGCATGTAGTTATAGACTTCGCATGCCTCATCATGAGCCTTTCCGGCTTGCTTGTTGACTTGATTACATATCGCTATACAATGCTTTACGTCCCTTTCTAATAACTTCACGGCCTTAACGGGAAAATCCTTTGTTTCTTCGATGGTTTTTTCTACTGTCCGAGTTGATTCCGTGATTACTTTTTGAAATTTTTTCAAAAGCTTGATCAACTCCATGTTGCTCTCGATCTTGTGTTGCTCCTGCTGGCTCAACAATCCCAAGCGGGCTTCCATCATTGTGATTTCGTCCACTTCTGGAGCCTCTTCTTTCGTAGTCGATAAGTTCTTTATTTTTTCCATTTTGCTCATATAATCCTCCTTTTTGCAGTCCGTTCCAAGAGTAACCTTTACCTAGGGAACTGCCTTTCATGGTTATTCCATTCAGCGCAAAACTAATGCCTCTGATATTTCCATTTTTGGCTTGGTTTAGTCGTACTTCAATATTGTTTGCTTTTAGTGATTTTATGAATAAATTAAGGTCTTTGTTCGTGTTTAAAGTTTCTTTTACCTTTTTTTGTAGTTGCATTCTGATAGGCAATTCTCCTGTGCGGAGAGCTTTTTCAACTTCATTTTTGGTTAATGCTTTGGAGTTGACTTCTTTACTGTTTGGAACAATTTGCAGTTCGTATTTTTTCTCTAGTTCTCGCATTAATTTTTCTTGTTTTCTAAAATCATTACTGTCGCTTACAACCTCTCCCCTCATGGTGACTCGGTTAACTACAATGTGAATATGTGGATGTTCTGTGTCTGTATGTTTTGTCGCAATATATTGGCAGTCACTAAACCCCATTGCTTGTATGTATTTTTGCGTGACGTCACGCCATTCCTTGTCTGTTAGGCTTTCTTGTGGAGCCAGACTAATGCTTGCATGGCAAACTACTTTTTTTAAATTAGGTCGCAAATTGCGAATAGCTCCAAATTCATTTGCTAAGCCTCTCGGCTCTTTTCCGGCCATATTGGTTGTTAAAATAGATGCACCAGCTTTCCCTAGATCATAATCCAAAGCTCCGCGAAATCCTGTACCTTTTACTAGCTTAGCTATCATTCTTCGCAGCTTTGTTTAGGCCTAGCAGGTCGCAGCGTAGTTTTGTGACAGCTTCGTGCGTTTCGTTGATTAATTGCTCTGGGATCGCGTTCTTGTCTAAGCGATAGCTAAGCTGCAAAAGCTGATTTAGATTGCTTCCAAGCTTTGATAGTTCGGCGTAAGCTTGTCTGTTTATGGTTGGGACAATTAAGTGGTTTATGTTCTTTTGTATGGATAGTTCTCGTAAGCATTGCGAAAGAGATAGATTTAACATTCGGGCTTTACTAGCTAGCAGTGTCCGTTCTTTTAAATTTACACGGACGCCAATAACGTATTGTCTAACGTCCTCGCTAGGGAGAGTGGGACGACCTGTTTTTTTATGATAATTATTTTTCATTTTGTGGTTTTATTTTTTGTGCTTTGATTTATTGCTACCCCGCAGGGCAAGCGTTTAAGTGAAACGAAAACATGGCTTGCTCCTTACCTCGGTAAAGCTAGCACGAATATAATGTGTCAATCGTGATTGCCATCTCTATCCTTCAGGGGGGGGCTAGCAATTGAGTCTTGATTTCACTGTCCCGTGTCCTCCCTACTAGGAGGTGGTACAGTGGGACAAAGTCGAATTTTGCGTTATTTTTTCACCAGAGGAATTTATGCAGGTTTTTGGGGCAAATATTTTGTTATAATTTAGGAGTGCATTTTATTGTCCCAGTGTCCCGAAACCTATAGAATTTAAAAGCGGGACTGGCGGTCAATTTTGTTTTCAGTTCGTGGCTTCCAATTTCTTTTTGAGCCTGTGCACTGAGGATTTGGATCTTCCCATTTCTTCAGCACAGTCTCGAATGCTCAGCCCTTCGGATAGAAGCGCCTTTAATTCGTCTAACTCAGCATCTTCGATATCTTTTATTTTCCAGTAAAAAGACTCTTTTTCGCTGCATAGAAGTGCTTCAAAGGGCTTTACATCTTCGCCAGAAATTCCACGAGCTTTAGTTAAGTGAACCTCAAACCTAGCCCCCTCTGTCATTTTATATTGTTTAGGGCGGCGTAGGCTGATCACGGTGTCCATGATATCTTCTCGGGCACTAGTGCCTCTTTGGTCTCCAGATTTACCCGCATGATGGATAATTAGAACTGCAATCCCTCTGCGCCTTAAGTCCAGCAACCATGACTGCATGTTTTGCCACGACTGAGCCTCATTTTCCTTACCTGTCCGGCATAGTGTGGCAATATTATCTAAAACCAAAAGAGCAATATCTTTTAACAAAGGTTCAAGGGATTGTTGCCCTGCATAAGTAGATAAGTCCGGCATGGGGCAAGGTTGAATGTCTGGGGTGACAAGTACGAGGTTGTTCGTGGCGTTGGGAGGAACGTTGTTTCCCATCGCAAGGTATGCCAAGCGTTCCTGCATCGCTATTGCTGGCATCTCCCCGTCAACGTATAGAACTCTACTTTGATTGGACGCTCGCCATTCAAAAATTTCCCCTCCCCCAGAAATAGCCAGAGCCATGCTTAATGCTGCAAAGGTTTTACCTATTCCACGAGGCGCATACATAATGACTAACCCTTGAGTTGGAATAACTGGTTTCAACAGAAATCCTCGTTTAGGTAGGGGCATTTTTAGAAAATCTCCTAATTGAATCGCGCATAGCGCTTGCGATTTTTGTGCTTGAATATGCGCAGAGTAGGCAGCTTCGATCTGCTTTGATACTTCTCCAAGTCCTTGACTTAAATGTAGGTCGTTAAAATCTGATCCTTCAATATTTAAAAAAGAAGGAGTTGCCACGGATAAATTCGTGATGCCTAGACATTCTACAGCATTCTTTTGACCAGCTTCATCCGCATCGGCACATATGATTATGGGTATTTGTGGCTATTTTTTACGCAAGAACAAAGCGACAGGTTTTAAGTTGTTGGCTGAGAAAGAGAGGTAAGTTGTATCTTGTGAGGCTAGATAGACGCTTGCAGCCGTGGCATAGCCTTCACACAGATAAATTGCTTTTTCAGGATTTTTGCCAAGGTAGAAGAATCCACCGTTTATTTTCCCGCCAGTTAAGAACCGTTTTTTACCGTCTGGGAAAATACGTTGTAAACTTTGTACGGACTCATTTTTTGAAAGAATGGGGATTATGATTTCGCCGTTTCGACCTTGGAAAAGGTTATCCATAATAGGCAATTTTTTGCGCTGTAGGTATTCACTATGCGTGCAAGGCAAGCAGTTTTGTAATATGGTTGCAGCTCGTTCTTTAGCTTCGGCGTGGCGTAGCTCTTGCTCTAGTAGCTGCTGTTTTCTGATGTCAGCCAAGCGTTCCTGTGTTTTTGCTTGATCGATAGGGTTGTCTGTAGCGTTTTTGGGGGAATATGAACCCTGATTTCCTGTTTCCCAATTACACCACCACAAAACTGCAGGATCGTTGTTATGGATTATGTAGGCTGCGTTTTTCTTATGAGGTTTGGTGTGCGTTGCAGTTCGGTGCAGCTGACCGTCACGAATTAAATTCTCGCTAGAGATTCCATGCTCTTCCAAGATTTGTTTGAATTCATTTAGGTAAGGCATTATTCATTACCCTTGGCAAAAGGATAAGAATTCTTGTTTTGAAGATTCTCTACAAGTTCATAAATTTCAGACGCAGCCCAAGCGACAGTTCTCTCAGTTAATTGAATGGATTGTGGAAATCTTCCACTCTGAACACCTCGCAACCATGTGCTTCTGGCTACAGGTATAATTTTGAGGACATCCTTGAGACGTAGGAACCCTGCATGTGGATTTAAAAGAAGTTCTTTTTCTTTACCTTTCATTAATTTTCTCCTGTGTTGTTTTTTTCGACATCAGGAGAAATCATACGTTTTCTTATTAATCCAACAAGATACTAAATTTATTTTAGGGCTTAAACTTTTTTAAGGGGACTTCGATCGTTCTTTATTCTGGCTT